>NZ_VYJH01000008.1:0-178952 GCF_008709855.1 Halospina sp. K52047b | reverse complement strand
CGCCCGCCACAGCTGGGCCATCCTGGCGCTGCTGGTGCGCTTCATCCGCCAGCACTGGCCGGCTACCCGGATCGTGTTCCGCGGCGATGCCGGCTTCTATCGCCCCAGGCTGCTCGAATGGTGTGACCGCAACGGCGTGGACTACCTGGTCGGGTTCAGCAAAAACAGCAAATTGCTGGATGAGGTCAAAATCCCAATGGCGCGGGTGCGCCACCATTACCGGCAAGCCGGGGAGAAAATGAGTGGCGTTTACCGCTTCCAGTATCGGGCTCGAAGCTGGAAGCGTTCGCGCTGGATCGTCTCCCGGCTGGAGCATGGCGAACTCGGTGCTAACCCGCGCTTTATCATCAGCTCACGCTACGACGATGGCGCCAAACTCTATTACCAGCAGTACTGCGCCCGTGGCGACATGGAAAACCGGATCAAGGACCAGCAGCTGGATCTGTTCGCAGACCGCTCCTCCAGTACCGACTGGTGGGCAAACCAGTGGCGGCTGTTGCTGTCAGGCTTTGCCTACACGCTGTTCGAGCGCCTGCGCCAGCATCTGAAAAACACCGGCTTCGAGCGCATGAGCATCCACAACCTGCGCTTGAAGCTGATCAAGGTCGCGGCGGTGGTGATCCGCAACACCCGCCGTATCCGGCTGATGATCAGCGAGCACTACCCCTGGAAGGATGAACTCAGCCAGCTCGTCGGCCGCCTTGTTCCGACATAGAAACAACGGGCGCCCCCGGCCCGAACCAATGGGGGAAAGGGGGCAGTGTGTTCGAGACCCGCTCAGCGATCAGAATCTGACCAGAGAAAGCTGTTGTGGGTCATCCTGGCGCTGGCTACGCTGCCAATAAACGCGCTTTCGGGCGCTCATGAGAAATCCGGGATAGGTCATTCCCTCGGAATGGTGTCCAAAAACCGCCACAATAGGTTTAATTCTGGAGGTATCAATGACTCCCTCTGGAAGGTCAAAAATCCCTTGAAGATAAAATCCATTTTGTTTCAAAATCTCTAGATACTCAGCTCCACCTCTCACCCCAAAGCCACCTGGCTCAAGTAAAGCACAACAAATACCTTGGGTGTTTAATCTATTTAATCCGTGATAGAGATCTACCCACCCCCTTCTGGCGCTTAGTACAGCGCCTCCGATATTTACACGACCAGCCTTCAACCCCAGAGGGAGGTCAAGTACGATAAAGTCAAAACTCTGGTCTGACGCTAATTGTTCATTCCAGTCATAACCCTGAACCTGCAAACTTGGAGAAGGAAATCTCAAAGCCACACTTCCAGTCAGGGATACATAAAGAGATGACTGGGCTTCAACACGCTCAGCTAGTCGTAATAGGAAACCTTCACCAATATCTTTTGGAGCGATAGAATTCATCATTCTTCCTTTTAACGCACGCCTTGAGTCCATTTGTTCATGCTGCACTCCACTGTTCCGAAAGCACCTCAGCCTGCTCCATAACCAAATCCACAGCCTCTCTCGCCTTGTCCGGAGGGTACTTGTACTTCCGAAGCGTCCGGCGGACCAGATTCCGCAACCGTGCTCGCACACTTTCTCGAACCTGCCAGTCCACCGTCGTCGAATTACGCAGTTTCTCAGTAATCTCCTGGGCAATCTTCTTCAGGGTCTCATCTCCGAGCTCTCTAACCGCACTCTCATTGTTCGCCAGCGCATCGAAGAAAGCCACCTCATCGGGGTTTAACCCCAGGTCCTCCTCCCGCGACATCTGCTCCTGAAAATCCTTGGCCATCTCAATCAGTTCCTCGATGACCTGGGCGGTTTCAATGGCGCGGTTGTTATACTTGCGCAGCGTTTCCTGGAGGCGTTCACCGTATTTTTTCTCCTGCACCACGTTGTTGGCCGTTTTTGACTTGATATCGTCTTTCAGGAGTTTTTCCAGCAGCTCCACAGCCACATTTTTCTGAGGCATCTGTCGGACGTCTTCCAGGAAGTCATCGTCCAGCAGGCCGATGTTGGGCTTCTCCAGGCCGCACATCTCGAACACGTCTGAAACGCCCCCGGCTACAACAGCGTTGTCCAGGATCTGCTTGAGGGTTGAGTTCTTCTCTTCCTCCGAGCGCTTCTGGTCGACGCTGGAGACCTTAGAGATGGCCGCTTTGACCGCGCTCAGGAAGGCGATCTCGGTGCGCAGTTCCTGCGCCTCGTCCAAGGTGTTGCACAGCGAAAACGCCTTGTTGATGGCGAGCACGCCATCCAGGAACCGTTTCTTGCCATCTTCCAAACCAAGGACGTAGTTGGCGGCGGGGAGCAGCAGCGCATCCGGGTTATCTTCAAAGCCAGAGTAGTCGAAGCCCTCGCCCTTCGGCCCTTTGGCAAACATGCCCCGCACGGCGTCCAGTTTCTCCAGGAGTGCGGCATACGCCTCATGCGCATCTACCGTTGGCTGGCCTCGGCCCTGGGCTTCGGTGTAGTTCTTCATCGCCTGCTTAAGCTCGTTGGCGATGCCGATGTAGTCCACTACCAACCCACCGGGTTTGTCCTTGAACACCCGATTCACGCGGGCAATGGCCTGCATGAGGTTGTGGCCCTTCATGGGCTTGTCCACGTACATCGTGTGCACACAAGGGGCGTCAAAACCGGTCAGCCACATGTCCCGCACGATCACCAGCTTGAGCGGGTCATCAGGGTTCTTGAACCGCTGTTCCAAGCGTTTCTTGGTGGCCTTGTTATAGATGTGGGGCTGCAGGAGCGGCTTGTCCGAGGCGGAGCCGGTCATCACCACTTTGATGGCACCCTGCTCCGGATCCGCGTCATGCCATTCCGGGCGCAGCCTCACGATCTCGTTGTAAAGATGAGCGCAAATATCGCGGCTCATGGCCACGATCATGGCCTTGCCATCCAGGGTCGCGTTGCGTTGCTCAAAGTGCGCAACAAGGTCGGCGGCCACTTCCTTCAGGCGCGGCTCAGAACCAACCAGTTTTTCCAGCCGGCTCCATTCGCCCTTAGTCTTTTCACGAAAGCCGACGTCCTCCTCGTCCTCGACTACTTCGTCCACCTGGTCGGAAAGTGCATCGATCTCATCGTGGTTAAGGTCCAGCTTGGCGAGGCGAGACTCGTAGTAGATGGGCACAGTGGCCCCATCGTCCACGGCATCCTGAATGTCATAGATAGAGACGTACTCGCCGAAGACCGCCCGAGTGTCCTTGTCCTCCTGCGAAATGGGCGTGCCGGTGAAGCCAATGAAGGCGGCATTGGGTATGGCATCGCGCATGTGCTTGGCGTAGCCGTACTTGTACCGGCCATCCTTCGTGAGCACGGCCTTGAGCCCGTATTGGCTCCGATGCGCTTCGTCAGAAATCACGACGATGTTATGGCGGCCGTTCAGAACCGGGTGCTGATTCTCGTCTTCCAGCAGCGCGAACTTCTGTACTGTGGTAAAGATAATGCCGCCAGATTCACGTTCCGACAGGAGGCGGCGCAGCTCATCCCGGTCATCCGCCTGGACCGGCGTCTGCTTGAGCAGTTCCTGGGCATTGCAGAAGGTGGTGTAGAGCTGACCATCGAGGTCATTGCGGTCCGTCACCACCACCAGGGTCGGGTTGTTCATGGCCGGGCTCTGGAGCAGCTTGCCGGCGTAGCAGCACATGGAAATGCTCTTACCGGAGCCCTGGGTGTGCCAGACCACCCCGCCCTTCTTGCTACCGGGCTCCACTTTCTCACCATAGGTTGCCCGCCGCTCAGCAAGATCCTCTGGCTGCTCAGCCGCTACGACAGTGGCCCGCACTGCCTCTCGCACTGCGTGGAACTGGTGGTAGCCCGCGATCTTCTTGATGACCTGCTCGCCATCCGTCTCGAACAGTATGAAGTGGCGAAGATAGTCCAGCACGAGTTCACGGTCGAAGAAACCGCGCACCATGATTTCCAACTGCCACTCAACCAGCGGCTTGTCGTCTTCGTGCCGAATGACGCGCCAGGGCATGAAGCGCTCCTGAGGCGCGGTGACGGAACCCACACGGGCATGCAGCCCGTCGCTGATAACCACGGCCTCGTTGAAGACAAAGAGGTCACTGATCTCGTTCTTGTAGGTCTCGATCTGGTTGAAGGCGGTCCAGATGTCCGCATTCTCGTCCAGGGGATTCTTAAGCTCCAGAACTGCCACGGGCAGACCGTTGATGAAGCACACCACATCCGGGCGGCGTGGCTGCTTGGTGCCCTTGATGGTGAACTGGTTGACCACCAGGAAGCGGTTCTGGATTACATCTTCAAAGTCGATCAGGAAGGCGCGGTCGTAGACGGTTTCATCGTTGCGCTTGTACTCAACGGGGACGCCTTCCAGCAGTAGCCGATGGAAGGCGCGGTTGCTGACGATGGGGTCCGGGCTCTCAGGCTTGAGGGCCTGGCCCACCACTTGTTCGATACAATCCTCCGGCAGATGCGGATTGATGCGACTCACTGCATCACGGAGCTGGCTTTTCAGGGCAACCTGTCGATAATCCTCGCGCTCGGGGCTGTCACCATCCGGTGCGATGTCCGGCCCGTGCGCGACTTCCCAGCCTTTCTCGCGAAACCAATCCAGACATTGGTTTTCCAGTTGTTCCTCATTCATGGCTCCGCCTTACGGGTGCCTTGCTTCTTAAGCGAATTCCCAACGCGCTTGAGTGGATCGCGCATTGCCTGCTCCAGCCGCTTCATGTGCGCCACCAGCCAGTCAATCATCCAGGGCCAGTTCTCCTGGTCGAAGCCATCAACGGGCTGCGCGTACTGGATGCGGCACGCTTTGCGCTCCGGTAGAGGCAACCAGACCAAGGCGTCGCCAAACTGCTCTTCCAGCTTGTCCTTTTCAGCCTCCACCTGATCGTAGATGAACTGATTCTCCTCTGCACTGCTGCGCTGGATGCTGAGTTCAACCCGAGCCTCGCTCTTGCCAAAGATCAGGTTATATTGCACCCCGCTCACGCCCGACCCAGCCGCCAGCCAGTGGTCCTTGCTGGGGCTGATGTTGTCGTAAAGCCGACAATCACTCTTACGGAAGGCTTCCAGGCACTGTTCCCAAAAGGCAGGACGAAGCTGTTGACTCTGGCGGAGTTCGTGCTTGGCACTCTGCTTCTCTTTCTCTTTCACCGCCATACCAATCATGAAGTCCTCCGACTCCGGTGGCGGAATAATTTGCTCGATATTCAGAAAGAGCTCATCGCCCGATTTATAGGGAGTCGCCTTGAAGCACTGGCAGGCAATACCGAACTGGATTAACCACAGAACCGTATTGGTGACTTCCTTGCGGTAGTTAGCCGCGACAAAGATCAGCCGCTGGGACTGGCTCCCGTTGATGTCGGCCTCCGCCAGATCCTCCACACCGAGAAACTCAGCAATCTTCTCGGCGGCATCTTCTTCCCCGGCGCCCCGCGCGTTCAGGTAACGCTGGTGGATCTCCACAATCTGATTCCGGCTGAGATTCGCACAGTAGCTGGCGTACTTAAGCGCCTGCCAAACAACGTCACGTCCGGAGTCATCCAGCTTGTTTTCGATGACAACCAAATTCCCGGCCTTATCCAACGCCAAAAGATCCAATCGCTCGCGCGTGTCGTCGAAGCCGTCGAACTCCTTCTGGATAATCAGCAGTTCCTCTCCGAACGCCTCCGGTAAATGCTCCAACCATTCCTGCAGATGGTTTCGCTCCGAAAAGCCAAGCTCCGAGAAGCGTTTTTCCTCCAGAGAGGTGATACGGTTGGAGGTTGTGTCGATCTTAAACATCGGTGGGTTCCGGGGTTTGCTTTTCTGCTTCCGGGACAGTCAACTCGCCTGAAAGCAGTCTTGGAAGCAGGGTATCTCTCAGTTCAGATAGGATCCTTGATTCCTTGATATTCTGTGCACTTTTCTCAAATAGTGGAGTTACTCTTTTACTAAACGCTTCAATTAGATCCCGATCCGGCAATATCACAGGCATTTTTTTTACTTCCTTGGGCTGAGCTCGCTGCCTACTACCTGTTGAGCCGCTCACTCGCTCTAACATTCCCCGCTGGAATGGCTCTGAAAGAACCAGCCCTGCGACAAAACCTCGCAATCCCTCTTCCACGGGCACAAACGGCATGAACTCAGTAGAGCAAACAGATAACTTCGAATTGATAACAAGAGGCCACCATGTACGTGGGAATCGTGGGTTAAGCTTCGAAACCAATATTGCGGAATCCGGGACTTGGTACTTATTGCTTTTAATTTCCTTGCCAAGGTCGAAGGTTGGATACTGCCCATCGTCGTAAGCAGGGATGCTGTAATGTTCCCAAACTTCATCTGGTGCATTCTCAGGTTTGACCGATTGTGTTTCCAAAGTAGCAATATCCGAAACTGAGCCAACATCCCATCCCTCCGGAATCTCCCCAAGCTCACTCTCCACCATCGCCGATGGAAATAGCGCGGCGGTACAGGCGAGGTTGTCGTACTGGTCGGAGCTTTGGGTTCTGAGGACGTCGAGTTCGGCCTCGCTCTTGCCGCTCATCGCCTGCATAGCGACCCTTTCCGCGTCCTCTGCGGTGCAGCCTGCTTCCAGTGCAGCCACCTTGGCTTTGACCGGTTCGAAATCGACGAACCAACTTTTGAAGAAAGCCTGAGCTATCTGCTCAAGCGTTTTATTCACGTCTTGATTAAGTTCAATTTTTCTCTCCAGCGACATCAAAGTTTCGCCAATCTGGCTCTGTATTGAGAGAGGAGGCAATCGAAATTCATAAGCAGCAATTTTGCTTGGCGACGTATGTTTGACAGTAGACCCTGTTGCAGAACCGAGGACATGGTTTCTGTACTCATTTGTACGCATCAGAAAATACAGAAAATACTTGTCTAAACATTTACTATGAATACAGACTAAGCCAATACGTTGATTATGAAGAAATTGATAACGCGGATCATATGGAACTAGCCCCGAGTAACCAAGAGTATCTCCTTTCTTGCTTAAATCTGTCATAGTCACGATCAGATCTCCGGAGCGGAGCTTATACTCATCTGGAACAGGTCCGTCATAATACTTAACCTTATCAAGCTTAAACCCACCACCTACCGCAAAATTACCCGGAGTCACGAGAAAGTTCTCAGTCGGCTCTTCCGAGAAAAACTCGCCCTTAAAAGCAAACCCATGTTTAATCGAAGCTAAGTCTCCCAACCGCACCAAGGGCCATTCAGCAGTCATAACCGAGATCTCCAAGGTTTCGTTTTATCTCTAAGGTAATCTGGTCATTCTGGACGAGTTGGTCTTTCAATTGATCAGTCAATCTTTGCATTTTTTCGGGAAAGGGTTCGCCGTCTTCTTCTTGCTCAGGCGCTCCCACATAACGCCCGGGCGTCAACACATGGTTGTGCTTGCGGATATCCTCAAGATTGGCTGAGTAACAGAATCCAGCTTGGTCTTCGTAGCCCTCACCCTTCTGCCACTTATGGAAGGTGTCAGCGATGGTGCGGATATCTTCTTCGGTGAAATCCCGTAGCACCCGATCCTTCATATAGCCTAAATTGCGGGCGTCGATAAAGAGGGTCTCGCCGCGCCGGTCGCGCTTTCGTTCGTCCAGCACAAACCCATTAGCCTTGTCTTTAGTCAGGAACCAGATGCAAGCAGGGATCTGGGTGTTTGTGAAGAGCTGACCCGGCAAAGCGACCATACACTCCACCAAGTCGTTTTCCACCAGGCGCTCGCGGATTTCGCCCTCACCGCTGGAGTCCGAGCTCATGGAGCCGTTAGCCAGCAACAGTGCCATAGAGCCGGTTGGTGCCAGGTGGTGAAGCATGTGTTGGAGCCAGGCAAAGTTGGCGTTATTCTTGGGCGGCTCGCCGTATTGCCACCGCACATCGCCTTCCAGCTTGGCGTGCCACCATTCCTTCATGTTGAACGGGGGATTGGCCATTACGTAGTCGGCCCGAAGGTCCGGGTGCCTGTCATCCAGGAACGTGTCCGCGGGCTTTTTACCAAAGCTGAAATCGATGCCCCGGATGGCCATGTTCATAGCGGCCAAGCGCCAGGTGGTGGGGTTGGATTCCTGGCCGTAGACGGAAATCTGCTTCTTCTGTTCGGTCGGATCGTAGTGCTGTTCGTCCGCATGGTTCTCGATGAACTTATCGCTGGAGACGAAGAAGCCGCCGGAGCCCATGGCCGGGTCGTACACGCGACCCTTGTAGGGTTCCAGCATTTCCACGATCAGGGTGACAATGCTCTTGGGCGTATAGTACTGCCCCCCCTGCTTGCCTTCGGCCAGGGCGAACTGGCCCAGGAAGTATTCGTAGACGTGGCCGAGGATGTCCTTGCTCTGGAGGTTGAGCTTCTCGCCCTTGTATTCCGGGTTGCTGAAACTGGTGTCCGAGAAAGAGTTGATCAGGCCGATGAGCTTTTCGTTCTCCAGCTGATACTGGCTGATGCGTGGGAGAATGCCCTTGAGCTTGGAGTTGGCCTTCTCGATCTCGTCCAGGGCGTTGTCCACCAGCCAGGAGACGGAACGCAGCTTCACGTCTTCGCCCTGCTGGTTCTGCCAGAGCACGGTGCCGGTGGGTAGTGCGGCCTTTTCACGCAACGTCTGCCAGCGGGCTTCTCTCGGCACCCAGAACACATTCTGCTCGCGGTAGTAGTCCAGCTCTTCCAGTTCCTCCGCCAGCATCTCCTGGTATTCAGCGTCGTCGTCGAAATCCTCGGGCGGCAGATAGTACTCGTGGTGCTCGTCCTTGAACTGACTCAGCAGGTTGCGCTGGTGCTCCTCGAAGGAGTCGGAGACATATTTGAGGAAGATGAGTCCGAGGACGATGTGTTTGTAATTGGCGGCGTCCAGGTGGGCACGGAGTTGGTCGGCCGCTTTCCAGAGTTTGTCGTCGAGGTCGCTGAGGAATTGCTGTTCGGTGGTGTTCATCGTGAATGAAACTTCCTATTGGATTCAGGCTTCGGCGCCGAAGATGGGTAGGATGCTTTTGTTGGCCGACACCATAGCAGGCCAACCTCTGGTTAAGAACTCAGTCTGGCGACGCTATTCGAGCCATTCAATGCTCCCATCCAGACCAACAAGCAGAAGTGAAATCGTTGTTCTGGATTTGGCAAGGTCCGGGAGGCGATTCCACAAACCGCGGTACTGCTTCAGATCTGGCAGGGCGATAGAATATGAAGCATTAGGATCATCCATCCGTTGGAGCGTCTCTCCAAGGATCCCGAGAAAATAGTTAACCCTCATTGGCGATCTCGACCCCGGTCCTTTCACTTCAATGATCCAGCGCTCGGAACCACGATTGGCATCTATATCAATACCCTGCACGCTGCCCCAGGCGACTTGAGTACTCCAGCCGGCATGCTGAAGCCATTGATTCAGCATCTCCTTAATCTCATCTTCGGATAGCGCTTCCAGGTCATGGTTCTTCTGCTGGCTTCTGCCAGTATGCGCCTCATGACGTTCAGCGTTGCCTTTATAATTCCCAATCAGGCCATCTGCGCGCCTTTGCCTGACGACAACTCCTTTGGACTCCAATCCCCGCGCAGTCTGATTAACAGGTTGTTGAGGAGCACTGGCGCCTCGTAGCTGACTTGTAATCTCACGATCAGTCATCCCGGGTGATTTGGAGATGAGCTGAAGAATTTGATCAGTCAGGCTCCCCATTGGAGATCTCCTAAGCTTCTGTTCCTTTGAGCAGGACAGTGGAGTTGACCCGTTTGGAAACTGGTCTTGAATGAGCCTAGCAGAGAACAGGGCGATGAGGATCATAAGATGCCATAAGGAGGACCTTCGCTTGACACGGATACCCGCCGCCCGTAACTTCTACCTCTGCAAACGGAACTGCTGCACTATCTCACCAGACAAGACACAAGGAGGTCGTCCATGCCCTGCGGCAATAGCCGAACCATCCAGCAGATCAACCAGGCCCTGCGCGAGCCCGATAACCGACAGGACGGGGTGATCGTCGCCAAGGATGACCTTCTGCCGTACTGGCTCGAAATGAAGGTCAAGAGCAACAAGCTCACCCGCAAGGAAGCCGACCAGATCTGGGAGCGGGTCAACAATGGTTCCTGGCCGGCCAGTCCGGAGGCTCGTGAACGTGTCGAAGGTCTGATGGCCGACATGCTCGGTAGCGCATCGGCAGTCATGGATGGCGGAAAAGCCGCGCAGCTTATTCGGGACTTCAAAGGGCTGGGTCAATATCGGGAGCAGATCTACGAGGGGCGGCGCTACATCATCTTCAAGGGAAATCCCCGCGTTCGGAGGGTTTTCAAGGGCACTCGGTATTTGGCAACCAACCCTCAGGTTCTCTCTTTTGGTGTAGGGCGTATCGGTGTAGCCAGCGCCCTCAGGAAGGGCGGCATCCTGACCATTTCCCTGCTCGTGCCGTTTAGGATATTCCAGTACGTTCACGATGATGAAAAGACGTTTCTGTGGCTGGCTGGCTCGATTGGTTCCGACCTTCTGAAGGTGGGCATTAGCGGACTGATTACAGGCGCCGCTGCCGCTGTAAGTCTTAAAATCTTTGGCACAGTTGCCGCTGGCATGGTTGCAGTAGCAGCCGTTGGCCTGTTTACCGGCCTGGCTCTGGATCAACTCGACAGTCAGCTTGGCCTTACGTCTCGAATGATTGACGAAATGGAGGCAACCCTCGACCAGGCGGTTGATCATATGGAGGCTCGAATGGCGAGACTTCGTCAGTTACCTTGCCGAGCCCGAAAAACAACTCGCAGAGCACTCGACGATGCGATTGATTCCCTTGCCGACTCTATCTGGGAATACACCAAAAGAACGGGTAAGGAATTCATTCGAGAGTTGATCAGGGACCAGCATTACCCGGGTTGGTTCTATCAGGTGGCCCGATGATGGTTGATAAAACAACTAAAGAGAGTAATCCACTCAACGAGGCTGATCCCAAGCCGGAGATCACCTGGTGGGTGGTGCTCATCTGCATTGCTTTACTTGTGCTGATTGGGCTCTGTTGGTGGTATTTCCTGCCTCGGGCATACGACGGGCTCCTGAACGACCTTTACCGGCCTATCGTCAGTTCAGGGCCCATCGTGACAGTCCAATCATTTCATCTGGCATTGCCCCTACTGGTTTTCGGCCTGCTGTCCGTGTTTGCTATGGCAGTCCTCGGTCTCGCGGCTCGCCCACTCAATCTCACACAGCGCCGAGTCAACGAACTGTTCAGGCCGTTCCTATGGATCGGCCTTGTGGGTGTGATTTTTGGTGTGCTTTCCCAGCCGCTTGCTTTCGGCATCAGCTCTTATCTCGAAGGCGCTGGCTACTATCAATGCCCGGAACACACTCGGATCAGCCCTTTTACGAGCACGCGGGTTCTTGTGCATGAGCCAGAGCTATGTAACAGAGGTTAGATAGGAACACTGGCAAGCCCCGCTAAAGTAAACACTGGAGAGGTTCCCGGATCTTGGCTGCGGGTGAGCTAAAGCCGTGGCTCCTGAAATGATCAAACGCTTTCCATGCGCTCCAGGGTATCCGGGTATTTCTGAAGCATGCGCAGCAGCAGCGCTGAATGGGAGGGGGGATTACTTCGACCCTGCTCCCAGTTCTCCAGGGTACGCGCTGACACCCTGAGTCGAGCGGCAAATACACCACGGGAAAGATTCAGGCTTTCGCGCAGCTCCCGAATCTCCTGATTGGAAATCGTAGGCGCTGGCTGTTGCTTAACCTGGTGAGTGCGCAGGGTAATTTTACCCTCGCGTTCTTTTTCAAGAGCGTCAAAGCCCTCGCTCAATTCTTCGAACAGGTTACGTTTCATGGGGCTACCTCCCGCCTCTTTGAGCCTTTTCCTGCTCCAACAGTCGTTTCAGGACCTTTTTCTCATCTTCAGTCAGGTTGGCCATTTCGCCTTTGCTGTACAGCGTGAATAGCCAGAACTGTTGCCCGTCAACGAACCAGTAGTAAATAATCCGCAAGCCGCCACGCCGGCCCTTGCCCTTCCCTTTGAAACGAAGTTTACGCAGGCCTCCCGTTCCCTGGATCCGGTCTCCCTTTACGGGATTTTCCATCAAATCCCGTTGCAACTCCTTGAAGCTCAAGTCATCGAGATAATCACTTCGATGGCGCTCAAACGGAGGAAGTTCGATAAAAACAGCTTTCATGACACTCCTTGTCCTCTACACAAAACTATACGCACATTGCGTATAGCAATCAAGCTACCCGAGCTCGACCATTACTTACGCCTACGGGGCTCAGGAACATCCAGTTCCTGGATATGGCCCTCCACACCGCTATCGGTAACCCTTATTCGACCGACCGTAACGGGAAGGCTGAAGCGGCGTGGGCCCGCTCGCTCAGCGCATCCATCACCTCTGGCTTGCCAATGTCACCCACGTGCAGGATCAGCTCACAATCAGCCAGAGCGCTCAGGGCCTCGGGCCTCACCTGGCCATGGGTATCTGAAATGACGCCAATATCACTGCTGATGCGCACGGTTTGCCTCTCTCAATTCCAGCCAACCAACTGCCCCACTTCTGCGCTTCTGCAAGTTTAATAGGGATCCGTTGCCAGCAGGTTCATCACCAGGCGCACCATCAGATCCTTGGCTTTAGGGTCGCTCTCTGCAATCAACAGCGTCAGGGCCGTCAGGCCCTGCTCATTCAGGGTCAGATGCATGCCTTCCTGGCGCAGGTAGAGGACGAACAGAAAGGCACCGGAGCGCTTGTTGCCATCCGAGAAGGGGTGGTTCTTGATGACGAAATACAGCAGATGGGCGGCGCGTTCCTCGCGGGTCCTGTACAGGGGCTCACCGAACATGCTCTGTTCCAGGTTACCCAGAATGGCTTCGAGCCCCTCGCCTCGATCCCGGGCAAACAGCTCGCTGGCTTCACCTCGCTCCCGCAGCTCCCCGGCCAGTGCATCCAGGGCGCGACGAGCCTCGTTGAAGTTCAGTACACCACGTGCCGGGCGCGCGCCCTCCGGAATACCCAGGCCACCCTCGTCGTAATCGAGAAGCAGGCGCCAGGTGCGCGCGTAGCCGAGGATCAGGCTTACCACTTCCTGCCCCACATCGGAGACCAGCGCCTGCCTGGTGAGCGTCTGGCCAAGCAGTTCCACGGCCTGCTCCAGCTCGGAGAGACCCTGCTGTGCCAGGCGGTGTTCGTTGAGGCTGTAGCCCTGGGTCAGGTGTTCGCGGAGGACGCGGGTTGCCCACTGGCGAAAGCGCACGCCCCGTTGGGATTTGACTCGATAGCCCACGGAAATAATGACATCGAGATTGTAATGCTCAACGGCACGCTGGACCTGTCGTTTGCCCTCTTGGCGAACTATCCGGAATTTCCGGATAGTTCCCTCCCGGTCCAGCTCCCCCTCTTGATACACATTGCCAACGTGTTCGTTGACGGTACGAAGATCCTTGCCGAAAAGCTCCGCCATCTGCTTCTGGGTGAGCCAGACAGTCTCACCTTCCAAGCGGACCTCCACCGGTTGGCTCTCGTCTTCAAAAATCACAATTTCACTCATACAGCCTCCTTGCTGTCGGTTACTGGGCGTTGTTGGTTGTGTTCCGTCATTATGGAAGAGCCTACTTCATGAACGGGGTCAGGGTCAGCTTACGCCCGTCTTTCCCTACGCCTTTAATTCATTGTGCCCTTTTGACGCTTACCGTTAAACGTTATACATTCAACAAATGATCAGAAGCTTTCGGTGTAAGGAAACACAGACGTTTTTCCGGACGGGCAAGACTGATGACGGACAACGGCATGCGCCCTATCCATCCGGGTGAGATCCTCCGCGAAGAGTATCTCGAACCCACGGGCATGAGCGTGAATGCGCTCTCGAAAGCGTTGCGCGTTCCCGCTACACGCATGAATGAGATCGTGCGCGAAAATCGGGGCATTACAGCGGATACCGCCATGCGCCTGGCCCGCTATTTCAGCACCAGCGAACGGTTCTGGCTGAAGCTGCAGATGGAATACGAACTGCGTGAGGCGCAGGTGCAGCGTGGTTCGCGTATCGTAAGCGCCAGAGAACCGACACCTACCCCCGGGTCTGAGCACCCATCACACTGATTCCATCCTGGTAACCACTGGAGGAATCGGTATGACCCGCACCGAGCGGCATCATTTCTGGCAACAGATTCTGGCCGAGTGGGCGGCCTCCGAGCTTTCCGGCGCCGCCTTCTGCCGCGAACACGCCCTCGGCTACCACCAGTTCCGCTACTGGTGCCGCAAGTTGCGGCCCGAGGGCGAGTCACAGACTGGCGCCGGATTCACCCGGGTCGCGCCGGTGGCAGATGCTGACACCGCGGATGGATTGACCGTGTCGTTGCCCGGCGGTGTGTCGATCACCGGCCTGCATGCGGGCAACGTTGAGTTGCTCAGCGCCGTGCTGAGCCAACTGTGATGCGTCACCGGTATCTACGCCCGTCGCGCCGGTTTCCGGAGATTTACCTGTACCGGGAACCGGTCGATTTTCGCAAGCAGGCCCATGGCCTGGCGCTGATCGTCGAGCAGGAGCTCGGGCACAGCCCGTTCACCGGCGCGCTCTACGCCTTCACCAATCGCCAGCGCAACAAGATCAAGTGCCTGATGTGGGAAGACAACGGCTTCGTGCTCTATTACAAGACCCTGGCCGAGGAACGGTTCAAGTGGCCGGGCCCAGGGGATCAGCTGATGGCGCTGACCGGTGAGCAGATCAACTGGCTTCTGGATGGCTACGACATCACCCTTCTCAAGGGCCATAAAGCGTTGCATTACGAGGCGCTCGGATAGGCGTTTTTGCGTGCGCCAGGGCGCTGTTTTTGCTATCATTTCGCAATGAAATCAACGCCTGATAACGCCTCTCAAGCCCCCGATCTCAGCGGCCTTTCGCCCGCTGAGCTGATGGGCGTTATCGGCGATCTTCAGCAGCAGCTCAACGCCAGGGACCAGGCGCTGGCCTCGAAAGAGCAGGCCCTACAGCAGCGCGACACCCGCATTGATCTGCTCGAAGAGCTGCTGCGGCTGAAAACCCTCCAGAAGTTCGCCGCCAGCAGCGAGAAGCATCGTGACCAGATCACGCTGTTCGATGAGGCGGAGGTGGAAGCCGAGATCGAGGCCCTGCGCGAGCAAGCTGGGGACGACGACGATGAACCGGATCCAGATGAGCCACCGCGCCCGGCGCGCAAGCGCGCCCAGCGCGGGTTCTCGGACACACTGCGGCGCAAGCGCATCGAGCTGACCCTCAGCGACGAGGAAAAGGCCGGTGCGAGCAAGACCTTCTTCACCAAGGTCAAGGAAGAGCTGGAATACGTCCCCGCGCAGCTGAACGTGCTCGAATACTGGCAGGAAAGGGCCGTGTTCGAGCACGACGATGGCGAAGAGGCCGTGGTGGGCGCGCCGCGCCCGGTGCATCCGCTGGGCAAGTGCATGGCCACCACCTCGCTGCTGGCCCACATTATCACCTCGAAATACGCCGACGGGCTGCCGCTGTACCGGCTGGAGACCATGCTGGCGCGACTCGGGCATCCGGTCAGCCGCACCAGCATGGCGCACTGGATCATCCGGCTGAACGAGGTGTTCAAGCCACTGATCAACCTCATGCGCGAGGCCCAGAACACCAGTGATTACATCCAGGCCGATGAGACCCGCCTACAGGTGCTCAAGGAGGACGGCAAAACCGCCCAGTCCGATAAATGGATCTGGGTGACGCGCGGTGGCCCACCGGGCCAGCCCACGGTGCTGTTCGAGTACGACCCCTCACGGGCAGGCAGCGTGCCCGTGCGCCTGCTCGATGACTTCAATGGCATCCTTCAGGCCGATGGTTACTCCGGCTATGGGAAGGTGTGTCGGGATAACGCCATCACCCGGATCGGTTGCTGGGACCACGCCCGTCGCAAGTTCGTCGAAGCCTCGAAAGCGGCGCCGGCGAAAAAGAAAGGCAAGGGCCAACAGCAAACGTCCAAGGCCGATGTGGCACTGAACCACATCCGCAAGCTCTACGCCATCGAACGCCGGATCACCGACCTTGGCGATGACGAACGCTATCGCATCCGCCAGGGCGAAAGCCTGCCCCGGCTGCAGGCGTTCAAGAGCTGGCTGGACGACAACGCTGACAAGGTCGTAAAAGGCTCACTGACCCGCAAGGCCATGGACTACGCCCTCAACCAGTGGGAGACCCTGGTGGGTTACTGCGAGCGCGGGGACCTGCAGATCAGCAACGCTCTGGCCGAGAACGCCATCCGCCCGTTCGCACTTGGGCGTAAGGCATGGCTGTTCGCCGATAGCACGCGAGGGGCGAACGCCAGTGCGAGCTGCTACTCGCTGATCGAGACGGCCAAGGCGAATGACCTGGAGCCGTCGGCCTACATCCATCATATCCTCAAGCATATCGGCGAGGCGGACACCGTCGACAAGCTTGAGGCGCTGCTGCCCTGGAATACCGACCTGGAGCCGGCTCCAAAAAAGAGCTGATCAATGCGCCTGGGGCAAGTGGGTCGATTTACGGGCGCTTACCGCGTATCGCAGAGGAAGTCGCTCCGTACAATGCTTGATGCGGGTATCCGGGAGTAACGGGAAACGGCGCCACGGCAAGAAAGACCGCAAGATCCGCAATCATCGACGCTTTCGGGGTCCTGGAACATCCAGTTCCTGGATCTGACCTTCCACACCGCTATCGGTAACCCGTAGTAGCCCAACCGTAACAGGCAGGCTGAAGCGGCGTGGGCCCGCGCTACCCGGGTTGAAATAGAGCACGCCGTTTTGGGTCTCGTTGAAGGGTTTGTGGGAGTGCCCGAACAGGACGACATCGCAGGATCTGTCCGGCAACAGGGTCTTGATGTCCTGGTGACGATGGACCATCTGGATACGTAGGCCGTTAACGGTGAGCTCCTGCGTTTCCGGATAGACCAGGGCCCAGTCCCCGTGGTCCACGTTGCCCCGTATCGCCACGACCTGCGCCTGCTCGCTCAGGGCATCCATAACCCCTGGCTTGCCGATGTCACCCACGTGAAGAATCAGCTCACAGTCGGCCAGAGCCCTCAGGGCCTCGGGCCTCACCTGGCCATGGGTATCCGAAATGACGCCGATATCACTTCTGATGCGCACGGTTTTCCTCTCCCAATTCCAACAGGACTACGGGGTCCACCCTAAGCTTCGCTCCGTGTCATCTTCGTTAAGATGATCTCGTCACCTTTCATCCGAAAGAGCATGCACCAACCGGAGTTTCCAGGATTGAGAATCTGCAACGACAGCTCTCCGCAGTGATGGCAGACTGGTGATTGCGATCAAAAACTTTGACGCCAATCACCGAGTAAGATGGAGACCCTATGAGTCACACCCCGCACGAACTGGCGGAAGAATTCCCGGAACACACCGATCGCATCTCTGAGCTCAAACAGTCGGACGCACACTTTGCCGAACTGGTGGATGAGTACCACGAAATAAACCGCACCATTCACCGTATGGAAACGGAAGTTGAGCCGGTGGCCACGCCCACAGAGGAAGATGCCCGCAAAAAGCGCGTGGCACTTAAGGACCAGATTGCGGCGTACCTCAACAAGTAGCCCAGCGACAGCCGAGCCGCGACCGGGCTCGCGCTGACCGAAAGCGCCGCCGGTTCCACCCGGCGGCCTTATCTACCTGAGAGCCCCCTCACCCGCCTCTCAAATCCGCGCCACCATTTCTATTAGGGTGCTTTAAAGGGCTATCTGGAAAAGCTGCCGGAGCGCTAATCCTTTGACTTCAACTCATCGAGCAACCGATCCTTGCGCTCCCAAAGTGCTTCCTGCCACTGCTTGACCTGTTGGCGGTGGTTTTCATCCTCGTTGTAATTGCCGCCCAGCAGATGCTGTGGAATGGGCACCTGCTCAACACGGATGACGATATGGGTGACCCGCCCGCACATGAATTCCCAGAGCCCGGGGCGGCCGTTGGGGTAGGCAATGGTAATGTCGAGCAGAGTGGAGAGGGTGTCGCCCATGGCTTCCAGAACGAAGGCGGTGCCGCCGGCCTTGGGGCGCAGCAGATGCTTGTAGGGGGATTTCTGGCTGTCGTGTTTCTCGGGGGTGAAGCGGGTACCTTCCGGGAAGTTCATCACGCTGACCGGGGTATAGCGGAATTTCTCACAGGCGCGGCGGGTGGCCTCCATGTCCTCGCCGCGTTTCTCCGGGTGTTTCTGCAGATACTCCCGGGAATAGCGCTTCATGAACGGAAAGTCGAGCGCCCACCAGGCCAGCCCAATCACCGGCACCCAGATCAGCTCCTGTTTGAGGAAGAACTTCAGAAACGGAATGCGCCGGTTGAAGATGTGCTGCAGGGCGAAAATATCCACCCAGCTCTGATGGTTGCTCATCACCAGGTACCAGCCCTCGCGGCTGAGCCCTTCCACCCCGGAGACATCCCAGGTGGTGCGGTGGGTGAGGCGCATCCAGCCACTGTTGCAGGCCACCCAGCACTGCGAGATCCCGATGATCAGGCGGATGCAGAACACCCGCCAGGCACGGATCGGGATGATCAGCTTCAGTATGCCCGGGATATAGAGCAGCACACACCAGAAGACGGTGTTCACCGCGAGCAGCAGGGAGTTCAGTACGCCGAGTAAGGGTTTGGGGAGAAAGTTGAGCATAGAGCAAGCCGGCCATCGAATGATTCATCGCCATTGTTCGATGAGTTGGGCCAGGGATCAATGGGGAGCAGCCAGGTTGTTGGCCTTGATCACGCGGCGGATGAGCCGGATGTAGCCTTCACCCTTGGCGGAGTATTTCTCAAGACCCGCTGCAAGATCGCTCCCCTCCGGGGCCTGGCCTTTGTTGCGCGCCTGAGCCCGCCGTTCCCTCAACGGTTCGTAGACCGGATGGCTGTTCAGGTGGTGGATGTAGTCATTGACGGCTTCCACAATGGGCGCGAGGTAATCGAAGAAAGCCTCCTTGCGCTCGGGCCCGGCGGGGATGTCCAGAAAGGCCGGCATCGATTGGGCTCCGGCGCCCTCGTCAATCCGGGGTGGAATGGCAACCTGTTCGGATTCAGGTGTCGTGGCTTCTGTCGTGGCTTCCTCGCTCTCCTCCACGCCGTTGTCACAGGCGGAGAGAGCGATGACAACACCGACCATGAACGCGGCCGACAGGTATTGGCGCCTTTTGTGACTCAACATGTATGCTCCCGGATCAATGGTATGTTCATCGGCCTCACCCCCAGGGCGGTTCGACACCCTCAACACGATACTCCCGCTTCAGCGCCCGCTGCAGGTTGATACAGGCGAACGCCAGAATCACTGCCACCGGCAGACCGGCCGTTACTGAAGCCGTCTGCAGGCTGTCGAGCGCACCCGCGCCGCCCACCAGAAGCAACGTGCTCGCGACCAGGCCCTCTGTAATCCCCCAGATAACGCGCTGACGACGTGGTGAACGCTTGCTGCCCCGTGAGATCAGTGCGTCCACCACGTGAGTGCCCGAGTCAGAAGACGTGACGAAATAGGTTGCGATAAGCAGTGTGGCAAGTGCCGAGGTAATACCGGCCAGGGGAAGCTGCTCCAGGGTCACGTACAGTGCCACTGTGGTGTCTTCAGCGACGGCCTCGGCGATGCCACCGCCGCCCTGCCCCAGTTCCATCTCGAGGGCGGTGCCGCCGAAGGTGGCCATCCATACCAGCACGAATGCGGTTGGCATCATCAGCACGCCCACGATGAACTCGCGGATGGTTCGGCCATGGGAGATCCGGGCGATGAAGATGCCCACGAAGGGGGACCAGGCAATCCACCATCCCCAGTAGAAGATGGTCCAGCTCTTCTGCCATTCGGAGCCGCCCATGGGGTCGGTGGACAGGCTGAGTTCGATGAGCTGTGTCAGGTAGCCTCCGGTCGCATCGAGCAGGAAGCGGATAATGAAGAGCGTGGGTCCCAGCGCCAGGACGAACAGCAACATGACGAGGGCAAGCCCGAGGTTGAACACACTCAGCCACTTGAGGCCACGGTCCAGGCCGGAAATCACCGACAGAACCGCGACCCCGGTAATGAAACCGATGATCCCCACCTGGGACCACTTGGAGACGGGCAGGTCCACCAGCACATTGAGCCCGGTGTTGAGCTGCATGGCGCCGAAGCCGAGCGACGTGGCGAGGCCGAAGAGCGTTCCAAACACGGCCAGGATGTCGATGAGGTGGCCGATGGGCCCGTAGATCCGATCGCCCAGCAAGGGGTAGAAAATCGAACGGATGGTCAGTGGCAGGTGATGGCGGTAGCTGAAATAGGCAACCGAGAGTCCCAGCACAACATACACCGCCCAGGCATGCAGCCCCCAATGGAAGAAGGTGTAGATCATCGCCTGGCGTGCCGCCGCTGGTGTTCCACCCTCCCCCGTCGGCGGATTCTGGAAATGGAGAATGGGCTCGGCGATGCTCCAGAAGACCAAGCCGATCCCCATGCCGGTGCTGAACAACATGCTGAACCAGGCGGCTTTACCGAATTGGGGACGGGCGTCGGGCTCGCCCAGTCTGATGCTTCCGTAGCGGCTGAACAGCAACCAGACCAGAAACCCCAGGAACACCGTGACAGCCAGCAGGTACACCCACCCCAGATACTCGGTGATAAATCCCTGGATCTCCCCAAACACCCGCCCTGCCGTCTCGGGAGCGCCCACACCAAACAGCACGAAGCCCACGACAATGACCGCGGAGGCGACAAAGACTGTCGGATTGACCGTTGAAAAGAAACGCTCTGGTCTGGCTGGTCGAAGATCGCGTGCCATCAGTCCTTCCCACCGTTTTTTTCAGAGGGATTGGCATCAACGATGCCGTTCAGGGCGGCTTGATCGAGAACATGCGCCTTCATGGCCCGCTCAAGTGCAGGACGGGTGGCACCAGCCTCCAGCTTTAGCTTGGTGTCCAGGGCCAGCACCGAGAATCGATAATGATGGCGCCCCTCAGGGGGGATGGGACCCAGGTAGCCTATCTTCCCGAAGCTGTCTCTGCCGATGCAGCATTCCGCCGGCAGATTCACCGCGTCCAGTGATTGGGTATCGGGTGGAATGTTCCAGGCCATCCAGTGCGTGAGCGTGCCCAGCGGAGAGTCCACGTCCTCAATCATCAGTACCAGGCTACATGCCTGCTCAGGAACGTCCTGGATTTGAAGCGGAGGTAGTTCGTTCGCCTTCGGGGCCGTGTATTGCCAGGGAATGGGATCACCTTCGGAAAATGCTGGGCTGGACAAACGCATGGTTCCTGCTCCCTTCCATCTATAATCACGCCCCAAGTGCGAACGCTGGCCACTTTCGGCTTACTCTACACTATTGGCAAAACCTTAAAGTACTGGAAAATAGCACATGATGGCCGGCTGTAAGCTCCTGCTCTGTGTCTGCAGGTTTCAGGCACAAGCAGGAGAGCAGAAATGACCCTGGGAGCTTTGTTCAAGCGAGGCTCCCCCATATTGATGAACCCCAGATGCGATACCTGCAAACCCTCACCACGCTAACCGTAATCCTGGCCATCTCCGCCGCGCCCACCTGGGCTGCCGAGACGCTCAAGACCAACCGCCAATGGGATGTATTGCCCTCGCCGAATGGAGACGAGGGGCGGCAAACCCTGGCGGCGGCCGCGCAATCCCTGGCCTCGCTGGATGTGACGCTGGCGGCGGAGCCACTGACAGAGCAACGGCTGAGCCGGTTGGCGGCCACACCAGCGGAGGACCCCCTCATCCGTGCGCTGCGGGAGTCACTCGGACAGGCCATTGATCGGCGGGACTTCCTGTTGTTCCTGGACGATGTGGCCCGAGCCCAGCCGGAACGCGTGCGCGTGCACTCCGGCCGTGCGCGGCGGGCGGGCATCCTTCTGCACCCCGATGACGTCTTCAAAGGCGAGCCCCGCCGTTACGGCGGTCAGACGCTGGCTATCGCGCCACCTCCTCGGCCCCCCGATCTCGATCCTGCACCGGACGGCGCGCCGCTTGGTGAGCGCTGGAGCGCACGTTATCCCAATCCACCCGATGAGACGGAGCGCCTGCGGGCGCTGGAGGCGGCAGGCGGCGGCGACTTCCGAGAACGCATCGAACAGCTGATTGACCAGCTGCGTGACCAGGGGGCCGAGGTCCACGTGCTGTCCACCGTCCGCCGGCGCGAGCGGGGGTATCTGATGTATGGGGCCTTCACCCTGAGCCGGGCCAGCACCCGGGCGCAGGTGGAGCAACGGGTGGAGGAACTGGATCGGCTCAACCGGGAATGGGATCTGGATATCCCCATCCAGTGGCAGCATCCGGATGGCTGGCGGACCACCATTGAGGCCGCAAAAGAGATGGCTGAGGCCTATAACGTGGTCTACGCCACGCGCCACGGCGCGCGCCATTCCAACCATTACGGTGCCGGGGCCATTGACCTGTCGGTGACCCGCCTGCCACGAAACCTGCGGCTGCAGGCACCGGACGGTGCGGAGCGGACCTTCGATCTAAACGGGGCCGACGAGCCACGGGACCTCAACCTTACCCCGCGTCTCATCGAGTGGATCGAGGCGCACTACGGTGTCCGCAAACTCCGATCCGACTATCCCCACTGGGGGAACGCCAGCGGGGACTAGGATCACTGCCCTCGAAGCGTACCGAACTCAACGCTCGCTTGGCAGAACCGCCACATGCTGCCAGAACCCTTCAACGGCTTCTGCGATCCGATAGAACTGTGAGAGCCCGAGAGGCTTGGTGATGTAGCAGTTGGCATGCAGTTCGTAACTGGTGTTGATGTCTTTCTGGGCCTGGGAGGAGGTGAGCACAATCACCGGCAGTACCTTGAGCTCCGGATCGCTCTTGATGGCCTCCAGAACTTCGCGCCCGTCCATACGGGGCAGATTGAGGTCGAGCAGGACAAGATCCGGCCTCCCCGCCTCTCCATACTCGCCCTCCTGGCGCAGGAAACGCATGGCGTCCTCGCCATCCCTGACCGGGTGCAGACGGGTGCCGTTACCGGTCTCGGCGAAGCTTTCCAGGATCAGGTCCACATCCGCAGGGTTGTCCTCAACCAGCAGAATTTCGAGCGCCTCGGATTGTGGCTTCATGGGGATTCCCCTTTTCCGGTGCGCGGCGTCTTTGGAAGTGAGAAATGGAAGCGCGTACCCGTTCCGTGCTGGGACTCGAACCCGATCCTGCCACCATGGCGCTCCACAATGCGCTTGGCGACAGCCAGACCAATCCCCGTCCCGGGGTAACGGTCCCGTTCGTGCAGACGCTGGAATACCTGGAAGACCCGTTCCGCGTACTGAGGGTCGATACCGATGCCATTGTCCTGAATATGGAAAAGCCATTCGGCCGGCTTTTCCTCACAGGAGACATGAACCCGGGCCGGCTCTTCCCCGTGGAATTTCAGGCCGTTGAAGATAAGGTTCTGGAACAGCTGGACCAGCATGGATTCGGAGGCCCTGACCGTTGGCAGTTCATCCCAGGTTATGCTCGCCCCGGGCTGTTCAGCCAGCGTGACACTGAGCAGGTTGAGCACGTGGTTGACCACGGCATTGACGTCCACCTGGGAAATCTCCAGCTCACCCCGCCCCACCCGTGAGTACAGCAGAAGGTCATCGATGAGCAGCTGCATCCGCTCCGCCCCTTCCACCACGTACTTCATGGCCTTGGCACTCTTTTCGTCCAGATCCTGCCCGAGGTGGCGTTCCATCAGCTCGGTGTAGCTGCGCACCATGCGCAACGGCTCCTGGAGGTCGTGGGAGGCAACATACGCGAACTGCTCCAGCTCGGCATTGGAGCGCGCCAGCTCATCGGCCTGACGCGCCAGCGCCTCCTCGGCCTGCTTGCGGTAGGTGAGATCAATGATGGCGCTGAGCACATGGGTGCCATCCGGCATGTGGATGGGGGTGAGGCCCACTTCGATGGGAATTTCCTCACCGTCCCGGCCCATGCCGTAGAGATCACGGCCCTGCCCCATCATCCGGGGCTCGGGCGTGGCCAGGTAACTTTCCCGGTACTTATGGTGGGAGCCCCGAACGGAGGCGGGAACCAGCATCTCCACGGAGTTGCCCAGGAGTTCCTCTCGCTCGTACCCGAACAGCCGTTCCGTGGCGCGATTGACCAGAACGATTTCCCCGGCGGGGTTCACCAGTACCAGGGCCGAGGGTGATGCGTCGATGATGTCCCGGTACCGCTGGATTTCCGCCTCGAGCTCATTCATCGCCCTCCCTCCCGGCCGACCTCAGCCAGCCATGGAACTGGGAAAGCTCAACGGGCCTGCCGATATGGAACCCCTGCAGATAATCGCACCCGATACCGCGCAGGAACGCCTGCTGCTCATCATTTTCCACCCCTTCAGCGACCACTCGCAGGCCCAGTGCCCGGGACAGGCCCAGAAGGTTCTCGATGATGGCTTCCGTCTGGCGGTTGCTGCCGATCTCCATGACAAAGCTGCGATCAATCTTGAGTACGTCGACTGGCAGCTTGCGGAGATAGCTGAGTGAAGAGTAGCCGGTGCCGAAATCATCAATGGCAATGGAGACACCGAGCTCCCGCAGCCGCCGAAGGGTTTCACAGGTGCGCTCAAGATCCGCCATGATGGAGCTTTCGGTCAGCTCCACCTCAAAGTTCCCCGGAGGCAGTCCAGTGGACTCGAGGACACCGGCGATCTGGTCAAAGAGCCCCGGGTCGTACAGCTGGCGCATGGACACGTTGACCGCCATCCGCAGTGTAATCCCCAGTTCCCGCTCCGTCGCGACGGCCATTTGCGCCGCCTGCTTCATAACCCAGTAACCAACACGCTCGATGAGCCCCACATCCTCCATCACCGGGATGAAGTCCGCCGGGGACAGGACCGGTATGGTGTCGCCGGGCCAGCGCAGCAGGGCCTCGACGCCTACGGCCTGCCCATCCGACGCGCGTATCTGGGGCTGATAGGCCAGCCACAGGGTCTCGTCCGCAACGACCTGGCGCACGGCCTGCTCCCGCACAAGCCGGGTCTCCACATCACGCTGCAGCTGTTCCGAGAAAAACTGGTAGTGATTCTGCCCCCGCTCCTTGGCCTGATACATGGCGGTATCAGCCGCAGAGTACAGTTCCTGGGCGCAGCTACCGCAATGGGGATAAGTGGCGATACCGATACTCAGCCCAACCCCGACACTGCTTTCGCTCAACCTCACAGGTTCGCGAAACACCTCAATGAGTTTCTCGGCGACGTGGGCTGCATCATCAGGCTGTTCAACATCCGAAAGCACCAGCGCGAATTCATCGCCCCCCAGGCGGGCGATAAAGTCACTGCTTCGACTGTTCTGGCACAGGCGCTCCCCGACGAGTTGCAGCAGCTCGTCACCGGCACTGTGGCCCAGGGTGTCATTGATGTTCTTGAAGTGATCCAGATCGATGTAAAGCACGGCCACCATGCCGCCTTCACGGTCCACATGGGCAATCAGGCGGTCGGTGTGATCGAAGAAATGGTTCCGGCTGTTGAGCCCTGTCAGCTGGTCGAACTGCACCAGCTGTTTCAGTTTCCATTCGACCTTCTTGCGTTCGGTGATGTCGTGGTAGGCGACGAGTGTTGCCGGAGTCTCATTCCAGTCGAGCGTTGCCCGGCGCACCTCGGCCACACGCCCCCCAGCCAGCTCCAGTTCTTCACCTTCCTCTCCCATGAGGTCCTGGCTCAGCTGGGTACCGATGTCCTCAGGCGCCCTCAGCCCAAGCATATGGCTGGCCGCCTGGTTGAGAAAGAGCAACTGAAGGTCCTCACCCATAACCACCATGCCGTCCGGATTCGTCTCCAGGATCCGCGCATACTGGGTCTGAAGGCGATGGCGCTCCATGGCGTGGCGGATGGCCTGGGAGAGAACCGCCGCACTGAGGTCCTGTTTGGCACAGAAATCCTGGGCATGCTCGCGGATAACGCGGACGCCCAGCTGCTGATCACGGCTGCCCGTGAGCACAATGATGGGAATCTCAGGGGCAATGGCCCGGAGTTTGATTACAGAGGTTACGCCGGAGCTGTCGGGCAGTCCCAGATCCAGCAACACGATGTCGACAGCATGCTGTTCAAGCAGCGGCTCGACCTGGGCAAGCTGGCTGGCATGAAGAACGTTCGCCCGGGAACCAAAAGCATCGGCCAGATAGAACTGGCACAGATCCGCATCCGCAGGATTATCCTCGATCAACAGGATCGTGAACGCATGCCCATGCCCGCCGCCGGAACCTGCACTGACTCCCTGCCCGGAATCACCGCTGGTAAAACTGTATTGGGTTAGATTCATCGATACCGCCCGACCCCGATCAAAGTCCCTGGCCGACCCCGACCTCTGCAACCAACGTAGCCCTCTTTGAGAAGCAGTTCAAACGGTGGCGGGAGCCGGTAATGTCCGTGCAGACCACGCTTGATGCGGGATCAGGTGCCCGCCAGGGGCAGGCGGACCCTGACCGTTGTGCCCTGGCCCTGCTCGGACTCAACCGCGATATCACCTTCCATCGCAAACACAAGCTCCCGAACGAGGCTCAACCCCAGGCCCGTGCCACTCTGGTTACGGCGTTTGTCACTGCTGTCCGCCCTCGCGAACCGGTCGAAGATCTGGTCCCTGAAAGAGGCGGGGATGACATGTTTGCCCAAAAAGCGCAGCCATCCAGCTTTCAATTTCACCGTAATCCGGCTGGCCGTTCTGGCTCTGGATGAAACTCGCCAGACCAATGGTGATGTAGAGGCCTTCGCTGATCTCGGCTTCCATCAGCGCTCGCGCATCGACCAGCTGAGAAAAGAGCTCCTTTTCGGTTTCTGCTCTGTGATTGGCATCGAATTGCCAGATCAGAAGCTCGCCAACCGCAACGAGGAGAGCAACGCCCATCGACACGATCAGCCACCGTCGGGCGGCGGGTCCTTTGAACAGGCGAGGGAATATGGACGTTACCGGCATGAGGGTGTGCGATTCCTGCTGTCATCAGGTTTCAGCATAGTGCCCAATGGCAGCGTCTACCAGATCGCGATCAGGCCCCCGGACCCCAGCACCAGGGCCCCGCCCACTTCCGCCACGATCAACAGCCCCATGAACCCGTGAATTACCCAGGGTGGCAGGGTTGTCTTACCCAGGCGGTGCGGCTTGCGCATCTGGTTGCTGGTGTCCTGCAGGAGGCCATGAACGATGTAGGTGCTGATCGCGAACGCAAAGAAGCTCAATGCCGCCACCGCTGCCAGGGTGTTCAGCCAGCCGGGATAGATGCTGTAGCGCGCAAAGGTTGCCAGCACCAGCGCGGCGAAGCTGTACATCAGTGAGCTGCGATGGGCGATGTCCACGTACCGCGGCGCGGTCGCCTTGGGGCTGGCGGTCATGGCCGCGTACTTCCAGATCCCGGTCAACAGGCCGGTCATGAGGAAGATGAAGGCTGCCGTGAGACTGATTTTTTCTGCAAGGGGCATTGGTGTCGTTCCTGAGCGATTCACTCGATGTGAGCCGAAAAACGGACGTATTCGGCTCACCCAATGAGCCGAATAGCACTCATAATCGGCTCATCCTTTCACGAAGTCTGCATCATTTCCCATGTCCGGACTGACGGTCGGCTTAGACAAACAGAACCGGTATGCTGTCCAGCGACACGCTTCACGAACCTTCGACGCACTTTGAGATGCCCACAGGAGACCGGGTCATGACGGATCAGACACAACCCACCACGGTACTGGTAACCGGCGCGACTGGCTATGTCGCCGGCTGGCTGGTGAAGGCGCTGCTGAAGGAGGGGCATACCGTTCACGCGGCGGTTCGCGATCCTTCAAACAGGGACAAGGTGGCCCACCTCGATGCCCTGGCGGCCGAGCAGCCCGGCGAGATCCGGTATTTCCAGGGGGATCTGCTGGAGGATGGCTCCTACCATGACGCCATGCAGGGCTGCGAGATCGTGTTCCACACCGCCTCGCCTTTCATTGCCAGCGTGGCGGACCCGCAGCGCGACCTGCTCGACCCGGCCGTGAGAGGCACCCGCAACGTGCTCAACAGCGTGAATGCCACCGAGAGTGTGCGCCGCGTGGTTCTGACCTCAAGCTGTGCGGCCATCTATGGCGACAACGCGGACATGGCCAACAGCAGAACCGGCGTCTTCACCGAGGCGGACTGGAACACCTCATCAAACCTGGAGCACCAGCCCTACTCCTACTCCAAGACCGAAGCGGAAAAGGCCGCCTGGGAAATCGCGGAGCAGCAGAGCCGTTGGGAGCTGGTCACGGTGAACCCATCACTGGTGCTCGGCCCGGGCATCAAGCCGGACGCAACCTCCGAGTCCTTCTCCATCTTCAAGCAGATGGCGGACGGCACTCTCAAGCCGGGTGCGCCGGACCTGGCGTTCGGCCTGGTGGACGTGCGTGATGTGGCCGAGGCCCATGTGCGCGCCGCGTTCACGCACGAAGCGAAGGGCCGTTACATCACCTCCGGCCACGATTCGAGCCTGATGGGGATTGCCTCCATCCTGCGGGAATCCTTCGGCAACGACTGGCCCTTCCCCAAGCGCACTCTGCCCAAGTCCCTGCTCTGGCTGGTCGGCCCGCTCGCCAACAAGGCGCTCACCCGTAAGTTCATCAGCCGCAACGTGGGCTACCCGGCCTCGTTCGATAACACGAAGAGCAAAAAGGAACTGGGCATGAGCTACCGGCCACTTCCGGAGACAGTGGATGAGATGTTCCAGCAGATGCTGGATGCAGGCTCCATCCGCAAGCGCTAGCGGCCGAGACTCATGGCAACAGATCCCTTATCTCAAGGTCCGCTCTAGCCTGCACCCGCTCCCCGATCAGCAACCGGTGGCACTGCCGGGGATCGCGCTCGTAGCACATCATGCAGGGGGATTCAGTCCGGGCCAGGTCGATCAGGCTTCTGAGCGCCTGCTGGGCGGGGTCAGTATCCAGGTGCGCTTCATAGAGCCGGTTGAATGTGGCCGTGTCGCCCTGCCGGGCCGCGTCCCGGGCGGTTTCCGGTGCGCCCAGTACCGGCCAGCTTTCATAGCCAATGCCATGCTCGGCCAACGCGGGCCCAAGATGCTTATAGGCAAATTCACGGCGCCGGGAATGGGGCTGGACCCGAACATCGATCAGGCGCGTAACGCCCACCTGGCTCAGCGCCTCCGCAAACTCCGGGAATCCGGATTTCTCATAGCCAATCGTGAATAACATTCAGTCGCTCACCTCGCCTTTCCGTTACCGGCTGCCATCATGCATAAAGAGACTCGACGGATGATTAACGTCCGTTTAAAGTCGATGGCAAGCGCGTTGTGTTTCCAGGATGAAGTCGGGCAGTTGTCGGGCGCTTTACAGGGAGTATTTCATCATCGGGGGAAACGACAATGCCAAGAATAATCGTGTCCGCGTGCCTTACCGCCACCATCATGGCGGCTCTCCTCTTCAGTGCCACCACGGCGCTTGCCATGGGGCCTTTCAGGCTGCCACCCGGCCTGCTCTGGAACATCGAGCTCTCCGTTCTCTCCAGCGACCCGCAGCAGGTGACCGGCGGCGACGCCCGGATTGCCATCAAGGCGCCCCCGGGGCAGCGCAAACGGCTCTCTCTGACGCTGAACGGCTCCCCAGTCGACCTGAATACGTTCAAGGCCAGCCGTTGGCGGCTGGAGGGCGTCATCGAGGGCCTGAATGAGGGCGACAATGAGCTGAACCTGGTCCACGACCGTTTCGGCCACGTCCGAACACTGACCCTGACCAACCACCCGGTTTCCGGTCCGGTCTTCTCCGGCCCGCAGCAGTCGCCCTTCATCTGCATGACGCCCAGCGAATTCGGCATTGAACCCAAAGTGGATGCCGCAACGCCCCCAGGCTTCAGGGTCTATAACGACGCCGGCGACACCGTGATCGGCTACAGCAGGAACTGCGCCATCGAGCCCTTCATCACCTACTCCTACCGCACCACGGGCGGCGAATGGCGGGACTGGCCGGAAGACGGAGAGCGCCCGGCAGACCTGGCGCAGACTGAGACCATTGACGGAAATACCGTCGACTTTGTGGTGCGCGTAGAACGCGGGACCATCAACCGCTTCATCTACAGCTACGCGATGCTGGTGGACCCGGAGCGCATCGGCAATGACGACGGGACCGATACGCACCGCTGGAACGGGCGCCTCGTCTACCAGTTCCAGGGCGGCGTCGCCATCGGCCATACACAGGGCGAGTGGTCCCAGCGCCTGGCCATGAACGAGGACGTGCTCGGGCTGGGCCACGCCATTGCCTACTCCACCGGCAACAGCACGGACGTGCACTACAACCTGCAGGTGGGCGGCGAGACCGCACTGATGACCAAGGAACGCTTCATCGAGCGTTATGGCGTGCCGAAGTACACCGTCGGTCTTGGTGGTTCCGGTGGCGCCATCCAGCAGTACGTCTACGGCCAGAACCATCCGGACCTGCTCGATGCGGCCATTCCCCAGCGTTCCTATCCGGACATGGTCACCCAGACCATCCACGTGGGTGACTGCGAGCTGCTGGAGCACTACATGGATGCCACGGACCGCAACAACCCGTTCTGGCAGGTCACGGACAACCGCAGCCTGCTGGTGGGGCTGAACGCTACCAACTTCCTCGGCAATCCCTTCTTCGACATCCAACGTGCGCTGGGCTTTGCCGCCGCCCCGGGCATGACCGAGTGCGTACCGGCCTGGCGGGGCCTGTCACCACTGGTGCTCAATCCCAACTTCGGCGGCGTGCCGGAGATGCAGCGCTGGGAACCCCAGTCCGACATCGCGGAGATCGAGTGGACCCACATGGATGACCTGCGCCACATCTACGGCATCGGCGAGGACGGTTACGCCAATCGCGCCGTGGACAACGTGGGCGTGCAGTACGGACTGGAAGCATTCCGCAGCGGCGAGATCGGAGCCGATCAGTTCCTGAAGGTCAACGCGGAGGTGGGCGGCTGGAAGCCGAGCAGCGAAGCGGTCCAGGAAGGCTTCCCCTTCATCGGCGAGCCCACACCGGCCAACTTCGACCCCTGGAGCCGTCGGAACATGATGCTCAGCGATAACGGCGAGCCGGCACCACGCCACGAAGGCGACCTGGAGGCAATCCGTTCTCTCTATGAGACCGGTATGATCTTCCATGGCGACATCCGGATGCCGATCCTGGATATCCGGGACTACATGGAACCCATCCTGGACATGCACAACGCCCACCAGTCCTTCGCCACCCGCCAGCGCATCCGCAATGAGATGGGAACGGCCAGACACCAGACGATCTGGTTCGCCAGTATCGGCCCCAAACCCTACCCGGGCTCCCAGTTCAATATGACGCTGAAGGCGCTCCGGGTGATGGACGAATGGATGGGGAATATCCTGCGCGACCCGAAACGGCGTATCGCCCGTAACCGGCCGGAGACAGCGGTGGATACCTGCTTCGGCTATCAGGGCAATGTCATTGCCTCCGGCAGGAACGTCTGGAGCGGCATCCTGGATAACGGTGGCGAAGGCGCCTGCACCCGGGAATTCCCGGTCTACACCACGTCACGCATTGAGGCGGGTGGCCCGATTACCGGGGACGTGTTCAAGTGCCAGCTCAAGCCGGTTTCCAGGGCGCTGAACGATGGCACCTACGGCAGCCGCCGCTTCACACCGGAACAGGTCGAGCGCCTGAAGGCGATTCACCCCCAGGGTGTCTGCGATTACAGCCTTCCCGATGCCGGAAGGCCGGCCAATCTTTAACGCATCAGCCGGGGCCGATCCATTCGGCTCCGGCATTCCCCACCCCCGCATAAGATGCCCGCTCATGACGTTAAGGGCTCAAACCACTCGATTTGTGGCCTCTATCGCAAATAATCACCCATAACGGACCATAAACTGTCCTATAGTGACACCAGAAGAGCGCTTCTCGCATTAAGCCTCCCTGAATGATTCGGATACCCGGTGCCGGGTACCCCTGACGTATCGAGGTCAGCATGTCGCCCCACAGACCGCCCGTTGCGGAGCCAACCGACAATCGCCTGCTTACTCAATTGACGCCGGAAGCCCGGGAAAGTCTCATTCCGCATCTCAAGCTGGTCGAGCTCAAGCTGGGCGATGTTATCTATGAGGCCGATCAGGATCTGGAGTACGTCTACTTCCCCACAGACAGCATCATTTCCCTGCTCTATGTCATGACCAATGGTGCCTCGGCGGAAATCGCGGTCGTCGGCTACGAGGGACTGGTGGGCATTGCTGTCTTCATGGGTGGGGAGAGTACCCCGAGCCGGGCCGTGGTCCAGAGTGCCGGTTCCGCCTACCGCCTGCCAGCCGCTGAGCTGAAGCGGGGGTTCAACCGGGACCCGGATATGCGCATGACCTTGCTCCGCTACACACAGGCGCTGATCACGCAGATGTCACAGACTGCGGTATGCAACCGTCACCACACCATTGAACAGCAGCTGTGCCGTTGGCTGCTGCTTTCCATGGATCGTCTGCCGACCAATGAACTGGTCATGACTCAGGAGTTGATCGCCAATATGCTCGGCGTCAGGCGTGAGGGCGTCACAGAGGCGGCCGGCAAGCTTCAGCGTTCCGGGGTTATTGAGTATTCGCGCGGCCGCATCTGGGTACTGGACCGGGAGACCCTGGAGCAGATGTGCTGTGAATGCTATGCCACCGTCAAGCGTGAAACGGATCGGCTGCAGGGGATCCCGGCACCCTCATGAGCGCCGGACCAGTGAACCCGCCATCCGTGATGGACTCCCGGTGCTCCGGGGCGTGGTAGCGGCTGCCACCTTCGCCCGGGACAGGGACTTGCGAGCGTACATGGCGTCATCCGCTCGGTGCAGCAGTGTCTCCATGGTGAGGCCATCGTCGGGGAAGACGCTGATGCCAATGCTCAGTGTCAGTGTAGTTCCATACCCTTCCAGCAGGCCGGGCTCCGAAACGGCCCGCCGCAGTTTCCTGGCCATCCGCCCAGGGTGACCGAGGCGCTCTATGTCACTGAGCAGTACAACAAACTCATCACCCCCGTAACGGCAGACAGTGTCGGTTTTCCGAACACAGCTCGACAGCATGCGCGCCAGGTTCACCAGCAGCTCATCTCCGGCTTGGTGACCCAGTGTGTCATTCACTTCCTTGAAATTGTCGAGATCCACGAACAACAGCGCCACCTTGCGATGATGCCGCTTGGCAAGTGCTGTGGCATGATCAAAGCTTTCGCTGAGGGCTGTACGGTTGGGCAGTCCGGTCAGCGCATCATGGCGGGCCAGATAGGCCATCCGGTCCGTCATGGCCTGGGAGAACTTCACGTCGTGAAACACGACGACGGCCCCTGAGACCCGACCCTGCCGATCATGGATGGGCGCTGCCGAATCCTCGATCGCCACTTCCTCACCTTCTCGGTCGACCAGGAGGGTGTTGGCGGCGAGCGCAACGATACAGTCTTCCTGAATCGCCCTCTCGGCCGGATTACCGACGGGCTCTCGGGTGTTGGCATCCAGAACCCGGAAGATCGTGGTAAACGGCTTACCCCTGGCGTCTTCAAACAACCAGCCGGTCATCTGTTGCGCGACGACGTTCATGTAGGTAATGCGACCACGGATATCCGTGCTGATCACGGCATCACCAATTGAATCAAGCGTTACCCTGGCCCGCTCACGCTCCTCGAACAGCATGGCCTCAATACAGGAACGGGAGGGCTCCAGCAGCCTGCGGGGGTTGGCGCCATCCGGCGTATAGGGTACAAAACCTGCATAGTGGGTCATGCCTTCGACCTCCGGGCACCCCTGAAATGGGATCTGAAATCAGGATCGTAGAAGAATGCCGGACCGGTGTCCGTTCGGTACCACACGCAGATCCGGCATTGGCACTCATGGAGGGCTTGTTCTGGCCGTTAATCGCCGCTCAACCGGCGCGAATGCCAGTAGTTGGAGGCCCAGTAGCGGTTGTTGAGGTTGGACAGGGAGACACCCTGGCTCGAGGAAACGTGGAAGAACTGCTGATCCCCCATGTAGATGCCCACATGGCGCGTCTTGTAACCGGTCTTGAAGAACACCAGGTCACCCGGGCGCAGCTGGTCACGGCTTATGGTGCGCCCCACTGTGGCCTGTCGCCGGGTGGTGCGGGGGATATCATGCCCGAGGCGGGCCAGGAAGGTCCGGTGCACGAGCCCGGAGCAGTCCACGCCATTCTGGCTCATGCCGCCCATGCGGTGCGGTGTGCCCTTCCACTTGGCGTACTGGTCCATCAGGATGCTGTGCACGGTCTGCCGCTCGGTCAGGTCCACGGCATCGCCCCGGGACGTGACAGGAGTGGGCTTCTGAAGGGAACCGCCGGTGCTGGCGCAGCCAGCAAGGGTGAGAAGCGCCAGGGCGCAGAGGATCTGTCGGGTCATGGCTCAGATTTCCGTGTTCTGTAACCCCATGTTAGCCGTAACGGCGAGGCTGACAAGTTACGATTCACCTCCGCCCGGCGGCATCACCACCCATTCGGGCTCATCGAACTCACCGATGGGGCGGATATCGCACAGGTGGGAGGCACTCCGGATGATCTCGGCCACCCTGGGATCCTGCTCCGATTCCATGGCATCCCGGTCCGCCTTGCTGTCCCATTCGGCAATGGCGATCAGCACATTGGGGTCGTCCATCTTCCGGTGCAGTGCTGTACCCCGAGCGCCGGCGGCCTGCTGGATGATCTCGCTCGCCCGCACCCAGGCATCAGCGTACTCCTCCGCCGTGTGGCCTTCGCGGATATGGACCTCAAACAGGTATTTCATTGTGCCTCCGGTATTGTGGCTTCACATCCCCCCAGACTAAGGCCATTATTGGCCCATGTCGCTGTCCTGGCTGGAACCGCTGCCCATTGATGTTATCCGCGCCCCGGAGACCCGGGGGCGCATTGGCATGAGCTATTGCCCGGGCCGTTACCTGCGCGGTTGGGGCCTGATGGGCGGCCAGCGGGATCTGGATAAGGATCTGGACACCATCAGACGCTGGGGCGCCCGGACCATGGTGACACTGGTCCAGGATCCCGAGCTCCGGACGCTGGGTGTGCCACACATGGCGGAAACCGTACCCGCCCGCGGGTTTGACTGGTTCCACGCGCCCATCCGGGACTTCAGTGCCCCGGGCAGCGCCTTTGAACTGGCCTGGGCCGAGGCGGGGCCGGTCGTGCGGGAGCGGCTGCGCCAGGGCGAGGACGTGCTGCTTCACTGCCGTGCGGGTCTCGGACGCACAGGCACGGTTGCCGCCCGGCTGCTGGTTGAGTTCGGGCATGAACCGGAAGCCGCCATAGCCACCGTGCGCCGGGCAAGGCAGGGCACCGTGGAGAACGCTGAGCAGGTCGAGTACGTCCACAGCCTTTCCGAGCTCCAGAGCCTGGCCTGGCGGGAAATCAGCTGACCTCGATACTGCCGCGCAGATACTCCACGCAGCGCCCGCCGATACGCACCCGCTCGCCGAGCCACTCGCAGTCCAGCTCACCCCCGCGCGCCGAAACCTGCCGGGCGCTGAGATGATGGCGCCCAAGCTGTTCCGCCCAGTAGGGGATGAGCGTGCAATGCGCCGACCCCGTCACCGGATCCTCGGGCACGCCGGCGCCGGGTGCGAAGAAGCGCGATACGAAGTCAACGTCCGTTCCCGGTGCCGTCGTGATGACGGCAAACGTATCCAGGTCGGCGACCGCCGCCAGGTCCGGCCGCAGGTTGCGCACGGTGGCCTCATCCTCGAATACCACCATCCGGTCACGACTCTCCCGCACGTCCACCGGCCGGCCCCCCAGAGCCGCTTCCAGTTCCGCCGTGACGGCGCCCTGCTCGCCGGCACGCGCCGGGAAGTCGAGACTGAGCACATCCCCGGAACGGATGACGGATACCGTGCCGCTGCGGGTTTCAAAGTCGATGCGTTGGCGTTCGGGCATGTATTCGCGGAACAGGACATAGGCTGCCGCCAGGGTGGCATGCCCACACAGGTTCACCTCCACCGTGGGCGTGAACCAGCGCAGCTTGCAGCTCTCCCCGCCGGGAATCACGAAGGCTGTCTCGGCCAGGTTGTTCTCCGCCGCAATGGCCTGAAGGGTCTCGTCCGGGAGCCATTCGTCCATGGGGACCACGGCCGCCGGGTTGCCGCCGAAGAGGCGATCGGTGAAGGCATCAATCTGGTGGATGGCGTAACGCATGAATCGTCCCTGTAATACAGTTCTGGGTTAAAAAACTCAATTAAACCATTTTGGTTTAAAAAGACAAAATAACCTGATATGGTTTACTCTGTGATCACGCTCACTGGAGCTGGCACCATGAACCACCTGGTGATGATCGCCGATGTCATCGGCTCCCGACAACTGGCCAACCGCGGGCAGGTCCAGACACTGCTGGAAGCCGAGCTGCACACGCTCCACAAGGATAGGACTGGACTGGCCTCCCCCTACACCATCACCCTCGGCGATGAATTCCAGGCCGTATTCAAGGGTGCGGACCGGGTCTTCCCGGACATCCTCGCCATCCTGAGGGCACTGCATCCAGTCGGGCTGCGCTTTGCTCTCGGGATCGGGCCCATCACCACCCGGATCAACCCGGAACAGGCCATCGGCATGGACGGCCCCGCCTTCTACCAGGCACGTGACCTGCTGGAACGCATGAAGAAAGACGGACGGATCCTTGCTGTGGCTGGCCTCCCGGAGGACGATGGCCTGCAGGAGAGCGCCCTCGGCCTGCTGGACCACCAGCTCCGGAAATGGCGGCCCAACCGGCTCGACATCCTGCGGCTGCTGTTGCAGGGGTGGAAAGCGGGGACCATTGCCGACCATCTCGACATCACGGAACAGAGTGTGTACAAGAACATTCGTGAGGGCGGCCTTGAACATGCCATCCAGCTGACCCAGGCCCTGACCGGGCGCATGAACAACGCCCTGGCGCGCACCGACTGAAACGGAGTTCCCATGGCCATTCTTCTGTTCCTCAATGCCTGGCTGCTCACCCGTCTCTGGTTCACCTTCCGGGACCGGCCCCTGCCCACGCATGAATGGACCGGCCTGGCACTGGTCCAGGTGGTGCTGATCGGCGTGCTGACACCGGGGCTGCATACCCTGGCCCTCATTCCAGCCGTGACCGCCTCGCTTGCCCTTTCCGAGGCCTGGATGCCAAAGGAACGACTCAACGAGGGGCGCCTGGCGGGCGGTGCACTGGTAGCGGTAGTGGCCTTCCTTTCCGCCCATTACGGGATGCCCGGCTCCTGGCTGCTGCCCGCGCATCCACCGGCGGTGCTGCGGCCAGCCCTGCTGGGTCTGCTCGGCTTCCTGCTGGTGGCGAACGAGACCAACCTGGCCATCCGGGCCCTGCTCCACCGCTTCCAGATGGAGCCCACCACCTCCAGCCACGGCGAGCCGGACACCGTGGACGACCGCGAGTACAACGCCGGCCGCGTGATCGGCATGCTGGAACGCTGGCTCATCTACCTGGTGGTGGTCTTCGCCCAGAACTACAACGTGATCGCGCTCATACTGGCTGCCAAGGGCTTCGCCCGGTTCCGCCAGCTGGAGGAGCGCGAATTCGCGGAATACGTCCTGATCGGGACCCTGGCCTCGCTGCTGTTCACCGTGGTGATCGGCCAGTCCATCCTCTTTTTCTTCTGATCCATGCCAAGGAGGGAGACCCATGTCACTGAGCCCTGCACGGTCCATTGATACCGAACGCGGCCGTTTCACCTGGCGTGAAGGCGGCGACCCCGCCGGAACCCCGGTCGTCATGATCCACGGCTGGCCTGAGAGTTCCTGGTGCTGGGCTCCGGTCAGTGACCACCTGAACCCCGGCCTGAGAGTGATTGCTCCGGACCTCCGCGGTCTGGGTGACAGCGAGCGCACGGAAGGCGCGGAACACTACCGCAAGCAGAACCTCGCCCGGGACGTGATCGCCCTACTGGATGCACTTGGCATCGAAGGGTTCCAGCTGGTGGGGCACGACTGGGGCGGCGTGGTGGCCCAGGAAATGGCCCTGGCGGAGCCGGAGCGCGTGCAGCGGATGGTCATCCTGAACATTGCCATCATCAACAATCTGCGCGGCAATCAGGAGGTGATCGAGAAGGTTCGCGGCTCAGGCGGTGCCCAGTACTGGTATCAGCACTTCATGCAGACGAAAGGGCTCCCCGAGGCCATGATCCCGGGCGCGGAGACCGAGTGGCTGGGCTATTTCCTGAAACTGGCCAATCGCGAGCCCTTCCCGGAAGAGGCCTTCAACGAATACGTGCGCACCTTCCGGATACCCGGCACGCCTCACACCAGTGCCAACTACTACCGCACCTTCCATGACGACGCCAAACGCTGGGCCACCCTCGCCGATCATGTCTGGCCGATGCCCGGGCTCTACATCTATGGCAACCAGGACCACGTGATCCTGCCGGAATACCTGAACCACATCGAGGACTGTTTCGAGTCCATCACGGTGCGCGAGGTGGCCGCCGGGCACTTCCTGCAGGAGGAGCAGCCAGAGGCGGTGGCGGAGCATCTGAACGGCTTCCTGGCGCCCTGAGTCGTCAGGGGCCGGCGCGCCGCAGCGTCAGGACGCCGTCCTGCTGGGAGAAGTCCACCTGCCCCAGGGCGCTCATGCCCAGCAGCGCCATGTCGTCGTCCATGGAGGGGCTGATGGCGCCCGGAACATTCCGGAAGCGCATATCACCGAGGCGCAGCTCCGGGATCGTGGTGCTCCAGACCGTGACCGTGCCGGCCGCAGTACGTGCCCTGCCGCGACTGTCGCGCTCGAGCCCCGCCCGCTGGGCAATCGCGTCCGAGACGGTCACCCGGGTTGCCCCGGTGTCCAGGATGAAGGTCACGTCGGCCCCGTTGATGCCGCCCCCCGCGACATAGTGACCCTGCCGATTGGCCTCCAGCTCAATGGACTGGACACCGTTGACCATTTCCGTTTCAGGAGTCTGGTTCGGGTTCCGCTGACTCTCGGTAATACCGCCAAAGAACCAGGTGGCACCCCCGATCAGCACCAGCCAGAAGCCGCCGAAATACAGCAGGTAACGGGTCTCGCTCGCCATGCCTAGGCGGCTCCTCTCTGGTCCGCATCCCGCATCTCCCGGGTCCAGTACACGGTGGCGCCACACACGGCCGCCGGCACCAGCACCAGGTTGACCAGCGGCACCATGGCCAGAACCGCCACCGGCACCCCGAAGCCCAGCGCCGTCAGCCGCTGGGTCGCCACGCGCTTACGCAGCCCATCGAAGGAAACACGGTGGTTGTCCGCCGGGTAATCCACGTACTGCAACACCATCATCCAGCTGTTGAACAGGAACCAGAGCAGCGCAGCCAGCAGGTTCACCACCGGGATCAGCCCCAGCACAAACAGCACCAGTGCCCGGGGCAGGTAGTAGACGATTTTCCGGACCTCCCGATACAGGGCACGGGGAATGTCCTTCACGATCTGGAGCCAGCCGTCGTCCGGTGTCAGCGTTTCCCCGGCGATTTCCTTCTCCACCAGTTCGGAGAGGTAACCGTAGAAGGGCGACCCGATAAGATTGGCCACCATCACAAAACCATAGGCCAGCAACAGAAGGATCACCAGGCCGTAGAGGATCCAGAACACCCAGTCCAGAACCTGGAGCCACTCCCAGTCCGGAAGCCAGCCCATGGCAGCGTCCACCATCACGGCGTAGCCCTCACCCAGCAACCAGATGAGCACACCGAACACGACGATGTTCAGGATCAGCGGCAGCACCACGAACAGGCGCAGTCCCGGCTGGCGGATCAGCCGGAACCCCTCGCCCAGATAGCCCATGCCACGGAATGGATTGCCTCGCACGTTGCACTCCTCCGGAGAACCAGTGATGACCCGGGAGCCTACCACGCCAGCCCAAACAGCGCTGCCCTGTGCAGCCCGTCTCCGGCGGGCCATAATAACGCCAGGATTACCGGATGGAGAAAGGCGACCATGAGTGATGAGGACGATACACGCCCCAGCCCGGGTGCCATCCGCGAGCCGGCCATGCGCCGCTCCGGCTGCGGCTTCCGGTATGAACCCGGGGAACTCAGCGGCGGCGTGGATTTCTCACGGGCCCATGAGCTTCTGAACGGTGCCAGTGAACCGCTACTGCGCGATGCCACCCCGGATGACGCTGAGGCCATCGCCGAACGCGTGAACAGCGCCTACCGCGGCGACATCAGCCGCCAGGGCTGGACCACGGAGGCCGACCTTCTGGGCGGCCAGCGCACCGATGCCCCGATGATCCGGGAACTGCTGGCGGAGTCCCTGTTCCGGCTGGCATGGCAGGGCGACACCCTTGTCGGTACCCAACAGATTGAGCACCTGGACGCCAACACCGCGGAACTGGGCATGCTTGCCGTGGCACCGGAGCACCAGGGCGAGGGGCTTGGCCGGCGCCTGGTCACGGATGCGGAACAGACCGCCCGTTCGCGCCTGGGCTGCCGTACACTGCGCATCCGTGTCCTCCATCAGCGCTCAGAGCTGCTGCGCTGGTACGAATCCCTGGGGTTCACACGCACCGGCGAAACCGCCCCATTCCCCGAGTCCCCACGCTTCGGCGAACCCAGAGTGGCCGATCTGTGGTTCCTGGTGCTCGAGAAACGACTCGACGCCGGCTGATTTGCCGTCCAGCGTCGGACATTCTATCTTCCTATCAACGTTCGATGACCCAGTCGGTCAGTACGGACAGGGCATACCCTCAAAATCAGGAATATCCACGGAGGATCCATGAGTTCAATTGCCAGGGACAGCGGCCGGGTACCCCCGGTCTGGGAACGTCTGCCACAGATCTTCGGCTACCCTTTCAAGACCGCCTGCCTGACCACGCTCGGGCTCGCCGCCATACTCTACCTGATCGGGATGGTGGTCCCGCTTCTTGGCCTTATCCTGGTGATCGCGGCCTGGGTGGTGCTCTACAAATTCGCCTATGACGTGCTCGAGGCCACTGCCCGGGGCTGGATGGATCCACCCGAGATCCAGCGCAAGAGCAACAGCTGGGTGCTGGTGAAAACCTTCGTGCTCTTCGTGGTCCTGGGGTTCGCGGTTACCGGCATTGCGATTGTCACCGGCTCCCTGACACTGGTCGCGGCTGCTGCCATTTTCATCGTACTGGCGCTGCCGGCGGCCATCATCACCCTGGCCATGAGCAACAGCCTGATGTCGGCACTCAACCCGGGCACCTGGGTCGGCATCATGCGCTCGGTGGGCTTTCCCTACTTCATCGCCTCGCTGCTGCTGTTCATGCTCTCGGTCAGTCAGGGCATGGCGGAATCCCTGGTGGCGGGCCTGTTCGGGCCCAGCCTGGCAGGCCATGTCGGGGTATTCCTGATTGGCGGCTACTTTCTCATCGCCTCCTTTCACCTGATGGGCTACCTGGTTTACCAGCACCATGACATGCTGGGCGTGGAACAGGAGGTCACCGCCGCTGACCGGGCCCGTGCCGCCAACCCAGACCTCAGCCCACTGCTCCAGGAGGTGGAAGGCCTGGTGGCGGAAGGCAGCGTGGACGAGGCGATTGAGCGCCTGCAGAAGGAGCTCCGCCAGAGCGGCCTCCAGCCGGAAGAGCACGAGCGCTACCGGAAACTGCTGCGCCTCCAGGGCCGCACGGATGAGCTGCTTGCCCACTCCCGGGAATACATCTCCACCCTTCTCTACGGGCTGGAACAGCCCAAGAAAGCCATGAGCATCGCCGAGGAAGCGCTGCGCGTTGATGCCAGCTTCCAGCCGGAACACCCGAAACAGGTGCGCGACCTGGCCCGCCTCGCGGACCAGTACGACCACCATGAGCTGGTCATCCGCCTGACCAGCCCCTTCGGCAAGCAGAACCCGAAGCACCCCCACCTGCCGGAGAACTACTTCCTCGGCGCCAAGGCGCTGTTCGAGGGCCGGGGTGATGAACAGAAGGCACTCAGGATCCTCCGCCAGCTCCAGAAGCACTTCCCGGACCATGAACTGCGCGAACGGGTGGATGAACTGGCAGAGCGGGCGGAACGCATCGCGACAAGCTGACCCGCCCTGCCCGGGCGGGCTCAGTCCTGGATCTGGCGCAGCGCCCGCATCATGGCCGGATCACTGGTCAGCCGCTGCACGGCCTCCATGTAGGGCCGGGCATCGTCGCTCCGGCCCTGGCGCCGCAGCTGCTGGGCGGCGATCAGGCAGGCCCGGGGCAGTTCCTCCGGTGTCTTCTTCAGCCGCAGCAAGCGGTCCAGTAGCAGCAGCCCCTCCTCCAGCGCCTCCCAGCGCAACAGACGGCAGCACAGATCCGTGACCTGGCTGGCTGTAAGCTTCAGGTTGGCGCGCTGGCGGTAATCCGCAAAGGTTTCCATGACCAGCGCACGCTCCTCGGCGCTATCCCCGGGCAGGGCCAGGATGCGGCCGGCGGCGTCGTGCAGATCCGGGTCCTCTTTCTGGATCTTACAGGCGTGATACCAGCTCTCCAGTACGGCGGTATCGTCGGCGTTACGCTCCAGCAGGGGCCGGAGCCGGTGTTTGGCGCGCGTCACGTTCAGGGCGGCCAGGTCCTGCCGGGCCGCTTCCAGTGCCTCCCGGTCATCCTCGCGATGGGACTCCTCCTGCAGGAACCCATCACGCTGCCACCCCAGGGCCCGCACACCGGCGGCGATCAGGGCGCCGGTGGCGATACCGCCCGCATGGGCCTCATAGGCCACATTGCTGCCCTCCGCCAGCAGGAACTGCAGCAGCTCCCAGCCCAGCCATACCGGCAGAAGCACAATGGCGGGCGCACGCACATAATCGAAATAGACCCAGACCCAGTAGAAGAAGCGCACCCTGAGACGCCCGTAGAGGACGGTGAACAGCCCCATGAGCCCAGCAATGGCGCCCGACGCCCCGAGCATGCCGGTTGGTGTGCCCCAGTGGACCGCCAGGGACAGGGCCGAGCCTCCAAGCCCCGCCACCAGGTAGGCCGCCAGGAACAGACCCGGCCCGAGCGCGCCTTCCACCAGAATGCCCAGCAGCAACAGGAACAGCATGTTACCAACCAGGTGCCCCACACCACCGTGCAGGAACATGTGGCTGAGCAGCGTTACCGGCTCCACATCGTCATAGTGCATCATGTGCTGGCGCGTAAAGCTCTGGTCCATGAGCCGTTCGAACTCGGCCCTGTCGGCCTGCCAGTCGGCATACCGGTCGCTGTCCGGGTCAATGATGTCGCCGGATCGCAGCGCCGGCAGGAAATCCGGATGGGATTCCACCATGCGCGAGCGGGCAAGCGCGATGCGCCGGGCTGCCACATCATTCTCCGCCGCCCTGTCGAGCTGTTCCATCTGGTTGCGGAATTCCATTTCATAGCCGGGAACGAACTCCTCCAGCCAGGCCCACTCCCGCTTCTCGAGGCCACTCTCCTGATAGTACGAGGCCGCCTGCTGCATGACTTCGGTGTCGCCACCTTGAAAGATGGCGAACACGGCACCATTCAGAAGTACCAGCAACAGGGTTACGAGCGGAAAGTTCTTCCGCGAAACAGCTTTATGGAGCGGAATGATCAGCATGGTTGGGCGTCCTTTTCTGTGTCCGGCTTCCTTTGGACCCGGGTCCGGGGAGAGCATAGCCCATTAACCGCCCGTAGCCAGCCCCGATCCCACTGACGGGATCCGTACATCACCACAGCGTGATCACCCACACGAACAGACAGGGGGAACCCCATGAAGATCCTGATGGTCCTGACATCGCACAGCGACATGGGCAACACCGGCCACAAGACCGGTTTCTGGCTGGAAGAGTTCACGGCACCCTACTACGCATTCCGCGATGCCGGAGCCGAGGTGACACTGGCCAGCCCCGCGGGCGGTCAGCCTCCGGTTGACCCCAACAGCGAGGCGGACGATGCCCAGACCGAGACCACTCGCCGCTTCCAGACGGATGAGGACGCGAAAACAGCGCTCGCGACGACACAGAAACTCTCGGACCTGTCGATCGACGGGTTCGATGCCGTCTTCTACCCCGGCGGCCACGGCCCGCTCTGGGACCTGGCGGAGGACGCCGACAGCATCCGTCTGATCGAGAACGCCGCCAGACAGGACAAGGTGATCGGTGCTGTCTGCCACGCCCCTGGTGTCTTCCGGCACGTTAAGGGTGCGAACGGCGAACCGCTGGTCAAGGGCCGGGAGGCAACCGGTTTCACCAATACCGAAGAGGAAGCAGTGGGTCTTTCCGAGGTCGTGCCCTTCCTGGTGGAGGACATGCTGGAGGCCAATGGCGCGGATTACCGCTGCGGGGATGACTGGAGTTCGTTCGTGGTCCGCGACGGCAGACTGGTAACCGGCCAGAATCCGGCCTCATCCGAGGAAACCGCGAAAGCGGTCCTGAATACCCTGAAGCAGTAACGGGCCCGTCTGGGCCCGTTCAGGGTTACTGGGTGGTGTTGTAGACGTAGGAGTCGACCGTGCCGTCCTCGTTGAAACGCACCACCAGGTCCGTGGTTTCCGCTTCACGGAAGGCGGACCAGCGGTACTTGGCATAGGTCCAGGTCCGCTTGCCGTCTTCGAGACCAGTGCGCCACGGATCGCCGAACATGGCTTCAATGTCCGAGCGGGTCGTCTCGCCGACATTGATCTCTTCCACCTTGTGAGTTGCAAAGTCTTTGCCGACACTGGCGCAACCGGCAGCCACGAGCATCACACCTGCCAGAAACACGCCTGCGAACTGCTTGCCTGTGCGCATTACACTACTCCCTTTACGGATGTCGCCCCTATCCTACCCAGAGCCTTCCGGCACTGAAAGTCACGACCAATTGCCGTTTATTCATTCCGCTACCGCTTGCTTTGGGCCGCCCTGCTGACCTACATTGGTCGCGTTCCGCAGCGAGGGGAACTCCGGTGAGAATCCGGGGCTGTCGCGCAACGGTATGGTGGTTCCGCCACTAAGCCCGATTACCTCCTCGGAACAGAGACTGGAGCCTTCGCGTCAAGGGTGAAAGGTCGGAAAGGGCACTGCACCACTACCATCCCGTGCCCCAACCCTCCGTTTCGACTCCGCGTTGGCTTCTCCAATAATCCTCTGAAAGACTCAAGGAGAAGCCCGTGTTGGAAGCTACCATCCATTCCAATCCCGAATCCGTTCATACCGCCGGTATACACACCAGCGCTGAAACCGCTGGCCTGGACACCCTTATCCTGCAGAGCAGGCTGACCCGCAGCGCCCGGCGCCTTCTGGAAGCCATGGGGGTGCGCATTGAACCGGTGCGCTGGGACAGGATCGCCGGCCCCGCCGTCTACCGCCTGGCCTGCGCCCAGCGCCGCCCCGTTCTCCACTGGCTGCCGCCCGAGGCCTCCGAGATGCTGATGGAGGATCTGCGCCGCGAGGAGGATGACCCGCGCACGCCGGAATGGGCCCATGACCTGCTTCGCCGCCAGCGTGCCGGCACCCTGCTGGACATGGATGACGGCATCGAGTTCGGGGACGACGGCATCGATGCCGGCCTCGTCCTGCATGATCTGCTGCGCCATCCCGGCGCCTGAACCAGCCGCCGGTCTCTGCGCTACATTCCGTCACAGGGATGGTGACGATGCTCACACTCTGTAATCGGCGCTGACAGCCATTCGGGAGTAGGCTGAATTGAGGCTTGCGACCAAACCAACAGGGAGGTTTGGCAATGGTGATGTCCGGCGGCTACCAGGCCCAGTCTTCTCATACCCTGATGCGGGTAGGGCTGGGCTCTATCGTCCTGCTGCTGGTTCTGGCGTTCGGGGCCGCCACGGCCCTGATTGAGTTCAAGACCGGGGTGCGCGCCTACGCGACCGGAGAAAGCCTCTGGTCCAAGGGGCGGCAGGCCGCCGTCTACCACCTGAACCGATACACAGAGACCGACGACCCGGCACACCTGAACCAGGCCCGCGAGGGCCTGGTAACGCCGCTGGCCTACCGCAAGGCACGCCAGGCGATGACCGCATCGCCCATGAAGGCCCAGCGCGCTGCCGAGATGTTCCGGGAGGGGGGCAGCCATGCCGATGACATTCCCCGCCTGATCAACGTGTACCGCTACATGGGGTATTCGAGCCTGTTCCATTCCCCACTGCAGATCTGGCGGGATGCGGACCCGCATGTCCTTCGTCTCGAGGAGATCCTGACGCTGCTGTCGGAGGACGAGATCGACAGCGCCGAATACCCCAATCTCCGGGACGAGGTCGACCGCATCAACCAGGAGCTGGTGGCCATGGAGTCCGACTTCTCCTCGAGCCTGGGCCGCATCGACCGCACCCTGAACGGGCTCCTCCTGCTGACCGTGGCCACGGTTCTGGCGCTGGCCGGCGTGCTGGTGACAATGCTGTTCGTCAGTGCCGCAAGGCGCATGGCCCGGACCGAGGATGAGCTGCGCACCACACTGGAACACGCAGCCGTGGGCATGGCCCGGCTTTCGCTTTCCGGCATCATCCGCTCGGCCAACCAGCGCTTCGCCCAGACCCTGGGTTATCCCCAGGATTCCCTGGAAGGCATGCAGCTGGACCAGCTTCTGCTACTCAATGAAGGCGAAACCGCCCTGGATATGCCGAGCCTGCGCCACAGGGTCCTGCGTCACGGCACATGGACTCTGACCCGCGATGAACCCTGGACCCGGGAGGACGGTACGCCACTCTGGCTGGAATTCACCTTCAGCGCGGTACGCGACCACCGCGGCCGTATCGCGGACTATATCGTGGTGGTGGACGACATTTCCCACCACCGGAGCCAGGTGGAGAAGCTCAGCTATGAGGCCAGCCACGACTCACTGACCGGGGCCATCAACCGCCGGGAATTCCTCAACCGTCTGGCCATCTGCCTGGAGAACACCGGTTACGAACGCAGTCGCCATGCCCTGTGTTTTGTGGACCTGGACTATTTCAAGGAGATCAATGACACCCACGGCCACCAGGCCGGGGATGACTGTCTCATCCAGCTGTGCCGGATCATCCGCGCCCAGCTGCGCGAAGGCGATATCCTGGCCCGCCTGGGTGGCGATGAGTTTGCCCTCATCTTCACCTACTGCCCCGTGGATGTGGCCGAACGCCTTGCCGAGGAACTGCGGCAACGGATCGCGGATCACATCTTCAGCTCCGGCAGTATCACTTTCAGGCTGAGCGCTTCCATCGGCGTTACCGAGATCCGCAGTCATCACGGGGATCCGGAATCCGTCATGGAGGCCGCCGACCGGGCCTGCTACGGCGCCAAGGAGCACGGGCGCAATCACGTCTACGTGGTCAGCCTGGATGACCCGGATACCGAAAAGGCTCCCCGCGGCTCTTGAACGCCACCGGTCGATCAGGGAAAGTGTGCGTCATGACTCTGGACGCACAGCTTGTAGACACAGCCCGGGCAATGAACGCCACGGGCCTCAATCAGGGCCGGTCCGGCAATGTCAGCGCCCGTTGCGGCGATGGCATGCTGATCACGGCCTCCGGATGCCATTTCGACGACATCACGCCGGAACACCTGGTGGAAACCGACCTGGATGGCCGCTGGCGCGGCCCTCTCAAACCCTCCAGCGAGGCCTCTTTCCATGCCGCCATCTATCGCCAGCGCCCGGATGCCGGTGCCGTTATCCACGTGCACTCTCCCTGGGCCATGAGCCTGGCCTGTCTGCGCCGCCGCATTCCCCCCTTCCATTACATGGTTGCGGTGGCCGGTGGCACGGACATCCCCTGCATCCCCTACGCCACCTTCGGCACAGAAGAGCTGGCGCAGCACGTGGCCCAGGGGCTCGCGGACCGGGATGCCTGCCTGATGGCCAACCATGGGCAGGTGGCACTGGCGGACACACCAGCTGCGGCACTGGAGTTGGCGCAGGAAGTGGAGCACCTGGCCCGCAGCTACGGGCAGCTCCTGCCCATCGGCGAACCGGTGCTTCTGGATGATGATCGGATGGCGGAGGTTCTGGGCCGGTTCAGCAGTTATCGCCGCAACGCCCAGACCACCGGAACCTAAGACGACACGATGTGCTGCAGCCCGCTGCACTCGACCATGGGGTCATCACAGTTCACCACGATGTCCGAGTGGGCCAGCACGTAGCTCTTGCCGGTGATGGTGTTCTCCACCACCTGGTGCGGGCCTTCCTGGTGGACGCCGGTGAAATTGCCGATGAAACCGGTCTCGCGCAGGGAGACCGTCTCAAGACGGTCACCGGGCTGAATACGGCCTTCGTAGTGCATCAGCGCCAGGCGTGCAGAGGTGCCAGTGCCGGTCGTGCTGCGACAGATAACTCCCGGATGCACATAGGTGGTGGAGCGGGAGCGGTAGAAATTGTCCGCCACCTGCTCCACCGGACCCATGAAGTGCAGGAACGGCAACGGCCCCACGTCCCCGAGGGTGTAATGGGAAAAGCCCCGCTCCGCCTGGATGGCCTCGACGATGCGATGGGCGCAGTCCGAGAGGTCATCCTCTTCGTCCAGTGTCAGGTCAAAGCCCAGGTCGGTGGCGTCCACCAGCGCATAGAAACCGCCACTGTAGGCCACGCTGTAGGTGACGTCGCCCAGTGAGGGCACATGGATGGTATGACGGTAGCTGTCGATGTAGCTGGGCAGCCCTTCACAGGTAATGGCCTCGACCACACCGTTCTCCACCCGGGCTTCCACCTGGACCAGGCCCGCCGGCGCCTCCAGCTGGAACCGCTGGGTGCCCTCCTGCTTGGGAACGATCCCCTGCTCGAGCACGGCGGTGGCGGTGCAGATGGTGTTGGAGCCGGAGTAGATGGGGTAGCCCATTACCTCCATGATGATGTAGCCGGCCGCTGCCTGCGGGTCCGCAGGCGGGACCAGCAGGTCCACGGACATCTCCGGGATCCCATAGGGCTCGAACAGCAGCAGCTTACGCAGGCCGTCCGCGTCCCGTTGCAGGTACTCCATCTGCTCGCGCACGGTACTGCCGGGCAGTGGTGCGATACCACCGGTCACGATCCGGCTTACGTCCCCGCCGGCATGGGTGTCCATCAACCGCAGGGTCAGGTCATTGCTCATGATTGGGCCTCAATGGCGTAGGGCGCACCCTGTGCGTCCCACTCGCTGTCGGGAACGATGACGATCTTGCCCAGGTAACCACTGCCGCGATTGACGAAGTATTCCTCCGCCTCACGCAGCGCCGAAAGCCGGAAGGCCCCATGCAGGACGGGTTTCAGCTGCCCGGACCGGATCCAGGCCACCAGCTGCTCCGCCTCCTCGCGGGTCCCGTGGGACACCCCGAAAATCTGGACCTGGTAAAGGTAGATCCGCGTCCACAGCACCTCACTGACGTTACCGGCGCTGGCACCAGCAATACTGAGCCGTGGATAGGTGCTTCGGCGGGTCATGTCCGTGATCATGGTGTCGATGAATCGGTCAGTCATCGTGCCACCGGCCAGGTCCATGACCGCGTCGATGGGCTCGCCACCGGTCTCGGCCATAACCCTGTCCGTGAAGCTCTCCATGTCCGAACGGTCCAGTACCGCCTCGGCACCCAGCTCCTTCAGCGCCGGAGCCTTCTCCTGCTGGCTGAGGGCATAGGGAATGGCGCCCATGATGCGACAGAGCTGGATCAGGGCCGTACCCACACCGCCACTGGCGCCGGTCACAAGGACCCGCTCACCCGCGGTCACACCGGCCACGTTCAGCATGTGCACTGCCGTCTGGTAGGAACACATGCCCAGGGCCGCGAGTTCGGCATCCGCCAGCTCCGGATTGTCCACCCGGTGGAACTGGTCCGAGGGCACCGCGATGTACTCGGCGAAACCACCATCGGCGCCGTGACCGTAGTAGTCCGGCGTCAGGTTGATGTCGCGGCGGTCATCCGGATAGAGGTTGAAATCAAGAAGGCCGCGTTCACCGACGCGGCCCTCATTCACTCCTTCGCCCACGGCCACAACACGGCCAGCCACATCGGCCCCCTGGATACGGGGAAAGGTGAGCGTGGGCTCGCCGCCCATGGCGAACGAGGCCACCTCCTCTTTGTCCTTCGTGGGGTACAGGCCCTCGCGGGCCTTACGGTCGGTGTTGTTCTTGGCCGTGGCACTGACCTTCACCAGCACCTCGCCCGGTGCCGGGCGCGGTGTGGCTACATCCGTGTGGTACTGCAGCTGATCCACACCCCCGTGGCCCATCAGCTGCATCGCCGCCATGGTCTCGGGGACGGACACTTCGCTCATATCAGTCCACGAACTCGTCGATGATGGCGTTCAGGGTCTCGCTGGGCCGCATGGCCTGCTTGATCTTCTGGGCATCCGGGTAATAGTAGCCATCAATGTCCACGGACTGCCCCTGGATGTCGATCAGTTCCTGCAGGATCTGATCGGCGTTGTCTTCCAGCTTCTTCGACATCTTCTGGAAGTGCTCTTTCAGGTCCTTGTCCTCATCCTGGTTCGCCAGTTCCTCGGCCCAGTACCGCGCCAGCCAGACGTGGCTGCCCCGGTTGTCCAGCTCACCGGACTTGCGCGAGGGCGAGCGGTCCTCCTCCAGGAAGCGGGCCGTGGCCCGGTCCAGGGTCTGCGACAGCACCGCGGCACGCGGATTGCCCTGCTTGTCGCCCATGTGCTCGAGGGAGACCATCATGGCCATGAACTCACCCATGGAGTCCCAGCGCAGGTGATCCTCTTCCAGGAACTGCTGCACGTGGCGCGGCGCGGAGCCACCGGCACCGGTCTCGAACAGGCCACCGCCCTTGAGCAGCGGAACCACCGAGAGCATCTTGGCGCTGGTGCCCAGCTCGATGATCGGGAACAGGTCCGTGAGGTAGTCACGCAGCACATTGCCTGTCACCGAGATGGTGTCCTTGCCACGGACCATGCGCTCCATGGTCCAGCGGATGGCCCGGTCATAGCCCATGATGCGGATATCCAGACCCTCGGTATCGTGCTCCTTGAGGTAGTGTTCCACCTTCTGGATGAGCTGGGCGTCGTGGGCCCGCTCCGGATCCAGCCAGAACACCGCCGGCATGCCACTGGCGCGGGAACGTTCAACCGCGAGGCGGACCCAGTCACGGATCGGCTCGTCCTTGGTCTGGCACATGCGCCAGATGTCGCCTTTCTCAACCTCGTGCTCGAAGACGGTGTTGCCGTCGTCGTCCACCACGCGGACGATGCCGTCTTCCGGCAGCTCAAAGGTCTTGTCGTGGGAGCCGTATTCCTCGGCCTTCTGGGCCATCAGACCCACGTTGGGCACGGTGCCGATGGTGCTGGGATCGAAGGCATCGTGGTGCTTACAGAAGTTGATCACTTCCTGGTAGATGGTGGCGTAGGTGCTCTCGGGGATGACCGCCTTGGTGTCCTTAAGCTTACCGTCCGTACCCCACATCTTGCCGCCATCGCGGATCATGGCGGGCATGGAGGCATCCACGATCACGTCACTGGGCGTGTGCAGGTTGGAGATGCCCCGGTCGGCGTCGACCATCGCCATCTCCGGGCGGTTGATGAAGCAGTCCCGGATGTCCTCCTCGATCTCGGAACGCTCGGAGAAAGAGAGGTCCTGGATCTTCTGGTACAGGTGGCTCATACCATCGTTCGGGTTCACCCCGATCTTCTCGAACAGTTCCCTGTGCTTCTCGAACACGTCCTTGAAGTAGACGGTCACGGCGTGGCCGAACACGATCGGGTGCGAGACCTTCATCATCGTCGCCTTCACGTGCAGCGAGAACAGAAGGCCGGCACGGCGTGCCCCCTCGATCTCCTCTTCCAGGAACTGGCGCAGCTGAGCCACGCTCATGAACATGCCGTCGATGACCTCGCCTTCCAGCACCGGCACGCTGTCCTTGAGGACCGTGGTCTTGCCGGTTTCCTTGCCTTCCAGCTGGATGCGGACATTGCCCGCTTTCTCCATGGTGGTCGACTGTTCACTGTGGTAGAAGTCGCCCTTGCGCATGTGCGCCACGTGGGTGCGCGAGGCCTGGCTCCACTTGCCCATGCGGTGCGGATGCTTCTTGGCGTACTCCTTGACCGCGTTGGACGCACGGCGGTCGGAGTTGCCCTGGCGCAGTACGGGGTTCACGTTGCTTCCCAGCACCTTGGCGTAGCGGTCCTTGAGGGCCTTCTCGTCATCGGTCTGGGGGTTCTCCGGGTACTCCGGCAGCGGGTAGCCTTTTTCCTGCAGCTCCTTGACGGCCGCCCGAAGCTGCGGGACGGAGGCGCTGATGTTGGGCGTCTTGATGATGTTGGCATTCGGGTCCTGGGTCAGCTCCCCGAGCTGCTGCAGGTAATCCGGAACCTGCTTGTCCTTCGGGAGGTAATCGGGGAACTGGGCAAGGATACGGGAGGCAAGGGAGATGTCGGAGGATTCGACCTTGATGCCTGCGGGCGAGACAAAGGCCCTGACAATGGGCAGAAAGGAGTAGGTGGCCAGCGCAGGTGCTTCGTCGGTCTCGGTATAGGTGATGGTTGGCTGTTTATCTGTCATGAGTGCCTCTGTCCTTCAGCGTTGTGGCGGGAGGGCAATTGCGCGCCTCCCGTTTGTAGATGACACCGGGCGGCGTCACTTCAACCCGGTGAAGAAAGCCGTTGCGTTGTCCGCCAGCGACTCCAGGTGGTAGCCGCCTTCCTGGACCACGAGCGTGGGCAGGCCCAGCTCGCTGATCAGCCCGCCCATGCGCTCGAAGCCGCTCTGCGAGACGGCCACTTTCGCCTGCGGGTCGTCCTGATAGACGTCAAAGCCGAGCGAGACGACCAGCACGTCCGCGTCAAACAGGCGGATGGCGCTGCGCGCCTCTTCCAGACGCTCAAAGAAGGTCGACTCCGGGGAGCCGTGTGGCATGGGCATGTTGATGTTGTAACCGAAGCCCGCGCCTTCGCCGCGCTCGGTCTCATGGCCGCTGACCACCGGGTAGAAATTGGTGGTATCGCCATGGATGGAGATATAGAGCACATCGTCGCGGTCGTAGAAGATCTCCTGGATGCCCTGACCGTGATGCATGTCCGGATCCAGGATGGCCACGCGCTGGAAGCGGCTGCGCAGGGCCTGGGCGGCAATGGCCGCGTTGTTCAGGTAGCAGAAGCCGCCGGCGGCGTCGCGCCGCGCGTGGTGACCCGGCGGGCGCGACATGGCATAGGCGCGCTGCTCACCACCAAGCAGTTCATCCGCCCCGGAAAGCGCACTCTGGGCCGACCAGTAGGCCGCTTCCCAGGTCCCCTCGCCGATGGGGCAGCTGCCGTCCGCCTGGTAGCGGGCGCATTCGGCCAGGATGCCGTGCATGTGGTTAGGGGCGCGCACGAAAATGTTGGACATGACTTCCTCGCCCCAGTCCTCCGGCCAGCGCCGGTGCGCGGACTCCAGGAAACGCAGATACCCGAGGTCATGCACCGCGCCGATGGGAGCCATGCCGTGATCCACAGGCTCCGCAACCTGCATGCCCACGTTCTCCAGGCCCGTGAGCAGCTCCGGCGTGCGCTCTGGAATCTCCTGCGGCGGACGCATCTTGCCGCGCGTGAGGTAGGTCAGCGGACGGTGCCGGTTCTGCGAGGGATGGAAGAATGCTTTCACGGAGGACTCCTTTGGCAGTGTTCGGTGCTCGGATCGGAACTTGCTCAGCCCCCATCATAATAGACGTCCGGCGAGTCTGCCTTTGCGGATCACCGAAAGACCCGGCTTCGCTCCGGTTTCCGGGGACCCATTGTACGCTTCCCGCGTCCATTTTGCGTCCGACCTTGGTCGAAGATGCCACTGGTGACCCCGGTCGGCAATCCATGCGCTTTACATGAGAGTACAACGGAATACGCTGAACAACACACACACCAGCAGGGAGCATCCCCATGCTCAAGGCGCAATACAGCAGTCGCGGCCCCGTCCCCCAGGACGTTATTGAAGCCGTTTCCGAAGAAACCCCGAAACCCGGCAGTGGCCAGGTGCTGCTAGAGGTGCTGGCGGCGCCCATCAACCCGTCCGATGTCCTTACCCTGACCGGCGACTACGGCATCCTGCCAGAGCTGCCGGCGGTCGGCGGCAATGAGGGAGTTGGCCGCGTCGCCGAGGCCGGCGAGGGCGTCTCCGGCCTCGACCAGGGCCAGACCGTGCTTCTGCCGGTGGGATCCGGGACCTGGTCCAGCCATGTTCTGGCAGAGGCGAAGGACCTGGTACCGCTGCCCAATGACGCGGACCCGAAGCAGCTCAGCATGATGACCATCAATCCGCCCACTGCCCTGCTCATGCTGCAGGAGTTCGTGGATCTGAAGGAAGGCGACTGGGTCATCCAGAACGCCGCCAATTCGGGCGTTGGTGGCTACCTGATCCGGCTGGCGGCCCAGAAGGGGCTGCACACCGTTAACGTGGTCCGGCGCGAATCCGCCGTGGCCGGTGTTGCGGCCCAGGGCGGCGACGTCACCCTGGTGGACGGTCCCGACCTCCACAAACGCGTGAAGGAAGCCACGGGCGGCGCCGACATCCGTCTGGGCATCGATGCCGTGGGCGGTGACGCTACCGACCATCTGGCCAACTGCCTGACCGCCGGCTCCCCCGTGGTCAACTACGGCATGATGAGCGGCCAGCCATGCCAGATGTCGCCGGCGAACGTGGTCTTCCGTGACATCTCGCTGCGCGGCTTCTGGCTGTCACGCTGGTTCAGCCAGGCTGGCCGTGACCAGCAGATGGCCATCTACAGCGAAGTAACCCGCCAGATCGCCAGCGGCGCCCTGAAGGCTCCGATTGCCGCCGAATACGATGTCAGCGACATCAAGCAGGCCGTGGCGGCCGCCGCCTCGGGTGAGCGCGACGGCAAGATCCTGGTCGTGCCCCAGCACTGACGCAGGTCACTCCGGCTTCTGGCTGCCCATGATCGCGGGCATTTCCCGGGGCCGGGGTGCACCCTGCTTGGCCGCCAGTTCGCCATTCCCATCCCAGTAGATGGTGGTGGGCGTGGCCCTGGCGCCCAGGTCCCGCATCAGGAAGTTGTTCTCCCGGACCTGGCCTTCCGCTTCCTTCACGAGCGCCTCGTCGGGCTCGATCCCGCCACTTTCATAGGCTTTCCGGTTTTCCGCCAGTTTCGCTTCAGGATCCTCGCTGCCGAGAATCGTGGCCGCCTTGGGCGTGCTGCTGCGCTTGATGATCCCGACCATGATGTGACGCAGCTGGACTCGGCCCGCTTCGATCCAGGGCGCGGCCTGTTCGCGGAACTGATCGCAGTAGGGGCAGTTGGGATCGGTGAAGGTGTAGATGATCCTGTCCGCGTCATCAGCGCCGTCCTGCACCCAGTTGCTGTCCTCCAGGGTCTGCCAGATGGCGTCGCCATCCATGGTCTGCTGCTGGGCGTGGGCCGGCAGAGCCAGGGCCAGGGCCAGGATCAGCAGGAGGCCGGCGGCAAGCCGGTAGGCTCCGGTGTTGAGGGGACTCATTGGTTGTTATCTCCTTTGTCGGTTTCGAATTCGGAAAGGTTATCCGCGAGGGTCGCGCTGGAGAGCTCACCATGATGGACGGTCACCAGCTGCCCGGATGCGTTGTAGAAAAGCGTCGTGGGCAGCCCCTGGCTGCCGGTATTGGAAGCCACCTCGCGCCTGCGGTCCAGGACCACGTTGCGCAGCGTCAGGTCATGTTCATCAAGGAAACTGTTGATGGTCGGTGTACCTTCCCCCTGATTGACGAACACAAAGGCGATATCCCCGTGGCTTTCCTGAGCATCTTCCAGCACCGGCATCTCACGCACACAGGGAGGGCACCACGAGGCCCAGAGGTTGACCACCATGGGGCGGCCGTCCGCCAATGACGCCAGTGGCCGCTCACTGCCTTCGCGTGATTCCACCGTCACATCCGGAATCCCCTGCCCCTGGACCTGCATCAGCTTGATCAGACCAAAGGGAAGCGCCCAGACCAGCACACCGACGGTCACCGCAATCCCGAGCGCCTGGCGCAGCGCCGGATGACGCCAGAGCTGCCAGGCGGTTACCGCGACACAGCCGATCAGGCCGGACACCAGATGGAAGCCGCCGTCGCGGATATCGATGATGCCCAGCGGGTCATCCCGGTAGTGATCAAAGTAGAGCACCACGAAACCAATCCGCGCACAGACCAGCGACCAGAGCAGAATATCCGTCAGCGGCCCGCCCACGCTCACCTGCTCACGGCGCCCTGCCACGGCCCCGGCAAACAGCGCCACTGCAAAGGCCACGATCATCAGGACCTGGGCAACCGGAAGGCTCAGCGGCCCCACGGCGATTGATGACATCAATACCTCCTTCACAGTGACGACGCGCCCGTAGCGGAAAGCCTTTCCAGGAAGGCCTCGCTGCTGATCTCGCCGGTGACACGATAGCCACGGCGCTCCTGCCCATCCGGGCCGATCAGCATGATCGTGGGCGGTCCCACCACCTTCAGTTCATCCATCAGTGCCTGATCCGTGCGGTCGTTGGCGGTGACGTCCGCCTGGAGCAGCTGCACATCCGCCAGCGCCTTCTGGACCCTGGGATCACCGAAGACCTCTTCCTCGATCACCTCGCAGGTGATGCACCAGTCCGCATAGAACTCCAGCAGGGTCCACCGCCCCTGCTCTCCGGCACGGGCCACCGCCTGATCCAGGTCCGAAGGTGACTTGATCACCTCAAAACCGGCCATCCCATCATCGGTTTCTCCGGTGTCACCGGCGGGCTCACCGCCCCCCACAAAGGGTGTCAGCGGGGAGTACAGGGCACTGCCGCCGCCAGCCGCGCCGACCAGCATCAGAGCGCCCCAGAGACCCACCACCAGTGCCAACGCCGCTGCCAGAGCCCGTGCTGGTTCAGCAAGGGCGGCATGGCGCACTGCATTCAGCGCCAGAGCCGAGACAATGACCGCCAGAACGCCCCAGAGTGCCATGACTACATGATCAGGCAGGATACGCTCCAGGAACCAGACAGCGGTACCCAGAAGAATCACCCCGAACACCGCCTTGACGCCGTTCATCCAGCTGCCGGGTTTCGGGAGGAAACTCGCTCCAAGGGTGCCGAATGCCACCAACGGCGCGCCCATGCCCAGCCCCAGGGCGAACAGGCCCAGACCGCCGTTGAGCGCGTCACCGGACTCGGCGATGTACAACAGAGCGCCCGCCAGCGGCGCGGTCATACAGGGGCTCGCCAGCAGGGCCGAAAAGAAGCCCATCAGCGCCGCACCACCCAGATGGCCGCCCGTCTGGCGACCGTTCATCGCCTCAAGACGCTCCCGGATAAAGGCCGGCAACTGAAGCTCATAAACGCCGAACATCGACAGTGCCAGCAGCACGAAGAGCACCGCCAGGCCACCGATGAACAGCGGCACCTGGAACGCGGCCTGAAGATTGGCACCGATCAGCCCCGCCGCTGCCCCAAGCACCGCATAGGTTGCTGCCATGGTGACCACGAAAGTCAGCGACAGCCAGAAGGCCCGGCCGCGCGCCGCCTGGCTGCCCACAATCACCGCGGACAGGATGGGAACCATTGGCAGCACACAGGGCGTGAAGACCAGAAGCAGGCCCAGCCCGAAGAACAGGACCAGGTTCCAGGCCAGGCTGCTGTCCGCGAGGCTGCTGGCCAGGTATTCATCCTCCGCTTGTGGTGCTGCCCAGCCAGCCTGTTCAGCGTTGGGATTCCCGCCATCACCGTCACCGGGACTGGCCGTTTTTCCCTCCAGTGTCACAGTGGCACTCTGGGGCGGATAGCACAGGCCCTCGTCCGCGCAGCCCTGCCAGCTCAGCTCCAGGGTGCGGGCTTCCCCCGGGTCAATCAGCACCTCGGCCTGACCGTAATAGACCTCGGACTCCCCGAAATACTCGTCGGTGATGATCTCGCCTTCCGGGTAGCTCACGCTCGCGGGCTCAGCGTCCTGGCCGCTCACGGTCATGCGTTTGCGGTAGAGGTAGTAATCATCCGCAATATCCCACGCCAGACGGTACTGATCACCGTCGGGAACCAGCTCGTACTGGAACGCCTCCTCCGGGGATAGAAAATCCGACTGATCAATGGCCGCCTGAACCGGTATCATGCCGGCAAGCATCAGGAACAGGGCTGCCATCACCGTCGCTGCTGACTGGGTGTGTCTCATTCTGTCTCCCTGCTGTTCACGCAACTGGCAGGATTGTGCAGGGTACCGATTAAGTGGGCATTAAGATGCATGTGTTGCTGATTGAGGACGATGATCTGGTGGCCTCCGGTCTGGTCAGCGGCCTGGAGATGGATTCCTTTGTGGTCGACCGGGTCACCAGTGCCAGGAGCGCGGAACACGCGATGGCGACGGTGAACACCGATATCGTGATCCTGGATCTTGGCCTGCCGGACGGGGATGGCCTTGAACTGCTGCGCCAGTGGCGGACCCGGGGCGTCACCGTGCCGGTTCTGGTACTGACGGCCAGGGACGCCATGGATGACCGGGTGACCGGGCTGGAGTCCGGAGCGGACGACTACGTTCTCAAGCCTTTTGATCTGGACGAGCTCAGCGCCCGGCTGCGGGCCCTGCTGCGCCGCGCATCCGGCCGCGCCACGCCCGCGATCGAGCATGGCAGCCTGCGATTCATGCCGGAACGCGGCGAGGTCACCATGAACGGGGAACCGGTCACCCTCCCGCGCAGGGAGCTCCTGCTGCTGGAAAAGTTCCTGCGGTCCGGTGGCAGCATCCTGACAGGAGAGCAGCTCAAGGACGCCCTGTACGGCATGGACACCGAGATTGGCAGCAATGCTCTCAATGTGCACATTCACCACCTGCGCCAGAAACTGGGTCGGGAGCTGATCCAGACGGTCCGCGGCATGGGGTACCGGCTGGGCCCTCCACCCGGCGATGACAGCGGGGAACCGCAATGACGCTGAAACGGCGACTGGTTCTGGGCGTGGGGCTGGCCCTTGGGGTTCTGTGGGCATCCGCCGCTGCGCTGCTGTTCCTCGACCTGCGCAGCCAGGTTTCCGATACCCTGGATGAGCGCCTGGCAGCCTCCGCGCGGATGGTCGCGGGTCTGGTCGCCCGTCAGCCCGGACTCCTGGAAAGCCCCCGAAGTGATACGGAGCTGGTGCAGCCGGAGTCCGAGGGCGTGGCCTGCCAGATCCAGGCCGCCGGCGGTGAGGTGCTGGTGCGCACCGAAGGCGCCAACAGCCAGGCCCTGGACGCCCGCGAGCCCGGCTACCGGAACACGATGATCAGCGGAGAACGCTGGCGTCTCTATACCCTTGAGCACAACGGGCTGCACATCACTACAGCGGACCGCATGACGGAGCGCGGAGAGCTTCGCGAAGGCATTCTCCTGGTGCTGGTTGCCCCCTTTGCGCTGGCACTTGCCGGCGGCATCGGCGTGGTCTGGTTCGGCATAAGCCGGGGTCTGGCGCCCCTTGAGCAACTCAGCCGTGAGGTCTCCCGACGCCGCCCCTCCATGCTCACCCCCGTGGACATCGGATCAGCTCCGGCGGAACTCCAGCCAGTGGTCTCAACGCTGAATGATCTTCTGGCGCGGGTGAACGAGGCGATACAGCGCGAACAGCACTTCGCCAGTCAGGCGGCCCATGAACTGCGCACGCCACTGACCGCCATCAAGACAAACCTGCAGGTAGCAGCACGCCAGGCACCCGAAGCCAGCCGGGCCCTGGACCAGGCGCAAGCGGGCATCCAACGCATGCAGCGCATCATCGAGCAGCTGTTGATGCTTGCCAGGGTTGAACGGGCGGGCGCGCACGGCCATGAACGGGCAGCCGTGGAAACAGTGATCCATCAGGCCATTGCGGATCTGCCGGAGCGCGATCGAATCCGCATCGATTCGGAGGCATCACTCCCGGATCTGCCACTTCCCGCGCCACTGGCCTCAACAGCCCTGCGCAACCTGCTGGAGAATGCGCTGCGCCACGGCACCAACGGGGAAACGGTCGAGTTGAGGGTCCAGTGCAGCGGCACGGACCTTGTAATGACGGTGACCAATCCAGCCGGGGACCACGCGCCGGCAGACCCCGAGCGCAGCGACGGTCTCGGGCTCACCATCGTGCGTGCGATCACGGAACGATTCGATGCCCGGTTCGAATTCCGGCATCCACGGGAAGGGATGGTGGAGGCTGTTATCACCTGGCCGACTTGACCCGGTCCCCCACCCCCGACGATCATAAGCGCCCCTTTCGCAATATGGAAATGAGCGCATGAGTGATTCAGGCGTAAAAACCGACGAGAAAAAACAGCACTTTGACGATATCTATGTGGCGGAAACGCCCGTCCCCTTCAAGGAACGCATCCTCGACGAACTCGACTACGTCTCGGACAACTTCAACCGCCAGACCTTTGATCGACTGATCCTGCCCTGGGCCGAGAAGAAGGCCGCCAGTGGTGCCCTCAATGTTGTTGACCTCGCCGGATGCTTCGGCAACACCACCATGGCAACCATCAACGGTATGGATCTCAACGGCATCCGTGAGAACTGGAAGGACACGGAAGCCTGCAAAAAAGTGGCCCAGCCGCGCCGCTTCAACGCCAGTGTCACCGGCATCGACATCTCCGCCAACGCCCTGGCCTACGGCCAGTCCGCCGGCATCTACGACAACACCATCCAGGCTGACCTGAACACGCCGGATGCCGCGACCCAGGCGGAACTCGAAAAGACCATGAAGAACGCCAATATCCTGATCTCCACGGCGGCCCTGGTCTATCTCGAGCCCCACGCGGTGGAACGCCTGATGGATGAATTCGCCGCTGGCGACGACGAAGGCTACCTGCTGGTGAACTTCCTCAACCCCTTCGCACTGGAAGCGGCGGACGCCACCAAGCGCATCCTGCTCGAGCGCTTTGAGTTCGTCGGCAGCATGGCCTCACGCCACCGGCTCATGTCCGAGCTGGAGCGCTCCAACTACCCGGGCGAGGAATGGGCCCTGCTGGAAATCTGGGCGCTCAAGCGCCGCAAGTAATCCAGGTTACGGCGCCGCCTTCAGCAGTTGCCATGGGCGGTGCCAGACCGGCTGCCAGCCGGTCTGCCCTTCCCCCGCGCGCCACTCCGGCGCCAGCCAGAGATCCGCAATCGCCACCAGTTCCCCGCCGCCACTGAATACCAACGGCAGGTGTGCCCGTTCCCAGGGCGGAATGCGCTGCTCCTGCAGCCACTTGCGCAACGGGCGATGGGGCTGGCCGGGACCGGGGCGGAAACGCTCACCGCCGGAGCGGGCCCGGATCCGGAAACGCTCACCCGCATTCACAGCCAGGCCGCTTCCCTCATATCGCTCGGCGGACAGCCGGGTTCCGAACCACTCCAGATCGTTGCCCACAGACCATTCAACCGCCGCATCCCGGCCCACCACGGGTAGATCCGGAACCAGCCAGAGCTGATCCCGGAAACGGCAGACCCGCCAGTCTTCCCCGCGCAGTTCCGGTTGACCGTCATCGGGCGCGTGGAGCAGTGCCTCCAGCCCGGACGCCAGGCGCCGTTCACCCGGAGGCTGGCAACCGTGGCGGATCAGCAGATGACGCAGCAACTGTTGGCGCCGGGGCCCGCTCAGCTGACCCAGTGCCTGGACACTGATGCCCTGCCCGCTGGCCGCGCTTCCGGCATCGATGTCGGCCAGCTCCGAAAGCAGCTGCTCCGCTTGCCGGCAGTGCTCAGCGCTGCGGCCCATGCGCCGGCCGCTTCGGGGCCAACGCGCTTCCAGACGCGGCATGATCTCGTGGCGCAGGTAGTTGCGATCAAAGCGGGTATCCCCATTGGAACTGTCCTCGCACCAGTCCAGCGCCCAGTCACGGGCCAGAGCCTCAATGCGCCGCCTTTCCATGCCCAGCAGGGGGCGTACGAGACGACCGCTGCCCAGTTCCCTTTCCGCTGGCATCCCGGCCAGCCCGCGCACGCCACTGCCGCGCAACAGCCGCAGCAACACGGTCTCGGCCTGGTCGTCACCATGGTGTGCCATGAACAGGAGATCCCCCGGTTCCAACAGGGACTCGAAGCACTCATACCGGGCGTTTCTGGCCCGGGCCTCCAGATCCGGCTGCTCCGGATCAAGCGCCAGCCGCTCACTCACCAGCGGCACAGCCAGCGCGTCACAGACCCGCTCACAGTGCTGCTGCCACTGATCCGCGGCCGCGTTCAGACCATGATGGAGATGAATGGCATGCAGATGGGCATTGTGGCGTGGCGCCAGCGCGGCCAGGCAGTAGAGAAGAAAGGTGGAATCGCAGCCGCCGCTGAAAGCAACCCACCAGCGACGGCTTTCCGGCAGGTTGTGAAAGGCCCCGTTCAGATCCTGGGGCCAGGCCTCCGGCGCCGGCGGTTCACTGCTTGCTGGCATCGTAGCGGGTCAGGCGCTCGTACCGCTGCTCGACCAGTTCGGAAATGGAGAGCTGCTCCAGTGCGTCCAGCTCCTCAACCAGGGCCTCCCGCAGGCTTGCGCCCATGGTGGACTGGTCGCGGTGGGCACCGCCCAGCGGCTCCGGAATGATCCGGTCGGAGACGCCCAGGGACTTGAGCCGGTCCGCGGTCACACCCATGGCCGCGGCCGCGTCCGCGGCGTGGTCGGCGCTCTTCCACAGGATGGACGCGCAGCCCTCGGGCGAGATGACGGCATAGGTGGAATACTGGAGCATGCAGAGCCGGTCACCGACGCCGATGGCCAGCGCGCCCCCGGAGCCGCCCTCACCGATGACGGTGCAGATAATGGGCGTCTGCAACCGGGACATCAGTGCCAGGTTATTGGCAATCGCCTCGCTCTGGCCGCGCTCCTCGGCACCAATGCCGGGATAGGCGCCGGGCGTGTCGATCAGTGTGATCAGCGGCAGCTGGAAGCGTTCGGCCATGCGCATGAGCCGGGCCGCCTTGCGGTAACCCTCGGGTTTGGGCATGCCGAAATTGCGGTGAACCTTATCCTTGATCTCACGCCCCTTCTGGTGACCGATGACCATCACCGGCCGGCCATCAAGCCGTGCCAGGCCACCCACAATGGCCGGGTCATCCGCAAAGCTGCGATCACCGTGGAGTTCATCGAAATCCGTGAACACTTCATCGATGTAGTCGAGTGTGTAGGGACGCTGGGGATGGCGCGCCAGCCGCGCGATGTCCCATGCCTTGAGGTCGCCGAATATGCTCTCGGTCAGGCTGATGCTCTTGTTGCGGAGCCTGTTGATCTCCTCCGAGATGTTGACGTCGGCATCATTGCCGACCAGACGGAGTTCCTCGATCTTGTCCTCGAGTTCGGCGATGGGCTGTTCGAAATCCAGGTATTGGGGGTTCATGGCGCTCCATCTGTTGTTTCTTGCAACCGTTTATTCATCGTATACCAAAGTCACGCGATCGTCGCCCAGCAGGTGGCGCAGGCTCAACAGAAGTTCGTCGTCCGGCTGCACCTGCCAGTCCTCACCCAGGCGGATCAGCGTGCTCGCATCCGGGCTGTAATAGGCCAGATTAACCGGGCAGCCGTTACCGCGATAGGGCCGCAACACTTCCTCCAGATGATCCAGGAAGCCGTTGGCGCACTGTGGCCGATCCACCGCAAGGCGGATGCCGTGGCTGTACTGGCGGCGGGCGGCATTGATGTCCATCACACCGTCCGCGGTCATCTTGAGCGATCCGCTGTAGTCATCGTAGCTGATGCGCCCTTCCAGGATCAGCACATTGTCCGCCTGCAGAAGATCCTTGTACTCCATGAAGGCGTCCGTGAACAGGGTCGCCTCAATGCGGGCGCTGCGATCGTCCAGGGTGACGAACGCCATGGGCTGGCCACGGCGGTTCTTCATGGTGCGCACCGCCACCACCAGGCCGGCAATCCGCTGGGTGCCTTTGCCCTGCTGCAGGTTGGCGATGGGCGTGGGCACGAAATGGCGGACCTCGCTCTCGTAGGCATCGAAGGGATGACCCGTCAGGTAGAGCCCCAGGGTTTCCTTCTCCGCCTGGAGGCGCTGCTTATCGCTCCACTCGCGCAGGTGGGCCACATCCGCGAAGGGATTCTCATCCCCGGTGGAGACCAGATCCTCACCGAACAGGTCGCCCATGCCGGCATTGGCATTGCGGCTGAGCTGGCCGGCCTGCTGGATGGCCTTGTCGATACTGGCCATCATCTTCGCCCGGCTCGGGCCCAGGTTATCCAGGGCGCCGGCGCGGATCAGTGCCTCGATGGCGCGCTTGTTGACCTTGCGCATCTCCACGCGTGCGCAGAAATCGAACATGTCGCGGAAGGCACCGTCTTCCTGGCGCGCCGCCGTGATGCTTTCAATGGGCCCTTCACCCAGGCCCTTGATCGCGCCAAGACCGTAGACCACCTGGCCATCATCATTGACGGTGAAGCTGAACTCACTGGTGTTCACGTCCGGCAGCACCAGATCCAGCCCCATGCGGCGGCATTCCTCGACCAGCGTGACCACCTTGTCGGTGTTCTGCATGTCCGCGGTCAGCACCGCCGCCATGAACTCCGCCGGGTAATGGGCTTTGAGCCACAGAGTCTGGTAGGAGACCAGCGCGTAGGCCGCCGAGTGCGACTTGTTGAAGCCGTAGCCGGCGAACTTTTCCACCAGATCGAAGATGTTGTCCGCCAGTTCCTTGCTGATGCCGTTGTTTTCGCAGCCTTCGAGAAACGCCTTCTTCTGCTTTTCCATCTCGGAGGCTTTCTTCTTGCCCATGGCCCGACGCAGCAGGTCCGCCTGGCCAAGGGAGAAGCCCGCCATGACCTGGGCGATCTGCATCACCTGCTCCTGATAGAGGATGATGCCATGGGTGGGCTTAAGCACCGGCTTGAGACCGTCGTACTGGAAATCCGGGTGCGGGTAGGCCTCGGGCTGGCGCCCGTGCTTGCGGTCGATGAAGTCATCCACCATACCGGACTGCAGCGGCCCGGGCCGGAACAGGGCCACCAGCGCGATCATGTCCTCAAGGCTGGCGGGCTCAAGACGCCGGATCAGGTCCTTCATGCCGCGTGATTCCAGCTGGAAGACCGCCGTGGTCTCGGCCTTCTTGAGCAGCTCAAAGGAGGGCTGATCGTCCAGTGGAATCTCGTCGATGTCGATATCCGCCTCGCCGCGCTCGCGCCGGCGACGGTTCACCATGGCCAGGGCCCAGTCGATGATGGTCAGGGTCCGCAGGCCGAGGAAGTCGAACTTGACCAGCCCGGCCTCCTCCACGTCGTTCTTGTCGAACTGGGTGACGACACTGCCGCCGTCTTCTTCACAATACAGCGGGGCGAAATCGGTCAGCTTGGTGGGCGCGATCACCACGCCGCCGGCGTGCTTGCCGGCGTTACGGCAGATGCCCTCGAGCTTCTTCGCCATCTCCCATATTTCCTGGGCTTCCTCGTCCTGCTCCAGGAACTCGCGCAGCGGCTCTTCTTCCTCATGGGCCCGTTCCAGGGTCATTCCCGGATCGAAGGGAATGAGCTTGGACATGCGGTCCGCCAGCCCGTAGGACTTGCCCTGGACCCGGGCGACGTCGCGCACCACGGCCTTGGCCGCCATGGTTCCGAACGTGATGATCTGGGAGACGGCATTCTTGCCGTAGCGCTCGGACACATAGTGGATGACCCGGTCGCGCCCTTCCATGCAGAAGTCCACGTCGAAGTCCGGCATGGACACACGCTCCGGATTGAGGAAGCGCTCAAACAGCAGATCGTACTGCATCGGGTCGATGTTGGTGATCAGCAGCGCGTAGGCCACCAGAGAGCCGGCACCCGAGCCACGCCCGGGCCCCACGGGCACCCCGTTGTCCTTGGCCCACTGGATGAAGTCCATCACGATCAGGAAGTAGCCCGGGAACCCCATCTGGTTGACGATGTTGAGCTCGAAGTCCAGGCGTTCGTAGTAGCGCGCCCGCTTCTCTTCATAGTTGGGATCCGTGCGGTCCAGGATGCGCTCAAGGCGCTTCTCAAGCCCCTCTTCCGAGACCTTGCGGAAGTACTCATCCATAGTCATCCCTTCCGGGATGGGGTACTGGGGCAGCGAGATCTCGCCCAGCTTGACCGGGACCGTGCACCGGCGCGCAATCTCAATGGTATTGTCGATCGCCTCCGGGATATCCTCGAACAGCTCGATCATCTCCTCCTGGGAACGGAGGTACTGCTGGTCGCTGAAGCGCCGCTCACGCCGGGGGTCATCCAGGGTCTTGCTCTCGCCGATACAGACCCGGGCCTCATGGGCCTCGAAGTCATCAGCCTCCAGGAAGTGGACGTCGTTGGTGGCCACCACCGGCAGTTCCAGCATCTGGGCCAGAGCCACCTGCCCGTGCACACAGTCCTCGTCATAGGGGCGGCCGGTGCGTTGGAGCTCAAAATAGAAGGCGCCGGGGAACAGGGCGGCCCAGTAGCGGGCCCGTTCCTCGGCCAGTTCCTGCTTGCCGGCCAGTATGGCCCGGCCGATGTCCCCGTCTCGGGCGCCGGAGAGCATGAGCAGGCCTTGCGCTCTCTGTTCGATCCACTCCCGCTCCACCAGTGGTATCCCGGTGGCCAGGCCATCGGTATAGCCCAGGGAGATGATCTCGGTCAGGTTGCCGAAGCCGGTCTGGTTGCGTGCCAGCAGGGTAATGCGGAAGGGTTTGTGCGGGTCCTCGGGATTACGCAGCCAGATATCCGCGCCAATGATGGGCTTGATACCGGCGCTGGTGGTGCCCTCGTAGAACTTCACCAGCGAGCACATGTTGGACTGTTCGGTCAGCCCGATGGCGGGCATGCCCATTTCCGCCGCGCGCTCGATCAGTGGCTTGATCCGGATCAGGCCATCGACCAGCGAATACTCCGAATGAATACGAAGATGAACGAATGTACGCGACACAGGGCTACTCCATGACCTCGACCAGTTCCTCCTCGGTCTGCTCACCGAAGCGGGCCTCGACCACGTCCCCCTCCGGGTTGATCACAAAGGTAGCAGGAAGGGAGACCGGGTGCTCCCAGCCGTAATGGGCCTGGGGATCGTCAGTGACGACGGTGAACTCGATGCCCATGTCCTCCATGAGGGTGCGAAGAGGCTGACCTTCCACCTGATCGAAGTTCACGCCCAGAACCCGGACTCCGTCGCGCTGATCCAGCGCGTTCAGTTCCGGGATCTCTTCGTAGCAGGGTTTGCACCATTCAGCCCAGTAGTTGACGAAGACCCACTGGCCCTCCAGCTCGCTGGTTCTGACCACGTCACCTTTGGCGGCGGCAAAATCGGCGCTGCCGCCCAGACCGCCGGGCATACCGTCACAGCCCGCCAGCGCGAGCATCAGCACGACAACCGTCGCGCGCATGAGATGAATCACCGCCAACCTCCTGATAGAGTAACGGGCAAAGCCGGATCGAACATTGTAACGGCAAAACCGGCCTCCGTAATCCATACCCGCTGAAGTGAATCGCCCGTAATGACCGAGACCGCACGCCGCCACTCCGACCTGCCACTGGCCCACTGGGTCGGGCTGGCAAGCTTTTTCTCACTCATGGCCATTCTTGCGCTGACCACTTTCTGGCCAGCCCCGGTGGAGGGCGCTTCCAAAGCCGCCATCCTGGCCATCAAACTCGTGCCTCTGGTCATTTTTGTGCCCGGGCTCCTGCGGGGCCGGAACATCACCTACATCTGGGCCTGTTTCATGATGATGATCTACTTCGCGCCCCTGTCGGTCAGCTCCTATCTGTACGGCTGGCCCCTGACGAGTGTTATTCCGCTGATCCTGACACTGGTCTTTTTCGTAGCGGCCCTTTTCAAGCTGCGCCAGGACCCGCGCAACCCCGGCATCACCTCGGGCTGAGCAACCATGGCGAGAGCATCCAGCCCCGAGCGTGACCAGCCACTGAGCCTGCCCCAGGTCTGCGATGCCCTGGTCAGGGATGGGCGCATTTCCGAGGAGGAAGCGCGCGAGGTACGCAACGCCAACCTGGGCTCGGATGCCCAGAGGCACCCGCTGGAGATGATTGCGGACGCGCAGCTCCAGGATGCCAATACCGGCCGCCTCCTGGACCTGGATACCCTCACACAGTGGCTGGCCCACTGGTCCGGGCTGGAATACGTGCACATCGACCCGCTCAAGGTGGATGTACCCTCGGTGGCGGACGTGATGTCGTACGCCTACGCCCAGCGCAATGGCATCCTGGCCGTGAAAGTCACCCGCGATGAGGTCCAGGTGGCAACCGCCCAGCCGTTCCAGCGCGAATGGATCAGCAACCTGGAACACATCACCCGGCGGACGGTGACCCCCGTAGTGGCCAACCCGGCGTCCATCCGCCGCTTCACCGTGGAGTTCTACCAGCTGGCCAATTCCGTCAGCAAAGCGGGTGGCGAGGATGCCAGCAAACACGTCCAGAGCTTTGAGCAACTGCTCGACCTGGGCGAAGGCAAGGCGGACGCCAATGACCAGCACGTGGTCAGCATCGTCGACTGGCTGCTGCACTACGCCTTTGAGCAGCGCGCCAGCGATATCCACATCGAACCCCGCCGGGAGATGTCCCAGGTGCGGTTCCGGATCGACGGCGTCCTGCACACCGTCTACGAATTCCCGATCAACGTGGGCATTGCCGTGCTCAGCCGGCTCAAGATCCTGGGCCGGCTGAACGTGGCGGAAAAGCGTCGCCCCCAGGACGGTCGCATCAAGACACGCAAGCCGGATGAGAGCGAAGTGGAGCTGCGCATCGCGACCATGCCCACCGCCTTCGGCGAAAAGATGGTGCTGCGGATCTTCGACCCGGAGGTGCTGCTCAAGCCCTTCGAGCAGATGGGCTTCTCGCGCGATGATCGCGAGCGCTGGCAGCGCATCACCGACAACCCCTACGGCATCATCCTGGTCACCGGTCCCACGGGTTCCGGCAAGACCACGACCCTCTACTCCACGCTGCGGCAGATGGCGTCGGACGATGTGAACATCTGCACCATCGAGGACCCCATCGAGATGGTGGAACCGGCGTTCAACCAGATGCAGGTCCAGCACGGCATCGATCTGACCTTCGCCCATGGCGTGCGCGCGCTCCTGCGCCAGGATCCGGACATCATCATGATCGGCGAGATCCGCGACCAGGAGACCGCGGACATGGCGGTTCAGGCCGCGCTGACCGGCCACCTGGTGCTCTCCACCCTGCATACCAACGATGCCCCCAGTGCCCTGACCCGGCTGCTCGAACTGGGACTGCCGAGCTACCTGATCCGGGCCACGGTCATCGGGGTCATGGCCCAGCGCCTGGTCAGGACCCTGTGCACCGGGTGTAAAACGGAAGGCAGCATCGATCCGGAAGCCTGGCGAACCCTTACCCGCCCCTGGAAAGCACCCACGCCGGAGCATCCCTGCGAGCCGGTCGGCTGCCTGCAGTGCCGCAACACCGGGTACCTGGGGCGGTCGGGGGTGTACGAGATCATGCCCGTGGAAGGCGCGGTTGAGGAACTGATCACGCCTGAATGCGACGTGAACCAGCTGCGCCGGGAAGCCTATAAGCAGGGCATGATGTCACTGCGCCTGTCCGGCGCCCAGAAAGTCGCTGCCGGGCTGACCACCATCGAGGAAGTCATGCGGGTCACCCCGGAAAGCCAGCGGTAGGAGCGCGCCTCGCGCGCGATGGCCCCGGCACAGCCGGGGCCCTTCATGGATCAGCCGAACAGCTTCACTGCCTGCTCCGCCACATGCTTACCCTGGAACCGGGCGATCGCCTTCTCGCGCTCGTCCGCCTGCCGGGAGCCGTCACCGCCTGCCAGCATGGTCGCCCCATAGGGGGTGCCGCCGCCGGGCTGGGAGATGTCGAAAAGCTCCCCCGTACCGTAGCCGATCGGCACAATGGTCATGCCGTGGTGGGCCAGGGTCACCCAGAAGGTGGTAATGGTCTGTTCCTCACCGCCACCGGTACCGGTTGAACCGAACACGCTGGCGAGCTTGCCGTGCAGGGCGCCCTTCGCCCAGAGCCCGCCAGTCTGGTCCATGAAGGTCCGCATCTGGCCGGCCATGTTGCCGAAGCGGGTGGGCGTGCCGAAAAGGACAGCATCGTAATCAGCCAGCTCGTTCGGGGTTGCCACCGGCGCCTGCTGATCGGCCTTGCCGCCAGCGTTTGCGAAGGCGTCGGAGTCCATGGTCTCCGGAACCCGCTTGACCGTCACCTCGGCGCCATCAACGCTCGCAGCGCCCTCCGCCACGGTGTTCGCGAAGTCTTCCATGTGACCATACATCGAATAGTAAAGAACCAGTACTTTCGCCATTTTCCATCTCCTGTGGTGTTGCGTGTGATCTGTTACTGCTGGTCAGACTAGCGCCCTGCCCGCCCCCATCAAAGCGGAACATTTCGAGCACCCTGTTCAAAATGACTGATGTCGCGATGCGGACTCCTGTCCGCACAACAACGGGGATTTCTCAAGTATCGCCATATGCAGCCGTTAACTGTTGTCACAGCGATATAAACAGGCGGACTCTTGATGATCCCGCCGCTATCATCTGCCGTAGTCGTCATGACCAGTCCTTCAAGAGGAAATGCCTGGATGAGTGAAGATTCCAGTAATGTCGTGGTCCTTGGTGCCCAGGTGGACATCTCCATGGCGGGCATGCTGTACCAGCAGCTCTCCAGCGCCCTGGATGCGGACGGTACTGCGATTCTGGATGGTACCGATACCGAAAGGGTCGATACCGCGGGCGTCCAGCTTCTGCTGGCATTCCGGCGACAGGCTGAAATGCAGGGGCGTGACTGGGAATGGCGTAACCGCCCGCGGTGCCTTGCCGAAGCGGAATCCCTTCTTGGCACCGAAACTGCGTGACTATTCTGAAACGCCGGCAAGCGGCAAGGAGTTGACGATGGCAAACATTCTCGCGGTGGATGATTCCGCCTCGATGCGGCAGATGGTCTCACACACGCTCAAGCAGAACGGCCACAGCGTTGTGGATGCCCCTGACGGCAAGGCGGCACTGGACAAGGCCAAACAGCAGAAGTTCGACGCGGTCATCACCGACGTGAACATGCCGAACATGGATGGCATCACGCTGATCAAGGAGCTGCGCAAACTGCCCAACTACAGGTTCACGCCGCTTCTGCTGCTGACCACCGAGTCGGCCCCGGAAAAGAAACAGGAAGGCAAGGCGGCCGGCGCAACCGGCTGGCTGGTCAAACCCTTTGATCCGGAAAAACTGATGGGCGCCGTCCGCAAGGTTGTGCGGTAAGCACCGAATTCACCGGAATCACAGGCCGGAGTGGCTATGAGCATCGACATGAACCAGTTCCTGCAGACCTTCTTCGAAGAAAGCTTCGAGGGACTGGACGACATGGAAAACGGCCTGCTCAACATGACGGCCGGCGAACCCGACGTCGAACAGCTCAATGACATCTTCCGGGCGGCCCACTCGATCAAGGGCGGCGCGGGGACCTTCGGCCTGAACTCAGTCACCGATCTGACCCACAAGCTTGAAACCCTGCTGGACCGCCTGCGGGAAGGCGAAAGCGAGGTGACCACCGACGGGATCAACCTGCTTCTGGCGTCCGTGGACTGCCTGCGCTCCCTGCTCCAGGCGGAGCGTGATGGCACTGAAGCGGATCCCCAGCAGGCGGCCGACATCACCACCCGGCTGGCGGCCATGGTCGACGGCGACGATGACGACGGCAGCAGCAGCGACGGTAATGCTGGTGATGATGCTGGCAGCACCGCTACGGCTGACGATGGCTCCGGCCCGGGCGGCGGCTGGCGGATCGGTTTTACACCCGAACCCCACCTGTTCATGACCGGCAACGACCCGCTGCGGCTGCTGGAGGAACTGAGCGAACTCGGTGAGATCCAGGTGAGCTGCGACAGCAGCAGTCTCCCCGCCCTGCCGGACCTTGACCCGGAACAGTGTGTTCTGAGCTGGACCATTGACCTGTATGGAGGTGTCGAGCGGCAAGCCATTGAAGAGGTGTTCGAGTGGGTCGAGGATGACTGCTCCCTGACCATTGAGCCTCTGGAACCGGCCGGCGGGGATACCACCACCGCGGCCCCGGAACCCGAGGCGGCCAGCGCCGGAGAGCCGGCGGGCGACGACACGCAACAGAAGCCGGCACAGCAGAGCAGCGGCGGCAATGCCAGCACCAGCAGCTCCATCCGGGTGGACACGGGCAAGATCGACAACCTCATCGATATGGTCGGTGAACTGGTCATCACCCAGTCCATGCTCAACGAGCTGGGCGAGAACTTCACCATGGACAAACTGGAGAAGCTCCAGGACGGCCTGGCGCAGCTTGAGCGCAACACCCGCGAGTTGCAGGAAAACGTCATGCGCATCCGCATGGTGCCGATCAGCTTCGCCTACTCGCGCCTGCCGCGCATGGTCCATGACCTGATGCGCCAGCTGGGCAAGAAGGTGGACCTGCAGCTCAACGGCGAGGAGACCGAACTGGACAAGACGGTGATGGAGAAGATCATCGACCCGCTTGTCCACCTGGTCCGCAACGCCATGGATCACGGCATTGAGCCCCCGGAAAAACGCGCCGAGCTGGGCAAGCCAGAGACCGGCACCCTGGAGATGAACGCCTACCACAAGGGCGGCTACATCGTCATCGAGATCAACGATGACGGTGGCGGCATCAGCCGTGACCGGCTGCTCAACAAGGCCCGCGAGGCGGGGCTGGTGGAAAACGGTTCGGAACTCTCCGACGAGCAGGTCTTCGACTTCATCTTCCATCCCGGCCTGTCCACCCATGATGAGGCCACCGACGTCTCCGGTCGTGGCGTGGGCATGGACGTGGTCAAACGCAACATCAAGGCACTGGGCGGCAACATCACCGTCAATTCAACCCCCGGCAAGGGGACGCGCTTCGCCATCCACCTGCCGCTGACCCTGTCCATCCTCGACGGGCAGCTGTTCCGGGTGGGCGACCAGGTCTATGTGGTGCCGCTGATCTCGATCATGGAGTCGCTGCAGATGCAGGGCGGCAAGATCAAGCGCATGGCCGGCACCTCCGAGCTCTATGAGTGGCGGGACGACTACATTCCCATCATCCGCCTGCGGGAGCTGTTCAACGAGGCCGGCGGGGGCGATCTGGAGAACGAGCTGATGGTGGTCGTGGAAGAAGACGACCGTTACGTCGGGCTCCACGTGGACGAACTCCTCGGCCAGCAGCAGGTCGTGATCAAGAGCCTCAAGAGTAATTATCGGCCGGTGACCGGCTTTGCCGGGGCAACCATCCTGGGCAATGGCACCGTGGCGCTGATCCTCGACATTGCCGGGCTTCTTGAGCTGGCCCAGGCACGCGACGAAGTGCTCACGAAGGGAGCCAATAACTGATGAGCGAATCCGCAAGCGACAAGACCAACAGCGTCGCTACCACCCAGCAGGATGCCGCACTCCAGGGCACCGTGGGCGACGGCGACCAGTATCTCACCTTCACGCTGGGGGATGAGGAATACGGTGTGGACATCCTCAGGGTCCAGGAGATCCGGGCCTGGGATACCGCCACCCCCATTCCCAACACCCCTCCCTACGTGAAGGGGGTCATCAATATGCGAGGCACCATCGTGCCGGTGGTGGACCTGCGCGAGCGTTTCGGCATGGAAACGCTGGAATACACCCAGTTCACCGTGGTGGTGCTGGTCAAGGTCATCCACGGCAACCGGGAGCGGATCATGGGTCTGATCGTGGATGCACTTTCCGAGGTCTATGGGATCAACGAAGACCAGCTCCGGCCACCGCCCGAGTTCGGCACCGTGATCCGGACGGACTTCATCCGCGGCCTCGCCACCATGGAGGACAAGATGGTGATCGTACTGGACGTGGACAGCCTGCTCGGCGAGGACGCCGGGGTGGGCGGGGACGGCGACTGACCCATGCGTGCTGTCGCGGTCCTGAACCAGAAAGGTGGTGTCGGCAAGACGACCACCAGCGTTCACCTCGCCCATGGTATGGCACGGCTGGGTGAATGGGTTCTGGGCATCGACATGGACCCGCAGGGGCACATGGGCACCAGCCTGGGCGCGGACAACCGCCTGCCCGGGCTCGACCGGGTGCTCCTGAACGAGGAGCGCCTGGTGGATCACCGCCAGAACGTTCGCGAACACCTGGATCTGATCTGTGCCGGCCCCGGACTGCGCAGCTTCGAGACCCTGGACGAGGGCGGCCCGGAGCGCGGCTGGTGGCTGAACGAAGCGCTGTACGAACTGGAAACGGAAAGCGCCAGCGAGGCACCGGAATGGGTGATCATGGACTGCCCGCCCTCCTCCGGGCTGCTGGCCATGAACGCCCTGCTCGCCGCCGATGACCTGGTGATACCGGTGTCCTGCGATTTCCTGTCATTGCAGGGGCTGTCCACGCTGATGCAGACGCTTTCAAAGGTCGAGGAACGGATGCAGGGAGCCAGCCGCAAGTGGCTGGTCCTGACCCGCTTCCAGACCCGGCGGCGACTGTCGCGCGAGGTGCAGGAAACCCTGGTGAACCACTTCCCGGGGCAGCTGCTGCAGACGCCGATCCGGGAGAACGTAGCCCTGGCGGAAGCGCCGGGGTTCGGCAGAACGGTTTTTGAATACCAGGCCACCAGTAACGGCGCCGCCGACTACGCGGCCCTGGTGGAGGATCTGAGATTGGGGAGAGTGCGCTGATGGCCGAGAACAACCGCAGTAACCGCAACGGCGGCTCCGGGCGCCGTGGCGGAGGCCGGCGGCAGAAACTGGGCAATGATCCGCTGGCATGGATGGAAGACAGCGACGGAACACCCCCGGAGCCGGAACCTGAACCGGCCACCGGCCCCAGAGACGAACAGAAGACACAACAGACCGAGTCACGGGAGAGCAAGACCATGGCCAGCACCAACCAGAGTAACCAGGTCACCATTGACCCGGCGGAATACGAGGCCCTCCAGCGCACCAAGCTGGCCCTGCATACCGCGACCACGGCAATGATGACGACGGACCCAGAGGGCCGCATCGACTACCTCAACGAACGCATGCAGGACCTGCTGCGCGATTATGAGCGCGACCTCGCTGAAGAGAACCGGGGCTTTCGTGCCAAGGGACTGGAGGGCGAGGATCTGGTGGATACCTTCCCCCAGCTGCGTTCCATTGCCCGCCAGATGAACAAGGTCCGCAATGACGCCATCCACGAGACTGTGGACATCGGCCGGCTGCGCTTCGACATCGCTATTACCGGGGAAGAGAGCGAGCGGGGCGAATTCCTGGGCAACACCATTGAATGGTTTGATAAGACCGAGGAGCGCGAGCGCGAGGAGAACGAGGAGCAGGTCCGCTCGGAACTCAAGGATATGATCAACCAGGTCCGTGAGGGGCGGCTCGACGAGCGGGTCGACACCGACGCCATGTCCGAGGGCTTCATCAAGGATCTGAGCGCGGACGTGAACAGGGTCGTGGACGCCGCCCAGCGGCCCACTCAGGAAGTGATCCGCGTCATGAAGAACCTCGCGGATGGCAACCTGCATGACAAGATGCAGGGCGAGTTCGAGGGCGACTTCGGTCGACTCCAGGAGGCGGTCAACGAAACCGTGGATGTGCTGCGCAACACGGTTGAACAGATCACCGATGCCACCGGCAACATCGACTCCGCGGCCAAGGAGATCGCCCAGGGCAACCAGGACCTGTCCCAGCGTACCGAGGAGCAGGCCAGTTCCCTGGAGGAAACCGCCTCATCGATGGAGGAGATCACCTCCACCGTGAAGCAGAATGCGGACAACGCCCAGGAATCCAACCAGCTGGCTACGGCGGCGCGCGAAAAAGCCGAGCGCGGTGGTGAGATCGCCCGCCAGGTGGTGGATGCCATGAGCGAGATCAAGAGTTCGTCCAGCGAGATCAATGACATCATCACGGTGATCGACGAGATCGCCTTCCAGACCAACCTGCTGGCCCTGAACGCGGCCGTCGAGGCAGCGCGTGCGGGCGAGCACGGGCGCGGATTCGGCGTGGTGGCCGCCGAGGTCCGCAACCTGGCCCAGCGCAGCGCCTCCGCCGCCAAGGACATCAAGAAGCTGATCAAGGACTCCAGCGAGAAGGTCGAGCACGGCACCAAGCTGGTGGACGAATCCACCGAGACCCTTAACGAGATCATCAACTCGGTCCAGACGGTGACTGACAAGATCGCCGAGATCGCGGCGGCCAGCAACCAGCAGTCCTCCGGGATCGACGAGATCAACAAGGCCGTTTCCCAGCTGGATGAGGTCACCCAGCAGAACGCGGCCCTGGTGGAAGAAGCAGCGGCGGCCTCCGAGTCCCTGGATGAGCAGACCACCTCACTGGTGGATCTGATGAGCTTCTTCGGCGACAGCGGCGCAGGCAGCCAGAAGGCGGCCAGCGGGAGCCGTGCCGGAGGCGGACAGCGCCAGAGCAGCGGTGCGGGCAGCCGCAGCCAGGGTCAGCGTTCCACACTGGCCCAGCGTGGCAATAATGGTTCAGGCACGGGGGCCAGGTCCGCCCAGAGCAGTGCGGCGGGCGGAGCCAACACCGGCGCGACGGCCCGGAACACCGGACAGCAGGCAGAAGACGGCAATGATGACAGTGAATGGGAAGAGTTCTGAGCGGGAGTAGGCGATAGTGTCCCGGGAGCGGGAATTCCAGTTCACCCGTGGGGACTTTGAGTGGATCCGCGAGAAGGTGACTGGCGAAACCGGCATCCAGCTCAATCCCTCCAAGGACCAGATGGTGTATTCCCGGCTCGCCCGTCGCCTGAGAGCGCTGGGCCTGCCGGATTTCGCCTCCTACAGGAAGCTGCTGGAACAGGACAATGGCGAGGAGATGGGCCAGTTCGTCAACGCCCTGACCACCAACCTCACGGCCTTCTTCCGGGAATCCCACCACTTCGATCATCTGGCGGGGATCCTTCAGGAATGGGCCGGCGAGCCCATCAACATCTGGTCCGCAGGCTGTTCCACCGGCGAGGAGGCCTACTCCATCGCCATGACGGTGCTGGAGAATCTCAGCGCACAGGATGCCGAAAGGGTGACCATCACCGCCACCGACCTGGACAGCAGCGTGGTGGAACACGGCCGCCGGGGCATCTACGACGAGGGACGGCTTTCCGGTGTGCCCGCGCTGCTGAAGAAACGCTACTTCCTCCGGGGAACCGGCCGCAATGCCGGCAAGGCGAAGGTGAAGGAGCCACTCAGGCGCATGGTCACCTTCGACACCCAGAATCTGCTCCACGACTGGCCCTTCAGCGAACGGTTCCGGATCGTGTTCTGCCGCAATACCGTCATCTATTTCAACAAGGAACTTCAGGCGCAGCTGTTCGAGCAGCTGCACCGCTACACCGCGCCCGGCGCCTGGCTCTACATCGGCCACTCGGAATCCCTGTGGAAGGTCACTGAACGCTTTGTCTCCCATGGCCGTACCATCTACGAACGAGTGGACTGACCATGGCGGAAGCAGCGATCACAACCCACCCAAGACAGCCCCGCGCCCTGCCCGGCTTTGAGCGGATCCGGCGCTACTGGGACCCGGTCAACCACGTCTGGGCGGCCAAACTGCTGCCCGGCGAGTTCTATGTGAGCCGGGGCGATGAGATGATCGTCACCACCCTCGGCTCCTGTGTGGCTGCCTGCATCCGGGACCCGAAACGCGGCGTGGGGGGCATGAACCACTTCATGCTGCCCACACGGGGCGGGGACCCGGAAAGCTGGGTGGACGACCCGGTCAACCTGGCCACCCGCTACGGCAATAACGCCATGGAGCAGCTGATCAACCGCATCCTGAAACTCGGCGCTCGCCGCCAGGACCTTGAGGTCAAGCTTTTCGGTGGGGGCCGTGTCCTGAAGGGTGTGACCACGGACATCGGGCAGCGCAATATCGAGTTCGCCATGGAATACTGCGCGACCGAATCCCTGGGACTGATCAGCCGGGACCTGGGAGGCGCCTACCCGCGCAAGGTACAGTTCTTCCCGGATACCGGGCGCGCCTTCAGCAAGAAACTCTACCGTACCCGCAACCAGACACTCATCGAACGCGAGGAGCACTACCTCCACGAACTGGAGGAAGAACCGGTGTCCGGCGGCGATGTGGATCTTTTCGAATAACCGATGAACCGGGAGTACCAGATGATCCGCACCATTGTGGTCGACGATTCGGCGCTGATCCGCCAGATGCTGACGGAAATGCTCAACGATGCCCCGGACATCGAGGTGGTGGACACCGCGCACGATCCGTATGACGCGCGGGAGAAGATCAAGGCCCACAATCCGGATGTGATCACGCTGGACGTGGAGATGCCGAAGATGGACGGCATCACCTTCCTGCGCAACATCATGCGGCTGCGCCCAATGCCCGTTCTCATGGTGTCCTCACTGACACAGGACGGCGCCGAGGTCACTCTGGAAGCGCTGGAGATCGGCGCCGTCGACTATGTCGCCAAGCCCCAGGTCAACGTCGCCAGCGAATTCCAGGACTACGCGCGGGAGATCCAGGACAAGGTCCGCATGGCCGCCTCCGCCCGGGTTACCGCCAGTTCCCGCCCGGCCGGGGAAAAGCGCAGCGCGGGCTCGGTGCTGCCCAAGCGCCGCCCCGGTGACCTGAAGAGCACCGAGAGGCTCATCGCCCTGGGCGCCTCCACCGGCGGCACCGAGGCCCTGCGCCACGTTCTGGAGCAGCTGCCCCCGGACAGCCCGGGGGTGGTCATCACCCAGCACATTCCCCAGGAGTTCAGCCGGGCCTTTGCCAACCGCATGGATGGCACCTGCGCGGTGACGGTCACTGAAGCCCAGCATGGCCAGCGGATCATTCCCGGCCACGTCTATGTAGCCCCCGGCAACCGCCACCTGACCGTCAAGCGTGACGGTGCCCGCTACACCTGCCAGCTCCATGACGGTGACCCGGTGAATCGCCACCGGCCCTCGGTGGATGTGCTGTTCCGCAGCGTGGCCAATGAAGCCGGAAAGAATGCCGTTGCCGCCCTGCTCACCGGCATGGGCGATGATGGAGCCAGGGGCATGAAGGAGCTGCACGAGCTGGGCGCCTACACCGTGGCCCAGAACGAGGAGACCAGCGTGGTCTGGGGGATGCCGGGAACAGCAGTGGAGATGGAGGCGGTCAGTGACACCCTGGCACTGGACCGGATCGCCGAAGCCCTACTGGGCCGGGCGCGTCAGTCCACCTGATCGGGGGTGAGCCGTTCCACGGCGGGCACGTCGTTACCCAGCGTGTCCACCAGGATCCGCTCGATCCCACCTTCCCGGCGCATGGCTTTCAGTGCCCGGTTGAAATCCTCGATGCGCTCGGCATTGCCCGCCACCTCGCGGGAGAGAAGCAGATGAAGCCGGTCCTCACGGACCGGTTCGGGATGCCAGGTCAACGCCTTCGCCTCTTTCTCACTGAGAAGATCACTGATTATCCGCTGGCCGACCACCCGGTCCATGGGAAACAGGTCAATGCGGCCCGCCAGCAGCTTATGGAAATTCAGCTCATCCGATGACACGGTTTCCGTGATGGCAATCCCCTGGCTCGTCACCCGGTCGATCACGTCGCCATAATCGTAACCGCGGGTCAGTCCAATGCGGTACTCGGCAAGATCGGCTGTGTTTTCCCAGTCAAACGGCATGTCCGCCCGGTGGAAGAACACGTATTCGGTGACGATCACCGGCCGACTGATGAAGAAGTCCTCGCGCCGCTCACTGGAAGGCATCCAGACCGCGGTGCCGTCACGCTGGCCCCTGCGGGCAAGATACAGGGACCGGGCCCAGGGGTGGAATTCATACTCGACCCGGTAGCCGGCGCGCTCGAACGCCCGGGTCACGATCCGGGAGGCAATGCCGTAACCGGGCTCTTCCCTGCCCAGATAGGGTGGCCACTCGCCATTGGTAATGTGCAGCGTGCGGTCCTGAGGGACTCCCTCGGCCAGCGCTGGGGCTGGCACCATCACAGCCAGCGCCAGAAGCACTGTTCTCAACCATGCCATTATACCCTCCCCCAGCGGACCACCGGACTTTCAGAAAAATTCCCCGCAGGGACAGGGTGGCAATACCCGGAACAGCTGTCCACCGAAACGCGGATTCAGCGTGTAAGAAGCACCAGGACAGGACCGCGGTGGCCGGACGGGTCAACAGGCATGCGCCACTCATAACCGCTCCCGGTCAGCCATTCGCGGATGGCGTTCCATTCGGCCTCGCCACCATCGTGGCCACGGTACACCATCAGCGACAGACAGCCGCCGGAGGCCAGCATTGCCATCGACTGTTCCAGAGCAGGGATTGTCGTGTCCGCCCCGGTGGTGCGGGTGCGGTCACTGCCGGGGAGATAGCCCAGATTGAACATCACGGCATCCAGCTGCCGCTCCCCGTGGGGCCTAACCTGCTCCCGGATATGGGCATGGCTTTCACAAAGGAGGGTCACGCGCTCGCCAAGCCCGGCGTCGGCAAGCTGGTTTCGGGTGGCCTCGATAGCAGCAGGCTGGATATCCATTGCCCAGACATGGCCCGTGGCGCCCACCTGCTCCGCCAGGAACCGGGTGTCATGGCCATTCCCGGCCGTGGCGTCCAGCGCCAGGCCGCCCTCGCCCAGCACCCCGGCAACCGCTTCATGGGCCTGACGGGTCAGTCTCACACCACCCACCGTTCCAGGGTGCCGGCGGCGAAGGCCTGCAGGTTGTCGGCGCTCTGCTGCACCATGCGCTGCCGGGCCTCCTGACTCGCCCAGGCACAGTGCGGGGTCACCAGCAGGTTGGGGATATCGTCGGCAAGCAGGGGATTGCCATCCACCGGCGGTTCCTGTGTCAGGACGTCCACGCCGGCGCCGGCAATGTCGCCCTGGCGCAGGGCATCCGCCAGCGCCTGCTCGTTAACGATACCGCCCCGGGAGGTGTTCACCAGCAATGCGGACTCCTTCATGGTCCTGAGAGCCTGCGCATCGATCAGATCCCGGGTGTCATCGCTCAGAAGGCAGTGCACGGAAAGCACATCCGCGACAGGGAGCAGCCTCTCCAGCGACTGCCGGGGGAAACCATCCGCCTCCCCTTCCGGCTGCCCGGGTCTGGCCGCGATCCGCACATCCATCCCAAAGGCCTGCCCCAGCCGGGCCACGCCCTGCCCCAGATCGCCATACCCAAGCACCACAAGGGTCCTGCCCTCCAGCTCGATGATGGGATGATCCATGCGACAGAACATGGGGCTCTGCTGCCACCAGCCGGCGCGTACATCCTGGACGTAATCCACCAGACGGTTGGCCAGGGCCAGAATCAGGGAGAACGTATGCTGGACCAGTACGGGCCGGGCGTAACGGATGGCGTTGACCACACGGATGCCCCTGGCCTCGGCCGCTTCCAGGTCGATGTTATTGACCCCTGTGGCGGTGACGACCACGACACGGAGATCCGGCGCCGCCGCGAAATGCTCATCCCTTAGAACCACTTTGTTCGTGACCACGGCTTCGGCATCCGCGATGCGCTCGGCCACCTGTTCGGGAGCACTGGTTCCATGGAGGGTCAGATCCGCGGCGGCCTGCATCGGGCCCAGGTCCACGTCCGACCCAAGGGTATCGGCATCCAGGAAAACGGCTTTCACGGTGATGATTCCTCCTGATCGGGTACAGCGATGACAGGCGTTATTGTCACCGCTGACCCCCGTTGAGGCAATCAGCCGATCACCGCAGCTCGCTGGAACTCAATCCCAGCAGGCGCCGGGCAATGATCAGGTTCTGGATCTGCTGGGTGCCTTCAAAGATGTCCAGGATCTTGGAGTCCCGGGCCCATTTCTCCAGCAGTTCCTCCTCGCTGTAGCCCAGGGTGCCCGCCAGCTCGGCGCAGCGCAGGGTGATCCAGTTACCCACGCGCCCGGCCTTGGCCTTGCACATGGAAGCCTGAACCGAATTGGGCTGATGGTTGTCCGCCATCCAGGCGGCACGCACGGTCAGCCAGTAGGCGGCCTCCCATTCCGCCTCCATGCGGTAGATCTCGGCCTCAACGGCGGAGCCATTGTCCACGGGCTGACCGTAATCCAGATTCACTTGGTCGACGAGGAGTTCCTTCAACCGTTCCAGCGCGGCACGGCCGCAGCCCACCGCCATGGCCGCCACCAGGGGACGGGTGTTGTCGAAGGTCTGCATGGCACCGGCAAAGCCCTTGCTGGTGTCGACCTCGGGACTCCCGAGCAGGTTCTCCGCCGGTACCCGACAGTCCTGGAAGTGGATGGCGGCGGTGTCCGAGGCCCGAATGCCCAGCTTTTTCTCCAGGCGCGCCAGCTCCATGCCGGGCGTGCCCCACTCCACCACGAATGACTTGATGGCAGCCTTGCCCATGGACGGATCCAGGGTTGCCCAGACCACCACGCAGTCCGCCCGCTCACCGGCGGTCACATAGATCTTCTCGCCATTGAGGACGTACTCGTCGCCCTCACGGCGAGCCGTGGTCCGGATGGCGCCGGAATCCGAGCCGCAGCCGGGCTCGGTGATAGCCATGGCCGCCCATTTACCTTCGAATCGCTGCTTCTGCTCATCCGTGGCAACAGCGGAAATGGCGGCATTGCCCAGCCCCTGGCGGGGCAACGAGAGCATCAGGGCCACGTCGCCGTAGCACAGCTCCATGGCGCCGAGACAGACGCCCATGTTGGAGCCGTTACGCACGCCTTCGGTGCCAGCCTCGCCACTGGCCCCGGTGGTCGCGGCGCCCGCCGAGTTGGAGGGATCGCCCTCGTTGAACCCATCCAGAATCGAAGCCAGCATATCCAGCTCCCTCGGGCGCTCATGCTCATGCCGGTCGTAATAGCGTGAAATGGGCCTGAAGGTGCCCGCAGCGACCTGGTGGGCATTGTTGACCAGTGAACGGAATTTCTTCGGGATTTCCAGGTTAATGCCATGCCCTCCCTTAAAGATGCAGGCCGCCGAAGGCGATACCGGTGGCCCGCAGGTCCCGGTACCAGCGTTCTACGGGGTATTCGTGGGTGTAACCGTGGCCGCCCAGGACCTGTACACCGTTGGTGCCGATGCCCATGGCCTTATCCTTGACCAGAGTCCGAGCCAGGTGCGCCTCACGCCGGAAGGGCAGGCCCTGCTCGGCGCGGCAGACAGCGCGCCAGGTGAGCATGCGCATGGCATCCAGCTCGATGGCCATATCCGAGATCAGGAAGGCCACACCCTGGCGGTGGCTGATCGGCTCGCCGAAGGCGGTACGTTCATTCGCGTAGGGGATCACGTAGTCCAGCATCGCCTGGCTGGTGCCGATGGCCAGGCTGCACCACGCCAGGGTGCCCAGGTCCACGAAGGCCCGATAGTCGAAATCACCGGCGCCGAGCCGGTTGGCCGCCGGCACCGTCACACCATCAAGGGTGACACGCCCCTGGCCGCCGGCCCGGACCCCCATGGCGAAATCCGCCTCGACACCGAGCCCCTGGCTGCCCCCTTCCACGATGAACACGCCGGGCCCGTCCTCGGTCATCGCGGCCACCAGGAAGAGCTCCGCCTGCGCCGCCAGCGGCACCAGGCTCTTGGTGCCTTTGAGCACGTAGTGATCGCCCCGGCGGCTGGCGGTGCAGGCCGGGCGCAACGGATCGAACAGGGGGGCGGGTTCGGAAACTGCGATGGTGGCCACCGGCGGGTGGTCGCCGGCGAATTCCACCAGGTAGGTCCCCTGCTGGTGGGCACTCCCCCACTGGGTGAGCGCATTCGCCACGGAAACAGGCGCGAGGATGGCAATGGCCTGCCCCATGTCCCCGTGCGCCAGGTCTTCCGCCACCAGCATTGAGGTGACCGGGGAACGTTCCGTGGCCGCCCCCCCCAGCGCCTCCGGCACGGCAAAGAGCGTCAGACCGAGTTCGGAGGCCTGCTCCAGGGTTCCGGGCGCGATGCTCTGCTCCGCGTCCGCGGGTTCCCCGCGCTCCCGGAGCACCTCGCGGGCGAATTCCTGCACGCTTTCACGGATCATGCGCTGCTCGTCCGTGATGTTCAGATCGAACAGGTCACGGGTCTCGCCGGAGGCCTGCAGGCGCTGGGGGCGTTTGAGGGGATTGAGGTTGCGGAACTGGCGGGCGCTGGTGCTGATCGCACTGAAGCTGGAACGACTCAGGTAATAGCTGATGTTCTCAGCAGTGCGCCGTACTCCCAGGCGGTCAAGCACCCCTGAACCAGCCAGATGGTTGAGCGCGCTCAGGGCGTATCCCATTGCATCGCGGGCCATGAGCCTCTCCTCGGATTGTGACTGATAATCCGATTATGACGAATCTGGCGCCATTGCCATTGACCATAATGCCGGTACGGACTGCTAACGGTGCAGCTATCCAACCGGATTCATACGGTGAAATGTGGATGATTCATCAATTCCAGCCCCGAACTGGATGAGAGGATTGACCGGAAAAACAGGCATGCCATGATCCAGCCTCAATGGAAAACCAATGGGCTTCAGGGACACAACTTCAATGAAACGCATCATTATTTTGGGGGCACTGCTTCTCGTTACTTCTCCGTTTGCCGTAGCCGGGCCGCAACGCCCCATCGATCAGGGTACAACCTTTCTTGGAGCCCAGTACGCCCGCCTGACGTTCTCTTCCGACCGGCTGATCACTTCAGCAACCCCCTCGATGATCACCCTGAGGGGTGGCGTTTTCGTACTGGACTATATTGCCGTTGAAGCCCGCTACGGCACGGGTATTGAGAATGAGAGCGCACTGGCGCCGGATGGTGAGCTGGTCAACACCAAGGTGCAGCATTTCGGTAGCACGTACATGACCGCCCATGCGCCGATAGGCAGCCGATCCTCGTTCTACATCTTCGGCGGGTTCAGTGAGTTCAAGGCCCGCTTTGAGCGCCCGGATTCCACGTTGAATAAAAGCGAATTTTCCGGTTCCTATGGCGCTGGGTTCCAGATCAATTTCAGCCGCGCCGCTGGGCTGAATATCGAATACAATCGTTTTCTGGAAAAACAGGGACACCGGCTGTACGGTTTTTCCATCGGAACCCAGCTCTATTTCTGAGCCAGAGCGCATCCCCTGCTCAGGATTTGAGACGATACCCCGTGCGGAAGATCCACCAGACCAGCGTCAGGCACAGGAGCATGAAGAAGAAGGTCATGCCGAGGCTGACCAGCAACGGGACATCCGAGACTTCATAGAAGCTCCAGCGGAAACCGCTGACCAGGTAGACCACGGGGTTGAACAGCGACACGGTCTGCCAGAACTCCGGCAGCACATCGAGGGAGTAGAAGGTGCCACCCAGGAAGGTCAGCGGAATGACCAGCAGCAGGGGGACCACCTGGAGCTGCTCAAAATCTTCCGCCCATATCCCGATGATGAAACCGAACAGGCTGAACGTGAAGGAGGTCAGCACCAGGAACGCCAACATCAGGAAGGGGTGAGCGATGGGAACGTCCACGAACAGCTGGGCGGTGAAGAGGATGATCAGCCCCAGCACCAGGGATTTGGTCGCCGCCGCGCCCACATAGCCCACCACTACCTCCAGGTAGGACACGGGCGCGGACAGCACCTCGTAGATGGTGCCGGTAAAGCGCGGGAAGAAAATACCAAAGGAGGCGTTGGTCACGCTCTGGGTCAGCAGCATGAGCATGATCAGGCCGGGGACGATGAAGGCCCCGTAGGGAACGCCCTCCACCTCCTGCACCCTTGAGCCAATGGCCGCCCCGAACACCACGAAATAGAGTGAGGTGGTCACGATCGGGGAAATGATCGACTGCAGCCAGGTGCGCAGGGCCCGGGCCAGTTCAAAATGGTAGATGGCATACATGCCGCGCAGATTCATGATCCGTTCACCAGGTCCAGGAAAATGTCCTCCAGCGAGCTCTGGGTCGTATGCAGGTCCGTAAAGCGGATCCCCGCCTCCCCCAGCGCCTGCATCAGGTCGTCAATACCGGTCCGGGCGGACTGCGTCTCATAGGTGTAGATCAGCGCGCTGCCGTCCTCGGAGAGCCCCAGATCGTAATCCGCCAGAGCTGCGGGAATGGCCTCCAGCGACTCGCGCAGCTGCAGCACCAGCTGCTTGGTCCCCAGCTTGCGCATGAGCTGCTTCTTGTCTTCCACCAGAACGATCTCGCCCTGATTGATGACGCCGATGCGGTCCGCCATCTCTTCCGCTTCCTCGATGTAATGGGTGGTGAGGATCACGGTGACGCCACTCTGGCGCAGGTACTCCACCGTCTCCCACATGCCCTGGCGCAGTTCAACGTCCACACCGGCCGTGGGCTCATCAAGGAACAGCACTGACGGCTCGTGAGCCAGTGCCTTGGCAATGAGCAGCCGCCGCTTCATGCCCCCGGAGAGCATGCGCAGCTGGCTGTTGCGCTTTTCCCACAGGGAAAGATCGCGCAGCACCTTTTCCAGATAGGCGTCATCGCGCGGCTTGCCGAACAGCATGCGGCTGAAGCTGACCTTGTCCCAGACGGTCTCGAACGCATCCCGGGTCAGCTCCTGGGGGACAAGGCCGATGCGGGAACGCGTCTGGCGATAGTCACGCTGGATGTCGTAACCGTCCACGGTGACCCGGCCGCCGGTGGCGTTGACGATGCCGCAGATGATACTGATCAGCGTGGTCTTGCCGGCGCCATTGGGGCCCAGGAGCGCGAAAATCTCCCCTTTGTGAATCGCCAGGTTGATGTTCCTGAGTGCCTGGAATCCGTCCGGGTAGGTCTTGTCGAGATTCTCAATGGAGAGGATGGGGCTCACGGGTCACCTCAATTGCTGGCAGCGGGGCAAAGGGTATCACACCCGTGCCGGGGCTGGCCCTTCAGGCGGGTTCATGGCCATTGGTGGGCGCCGCCCAGCGGGGATCGGCCGTGAACACCACATCCAGCACCAGTGACGGAACAATACGACGCAGGCGCCCGTCCAGATCGGTGCGGATACGGTCCTGCTGGCCCAGGGTCCCGTTGTCACTCGCCGCCGGAAGGACCACGTGCACCAGCAGGTAGAGAGTCCGGCCCGGGCGCACCATCCGCAGCGAAAAATCCTGTGCCCCCCATTCCCCCACCACGGCCTCCACCACATCATGCACCGGCTGACGCACATGCTTCGGCGGCGCCCGGTTGAGCAGTTCCTTGATGGCATCCGAAGCCATCCGGAAAGGCGTACTCAGGCAGAACAGCACCACCACCGTGGCCACCATCAGAGGATCCACATAGGGGGTGATCACGGAAAAGCCCACCGCCTCCGCCAGCGGGATCAGGCAGAAGGCCAGCAGCACCGAGGCCGAGATCACCGTGTTGATCCACCAGTTGGCGAAGTCCGCCTCCACCAGTGGACTGGTGGTATGACGCCGGGCACGGCGCAGCAACACAAAGGTCATAATGCTGCTGGTGGTTGCGATCACCGAATAAAGGATGGCCAGACCAGCGACGATCTCCCGGCCACCGGAGAGCAGCACCAGCACGGAATCCCCCAGGGCCAGCAGGGAAATTCCCAGGATGAGCAGGCCTTTGGCAGCATTGACCAGGGACTCGAAGTAGGCATGGCCGAAGGGATATTTCTCATTGTCCGGCATGGCCAGCAAGCGGGCGACCCGAACACTGAGAAAGGCCATAACGCTGTAGATGAGATTGAAGAGCCCATCGAGCAGGATCACCTGGGATCCCGTGATCACGGACAGGACCAGACCGGTCACCCCGAGAAAGAGTGCCATTCCGGCCGAAAGCATCAATGCGTCTGTCTCGGTTCGCATTCCAGAGCCATTTCGGGTACTTAGTCAGTGCATTTTACCCGCTCACGGGCTATTGTGATCGCATGATGCTGAAAAAACTTGGAAATCAGTACGGCAACATCCGTAAGAGGCTGTCGGATGACTTCCGCCTGTCCATCATCATGATGTTCTGTATTCCCGCCGCACTCGCCATCGGCGGCTTCGGCGTGTACCGCTACCTTCAGGGTGACTGGCTGATGACCATGGTGGACACCCTGCTGGTGGTGTTGCTGCTCAGCATCTCCGGTTTCGCCTGGATCACCGGCAATACAGTCCTCACGGGCATCGTGCTGGTGGTCTTTACCGGCATCGGCGTGCTCAGCGTGCTCTACCTGGCAGGGCTTGTCGGGCTTTTCTGGGCCTATGTGGACACCATTGCCACCTTTTTCCTGTCACCGCCCGCCTTTGCCATCCCCAAGGTCCTGTTCATGGTCGGTGCCAGCGTGGCTCTGGGATCCGCCAGCGGACTTGGGCCACTGGCGCTGATCTCATTCGCGACCACCGTCTTCGTGGTCTCGATATTCGCCTTTTCCTTCGCACGCCGCTCCCGCGCACAGGCGCGACTGCTGGAGGAACAGGCCATCCGTGATCCGCTGACCGGTGCCGGCAACCGGCGGGCCCTGGAAGAGGAGCTGTGCATCGCCATCGCAAGGGTCCAGCGGAGAGAATCCGGTGCCGGCCTTCTGATGCTGGACCTGGACCATTTCAAGGAGATCAACGACCGTTACGGCCATGCCAACGGCGATGAGGTGCTCAAGCGGTTTGCCGATCTGGTGCGTACCCATTCAAGGCATGAGGACCGCCTGTTCCGGTTCGGGGGCGAGGAATTTGTCCTGCTGCTCAATAACGTCCGGGATGAAAGCATGATCCTGGCCGCGCGCCATATCCAGCAGACCATAAGGGACCGGCTCAACACTCACGGCCAGCCCGTGACATGCTCGATTGGGGCCGCCCTGGCCTCGCCCCACGATGACTGGGAAAGCTGGCTTCACCGGGCGGACAATGCCGTCTACCAGGCCAAGACCTGGGGTCGGGACACCATCATTGTGGCGGATCATCTACCGGCAGGAAGGCGTTGATCTCGGCCTCGGTCAGGTCCCGGTAATCCCCCGGCTCCAGGCCCGGATCCAGATCGATGGGGCCAACCCGCTCACGATGCAGCCGGACCACGCGGTTACCCACAGCGCCCATCATGCGCTTGATCTGGTGGTAGCGCCCCTGGGTCAGGGTCAGCCGCAGTTCAGCCCTGCCGAGGCGCTCAATGTCATGGGCCACGGCAGCGGTATCCTCGCCCCTGAGCATGATGCCTTCTTCCAGGCTCGCCAGGGTTTCATCGTCAATGGGATCGGCAACCCAGACCCGGTAGGTCTTGGGGAACCCGTGGCGAGGCGAGGTGATGCGATGACTCCACTCGCCGTCAGTGGTGAGCAGCAGCAGACCAGTGGTGTCCTTATCCAGCCGCCCTACAGGATGCAGTCCGCGGCGCAGTTCCGGTTCCAGAAGATCCAGAACAGTGGGGTCGTAGTCGTCCTTCGTGGCACTCACCACGCCGGTTGGCTTGTTCAGCATCAGGTACCGTTCACCGGACTCCCTTTCCAGCTGCTGATCGTCCAGGAAAATCGCTTCCTCAACGCCGATCCGGGACTGGGCTTTCAGCCCCCCGATTTCACGGCCTTCGACCTCGATCCGACCGGCCTTGATCAGCTGCTTGGCTTCCTTACGCGTGATGCCGGTCAGCCGGGCAATCAGAAAATCGAGCCTGCGGCGCCGGCGTTTCTCAGGCTCCGTCATGGCAGCACTGCCTTCTGGGTTGATGCATGATTACTGGCGAGAAGACCCTCATTCTACATGAATGCCCCACCCCCGATGAGGGTTCTGACAGCATTTAAAACACAGTCGGCTAGGGGGATTACGCTATTGTACTACCGCCTGCAAACGCTACACTCAGTGCTCGGGCCCCAGTAACAAAGGCCTTTACCGATCACAGATTCAACAGGTGGGACAGATATGATTGTACGGGACATCAAGGACATCATCGGAACCGAGCGCGAGGTTGAGGGTCCGGGCTGGGTCAGCCGCCGGATGCTGCTGAAGAAGGACGGCATGGGCTTCTCCTTCCACGAAACCATCATTCCCGCGGGTGCCGAACTCCACCTGTGGTACAAGTACCATCTGGAAGCGGTCTACTGCGTTGCCGGTAACGGCAGCATCGAGGACCTGGCGACCGGCGAGACGCATCAGATCTACGACGGTGTCATGTACGCCCTGAACAACAACGACCGCCATATCCTGCGCGGTGGAACCGAGGACATGCGCCTGATCTGCTCCTTCAACCCGCCGGTTACCGGCCGTGAGGTGCATGACAAGGACGGCGCGTACCTGCCTGACGATTCCTGACACAAGCCGGCATCCTCCGCCCGGAGGGTGCCATTTTTTGCAAAAATTGACTCCTTGAACTTTAATCAGAGCGTCCAATCCACCAGCAAGGACAGCTTTGATCATGCCCAATGGGCAATATGAAGTTCCCAGCGGCATAGCCAGCCTGCCATTTGTAAAGAAGCCGCTTCTTCCCATACTGCTCCTGACTGCAGTCATGGCCGCTTCCACCCTTGCCCACAATGCGGAGTATTCGCCCTTTCTCCAGCAGCACAGCGCCGAGAGCGGGCGCACCGCACCACTTGACCTGACCTACCGGGAAGGCTCCATTGCGGAACTCCACCAGGAAGGCTGGCTGCGCTCTGACAGCGGATGGCGTCCCACCACACCTTCCTATTCCGCGCTCGGTTTTACCGCTCAGCCGGTCACCTTCCGGCTGAAGCTGAGTAACGCGTCCCAGCGGCCACTACAGCGGTGGGTGTCCGTGCCAGCCCCCTACATTGATCGGATCCGCGCAGCCAGGCTGAACAAACATTCGGGCCCGCTGATGCCCATGCGAACCCAGGGCAGCCTGCAGCCGTTTTCCAGCCGCCTGATTCCCCTACCCTCCTTCCATTGGCCGGTCACGATACCCGCCAGCGCCACCATCACGCTGTTTTTCGAGGTTTCCGATGCTGGCCCCACGGTCTTCCCGGTATCGGTTCACGGGGATGATGGTCTGGTCCACAGCAGCGTTAAGCGGGCAACCATCAACGGCATCCTTCTTGGGCTTTCCCTGTTCCTGCTGGCCATCAATCTTTTCCTGACCCTGCGGTTCCGCACAGTCATGCTGGCCTGGCTGACGGTTCTCACGGTTTCCGTCATCCACATCCAGCTGGTTCTCAATGGTTTCGGAGCATGGCTTTTCTGGCGGGGGATGCCAGCGCTCGACGCGGTCATCACCACGTCCATGCTGACCACCCTGATCGCATTCGCTCAACACACCCTGATTGCCCTGCAGCCACCGCGCCTATACAGGCATCTGCTTAACGGCCTGTCCCTTGCAGCTCTCACACTCATTCTTGTCGAGTTCACCGGAGCAGAACTTCCGATACAGGCAGTTACCATTATGCTGGGCATTCTGGGGTGCGTACTCTCCCTGTTCATTGCCGCCAGCCGTTTCCGGCACTCGCTCTACGCACGGTATTTCACGGCAGCGGTACTGATCCTGACAGCCGGCCTCATCACCAGCACTCTGCGTACCGTGGGCGCGGTGCCCGTCAACGTGTTCTCGGATTCAGCCTTCTCACTGGGTACCATTCTCTCAGCCGTCGTTCTTGTCGCCGCCGCCGTCCACTTCTTCTGGCGCGAGCAACGGCTGAGGCGGATCGCCGCCAGCGAAAGGGTCACAGAGCAGGAGCGCCGCCTTGCCGTTCAGAACCAACTGGAAGACAGCCTCCGGAAACACAAGGTAACCGGAAGACCCAACCGCTCCGCTCTGGAAGCCAGCCTGGCCAATCAGACATCGGGAGAACTCCAGATTGTGGTTCTCCGGCTCAACCGATTTCACGAGATTGAACACGTGGTTGGTCACCAGGTTGCAGAAAGGTTCGTGCGGGATTATCTGACGAGCCTTGAAAACCATCTCAGGCAGATGGGACCGGATACCGTCCGCTACATCGACAGCGCTCCTGTCGTCTCAATCGAAACAATGGATGCAGCGTTCGTTCTAACCCGGAGGATCGACAGGGAGGATCCATTCTGGCAGCAGCTCATCGACTTTGCGGCACCGGATTGCCGCTATCAGGGATACACCCTGAACTGGCGATGCTCCATTGGGGTCGCCAGCCTGCCCGATCATGGCGACAGCATCCAGGAGGTTCTGTCCGCAGCCGGCTATGCCAGTCTCCAGCAGGAGCCGATCAATTTCTACGACAACGCGATTCATGAACACCAGAAACACCAGCAACTGTTGATGCTCGATCTGGAAGATGCTTTCCGCTCAGACCAGATCCAGCTTGCCTACCAGCCGAAGGTAGACATCGGTACCGGGCAGCCCGAATCCGTGGAAGCCCTGGTGCGCTGGTACCACCCGGAGTTCCAGATGATCCCACCGGGTGACTGGATTCCGCTGGTCGAGGAACTCGGCAGCATAACCCGTGTGACCCGCTGGGTATTGAACCGCGCGGCCAAAGACCTGGCCCAGGTCCGGGAGCACTTCGGCCAGCAGACCCGCACAGCCATCAACATTTCCTCCAGGGATCTTTCGGTCCCGGAACTCGCGGATGATCTGGAAAGGATTGTCCGGCATCAGGGCTGCACACCGGATGATTTCATCCTCGAAGTCACCGAGACGAGTGTCATCCGGGATCTGGCGCTCACCACTGATCGCCTGGGGCAGCTCCGACACTGTGGTTTCGGTATTGCGCTGGATGACTTCGGTACCGGAACCTCATCATTGTCCGCCCTGACTGAATTTCCACTCGATGAGGTGAAGATCGACCGCAGTTTCCTGACGAGGATACTCTGGGATCAGCAGCGCCAGAAAGTATTCCGGGCCACGGTCGAACTGGCCCAGTCGCTGAACCTGCGTACGGTTATTGAAGGTGTGGAGGATGAGCAGACGGTCCAGTGGCTCGAACAGTTCAGCGGGCTCAAGGGCCAGGGCTACTTCTGGGGATACCCAACCGTGCCGGAATCCTAGGCGGCCTGCCTCTTGGCCAGCGCCCTCAACACCACCTGACACTGATTCTCCCCATAGGTTTTCAGGCACTGCGCAGCCCGTGCCGCATCCCTGGCCAACACCGCCTCGATGGTTTCACGCATGCACTCCACGGACTGTGTCAGTTCCGTGGTTTCCTCACGCAGTGCCATGAATGAGTAACGCTGCAGCAGTGGCATCAGATCCTCGATGGCATCCGTCAGGTACCGGTTGGTGGTCAGTTTCAGTCCTTCCCGGGCGAGGTCGAACGCCAGTTCATGCACCCGCTCCCGATCCTGCTCTTCCGCCTGTGCCTCAAATTCCCTGCTGATCGCCAGGAAGGGCTCAAGCTGGCCGGTCTGCCAATTGTGGGCCACGTCGCTGGCCAGACGCCCCAGAAGCAGAAAAAGGAAGTCGTAGAGATCACGCACATCCGCCTCGCCCACATCGCACACCCGGGCACCACGGCGTGGCTGGATCTCCACCAGATGCCAGCCCTGGAGAAGCCGGAACGCTTCACGCAGGGAATTAGTGCTGACCTCCAGCTCCCGCGCCAGTTCACTCTCGGGTAAGCGCTCCAATGGCTGGCGCTGCCCCCGGATGATCTCCAGTGAAAGGTGATGGGCGATGCGCTCACTGAGACTGAGTTGTTGCGGTAGGGCCATACTCGGATCGTCCTCTGGTGCTGTGCTGACGATTCTACATCAATCCGCCCCCACCCAAAACATGAGTTGTTTGACAATTCATGAGATCAAGGATTAGCCTGAATCCACAATCACACAAACCGCTTACAATAATGACAGGAGGATGCCCCGATGCTTTCCCGAGTCCCCCCGCACGTCATGGTGCGCATCAAGCGCTACGCCTACCTGCTGGTACTGGTAGTACCCGCGATCGCGGCATGGGTCACCTGGCAGTTGACCCAGGGTGGAAACACGCTTTTCTGGGCCTGGTTCCCGGCGCTCTTCATCTTCGGGTTCATTCCCATACTCGATTACATCATTGGCAAGGATCCGGCCAACCCCGACGAGGAGGTTGAGGTTCCGGACATGACGAAGGACTGGTATTACCGGGCTCTCACCCTGGTCTGCGTGCCCATACATCTGGCCGTTGTCATCTATGCCGGCTGGGCATTTGCGACGGTGGAGATGGGGCTGGCCGCCCAGATTGGGTGGTTGGTATCAATCGGGGTGGTCGGTGGCATCATGGCCATCAACATCGGCCATGAACTGATCCACAAGGATACGAAGCTGGAGACATGGACCGGCGGGCTTGCCCTTGCCAGCGTGACCTATGCGGGTTTCAAGGTGGAACACATCATGGGTCACCATGTGCACGTATCCACCCCCGACGACGCCAGCTCCTCGCGCTACAACCAGGGCGTCTACGCCTTCCTGCTGCAGGCCTTCCCGCGCAACTTCATGAATGCCTGGAGGCTTGAGGCCAAGAAACTGCGCCGCAAGGGCAAGACCCCCTGGGGGCCGGCCAATGAGCTGATCTGGTGGTATGCGATTTCAGCCCTGTTCGCGGTCGCGTTCACGGTGGCCCTGGGCTGGGTCGGGCTGGTGTTCTTCCTGGCGCAGAGCTTCTTCGCCGCCGCCACACTTGAGGTAATCAACTACATCGAACACTACGGGCTGCATCGCCGGGTTCAGGAGAACGGCCGTTTTGAGCGGGTCACACCGGCTCACAGCTGGAACAGCAACTACCTGCTGACCAACCTCTTCCTGTTCCACCTGCAGCGCCACTCGGATCACCACGCTTTTCCCCGCCGGCGCTACCAGGTGCTGCGCCACTACGATGAGAGCCCACAGCTGCCGGGCGGTTATGCAGCCATGTTCGTCCTGGCGCTGGTGCCACCGCTGTGGAAGAAGGTGATGAACCCGCGGGTGGAGGCCTACTACGAGGGCGAGCTGGATCAGCTGTTCCGGGAACAGAAGCCCTACAGCAAGGCCTGATCCGCTCTACAGACGCTGCCACAGGGACTGGTAGCGTGGCCACCAGGGATGGGCGGCTTCCAGCTGGGCCGCCAGCTGGAAAAGCGTGCTTTCATCCCCGTGGGGTGCCCCGAACTGGACCCCCACCGGCAGCCCTTCATCCGACCAGTGCAGCGGCACCGACATCGCCGGCGTACCAGTGAGATTGGCAAGCTGGGTGAAGGGCGTCCGCGCCAGGTTCTCCTGGGCCAGCTCCTCGACCATGCCACTCTTCAGCGCCAGACTGCCGGCGCGCAGTCCCACCAGCATCCGTGCGGCGAACTTCAGGTGCGTGGGCGTCTCAAGCTCTCCAATCCGTGCCGGTGGCTGACCGGTGGTGGGCGACAGGTAAAGATCGTAGTCGCCGAAGAACCGCCCCAGGGCCCTGGCGAAATCGTTCCAGCCACGGCGGGAGCGCACATAGTCGACAGCCCGCATACTGCGCCCCAGGGCACCCAGCAACCGGGTCTCGATCTCAAAATCGCTGTCACTGGCCTCAGTCTGCGCCCTGGCCTCTTCCATGATGGTCGAGACCTCGCCGAAATAGAGGGTCAGGTAGGCGCGAGCCATGGCCATGCCATCAAAATCAGGCATGGCCGGCTCCACGTGATGGCCCAGTGCCTCGAGCTGCCGCGCCGTCGCCTCTACCGCTTCCACGCAGTCATTATCCACCTCCGAACCGTAGGGTGATTCGGTGAAGAAGCCAATGCGCAGGGGCCGGGGGGAAGACCGGATGGCGTCCGCCCAGCGTTGTTCAGGAGCCGGAATCGTAAAGGGGTCACCCTTCGGATTACCCGCGATCGCATCCAGCATGGCCGCGCTGTCGCGTACGCTGCGGCTGACCACGTGATCCACGCTCGCTCCTGTCCAGGCTTCGCCCAGATAGGGGCCAGGTGAAACACGCCCGCGCGAGGGTTTGAGGCCGAACAGCCCGTTGTAGGCAGCGGGAATACGGATTGATCCGCCGCCATCGTTGGCGCCGGCCATGGGCACAATGCCAGCCGCTACAGCTGCGCCGGAGCCGCCACTGGAGCCGCCGGGTGTGCGCTCCGTATCCCAGGGGTTGCGGGTCGGGCCCCAGAGCCGGGATTCGGTGATGGCCTTGAGCCCGAGCTCAGGCGTGGCCGTGCGCCCCATCATCAGCAGACCCGCCTGGCGCCCCCGCCGGATGTATTCGGAATCCTGGTCCGGAACATACCCCAATAGCGCCCTGCTGCCCATGGTACTGGGCATGCCCGCCATTTCCTGGGCCAGATCCTTGGCCAGGAAGGGGACACCGGCAAACGTACCCCCGGCCTCCGGCTGCTCCTGGCGGACCTTTTCAAAGCGCGGCTGGCAGATCGCGTTGAGCGCGGGGTCGATCTGTTCCGCGCGGTTGATGGCCGCATCCACTACCTCGCCCGGCCGCACCTGGCCCTCGCGGATCAGGCGCGCCAGCCCAGTGGCATCCTGCCCGGTGTATTCCTCCGGTGTCATGACCGCCCTCCGTTTGTTGTTATCAGCTCGCCGCCTCGGCGCGGGTCGGAGCATTATGGTCCCGGGCCAGCATGATGTAGAACCCTGGCAGCACAAAGAGTGTGAAGAAGGTCCCGAAGCCCAGGCCGGTGGCCACCGTCAGGCCAATGGCGAAACGGCTCACTGCGCCCGGCCCCGAGGCCAGCAGCAGCGGCACCATGGCCACGATCAGCGCCAGGGAGGTCATGATGATCGGGCGTAGCCGGATGGCGGAGGCTTCGATCGCCGCCTCGCGGACGCTCATGCCCCGGTCCTTCTGAAGCAGGTTGGCGAACTCCACGATCAGGATCCCGTTCTTGGCCACAACACCGATCAGAGTGATCAGCCCCACCTGGGTGTAGATGTTCATGGTGGCCACTCCCAGCACGATGAAGATCATGGCACCGGCCACCGACAGAGGCACCGACACCAGTATGATGAACGGATCCCGCCAGCTCTCGAACTGCGCCGCAAGCACCAGGTAGATCACCAGCAGCGACAGGAAGAAAGTCATCATGAGCGCACTGCCCTGCTGCGCCAGCTGTCGGGACTGGCCCTTGTAATCCGTACCAAAGCCCTGGGGCAGGGTCTCGCCGGCCAGATTCTCCATGTAGGCCATAACATCCCCCATGGCGGTGCCCGGCATGGGAACCCCCTGAAGTGTGATGGAATTGAGCTGATTGAACTGGGTCCGACTGGAGGGCTCCACCCGTTGCTCAAAGTCGATCACCTGGTCCAGGGACACCAGCTGACCGGACGCGGACCGGACGTAGTAGTCGCGCAGTTTCTCCTGATCACTGCGGAAGGGCCGCGAAACCTGCGGGATCACATCGTAGGCCCGCCCTTCCATGTTGAAGCGGTTCACGAAGCCCTCACCCAGCATGGTGGACAGTGTCTCGCCCACATCCGCCATGGACAGACCGAGGTCCGCCACGCGCTCACGGTCCACACTGATTCCCGTCACCGGGCGGTTATAGTCAATGCTCTTCTCCAGGAAGATGAAATTGCCGCTCTGGTTGGCCTCCTGCAGCATCTCATCGGCCACCTCGTTGAGCTGCTCAAAGTCGCTGCCGGTGGTCAGCACGAACTGGAACGGCAGCCCGCCGCCGGAAGCCGGCAGGGGCGGGCGCGGAAAAGTCGCCACACGCAGTCCGGTCACCCGGTCCATTTCCTCCTGGAGCATGGGCTGGACCTCGAACTGGGAGATCTCACGCTCACTGCTGGGCTTGAGCTTGAAACCGCCGAACACTTCATTGGGCGCCGTAGCCCCCATGAGCATGAAGGACTCCTCATACCCGGGCAGCGTCTCGAACCGTTCCTGCATCTCGGCGCCGTAACGCTCGAGATAATCCAGGTTCGCGGTCTGTGGCCCGGTGCCCTGATAGAAGACAATGCCCTGGTCTTCGTCCGGCGCCAGTTCGCTCTGGCTGAAGGTCACCATGAAATAGATCGCCACCAGTATGGCCACACCAAAGTAGGCGATCACAGGGAGGCTGCTGACCACGCTGGTCAGCGCCCGGCGATAGGCATTGGACAGCCTCTCGAAGAAGGACTCGGCCATGCGTTCAAAGCGCCCGGACTCCCCGGCTGGCTTGAGAACGTTGGCAGAGAGCACCGGCGACAGCGTCAGGGCCACAACACCGGAAATGACCACGGTTGCCGCCAGCGCGAAGGCGAATTCCGTGAAAAGCGCCCCCACAAGACCGCCCATGAAGCCGATGGGGGCGAACACCGCCACCAGCGTGGTGGTCATCGCGATGATGGGCACCGCCATTTCCCTGGCGCCGTTGATGGCGGCATCAAAACGCTTCTCGCCCCGCTCAACGTGGCGGTGCACGTTCTCCACCATGATGATGGCGTCATCCACCACCAACCCGATGGCCAGCACCATTGCCAGCAGGGTCAGGAGGTTCACGGAAAAGCCCATCAGCAGCATCAGGAAAGCGCCCCCGATCATGGACAGGGGCACGGCCACGGAAGGCACAACGGCGGCACGGATACTGCCCAGGCAGAGGAAGATCACCACCAGGACAATGATCAGCGCCTCAACCAGGGTGTAGATCACTTCGTTGATGGAATCCTCGATGAACTCCGAGGCATCGTAGGGCAGGTCAACGTTCAGCCCCGAGGGCAACTGGGATTCGATGCCGGGCAGCTCACTGCGCACCCTGTCCGCCACATCGAGCGGATTGGCGCCCGGCGCCAGCTCGATCGCCAGGTAGGTCGCGGGGCTGCCCGCATAATAGGAAATCTGGTCGTTGTTCTCCGCGCCCAGTGCCACATCCGCGATGTCCTCGAGCCGGATCAGGGTGCCATCCACCTCCCGGACCACCAGCCTGCGGAACTGTTCCGGATCCGCGATGTCGGTATCCGCATCCAGGCCCACTCGGATCAGGTCACTTTCGATGGACCCTACTGCCGCCTGGTAGTTGTTGGCCCGCAGTACATCGACCACTTCACGGGGCGTGATATCAAGACTGGCGAGCCGGGTGGGATCCAGCCATACGCGCATGGCATAGGTGCGCCCGAAAAGGTCAGCCTTGCCCACACCGCTCAGTGCCTGCAGCTGGGGCTGCACGACACGTGTCAGGTAATCGGTGATCTGCGACACCGGCAGCGACTCGCTGTGGAAGGCGATGTACATCAGTGCCGTGGAATCGCCCGTTTCCGATTCAATCACCGGATCCCGGGAGGCCTCAGGCAGTTCGTTGCGCTGGCTGGCCACTTTCGCCTGGATCTCGGAGAGCGCGTCATTGGCGTCGTAGTTGAGGTCCATCTTGGCTTGAATGATGGAACTGCCCTGGCGGCTGGTCGCCGTCAGGTAATCAATGCCATCCGCCTCGGCAATGGCCTGCTGCAGCGGCGTCGTGACGAAGCCCTGCACCAGCTGCGAGCTGGCGCCGGGATAGGCGGTGGTCACGGTGACCGTAGTGCTTTCGAGCTCCGGATACTGCCGGATCTCCATTTCCATGGCCGAACGCACGCCCAGCAACAGGATCAGCAGGCTGACCACCGTCGCCAGTACCGGCCGGTGGACGAAGATATCGGTGAATCGCATCAGCCGTCTCCCTGTGCTGCACCACTGCCGCTGTCCTCAACGGTCGCTCCGGGCCTGTCATCCTCATCGGCGATCTGCACGCGCTGCCCTGCCCGCAGGCGCAGCAGGCCATTGGCAACGATCCGTTCTCCGGATTCAAGGCCGGACGCCACCTCCACCACGCCGTCGCGCTCAGCGCCCGTCTCAATGCTGCGGCGTTCGGTCACCAGCTCGCCCTCTTCGTTCTCATTGAGCACGTACACGAAATCCCCGTAGGTGTTGAAGGACACCGACGTGCGCGGAACCACCACCGCCTCGCGAGGCTCGGGCTCGAGGGTGCGGACGTCCGCGAACATCCCCGGCCGCAGGGCGCCGTCCCCGTTCTCAAGGGTCGCACGCACACGGACCGAGCGGTTTTCCGCCGTGACGGAGCTGTTGATGGCGCTGATCTCACCCTCGAACACACGATCCGGGTAGGCGGCCACCGATACGGTTACGCGGTCTCCCACCTCGACACCGCTGAGGTGTTTTTCGGGTATGGAATATTCGGCGTAGATGGGATCCACCATATTGATCTCCACCGCCGGGGTCCCAGTGGGCATGTACTCGCCCTGATCCACCAGCCGCAGGCCGGTCTTGCCATCGAAAGGCGCGCGCAGGATCTTCTTGCGCAGAAGAGCTTCCTGCTCCCTGACCCGGGCCCGGGCCGCGTCGTAGGCCGCCTCTGCTTCATCGAACTCGGCCTGGGAAACCGCATTCCGCTCAACCAGGTTCGACACCCGCTCAAAGGTCCGACGGGCACTCTCGGCTTCCGCCCTCCGGGTCTCCAGGGCCGCACGATCGGATTCCACATCCAGCTCCACCAGCACATCGCCTTTCTCGACCATGTCACCGGACTCGAAGCGGATGGTCTCAACCACACCGGGAAGCTCATTCGCGACCTTGATGCCGTTAACGGCACGGATGCTCCCCACGGAATTCAACGAGGGCACCCATTCGCGGGTTCCGGCCTGAACCGCCTCAATGACGGCGGGGGGTTTTTCCTTGCTGAGCTGCTGCTGCATCATGCGGAATTCAAAGGCTTTCCAGCCAAAGATCCCGCCAAAAACGATCACCAGCCCGATGGTGACTACGATGAATCGGCTTGAAGTAGACATAACGTCATCCTGACCCGTTGATCCAGGGCTGCGACAGAGCGCCCAAAAGGACGCTCAGTCTACTCTTTCGTTACGGGCTCGTCATGGTTTCGTTGCCGCAGGGACCTGGCGCCAGGACAATTGCTGGATGCCGAAGGTATGACGGATTTTCTTGCAGTTGAGCACGGCATTGGCGGGTTCCAGCCGCATCCAGGTATCTTCTTCGTCAATCAGATGCGGGCGCTGTGTCTCCGGGAGCTCCTCCAGGAGTTCCAGCCCCAGATCGTAGAGGGAAAGGGTGTCACAGCCGGCGTACTGGTAGGTTCCCCAGGCCTCCGCGCCACAGTCCAACTGCTGGACAACGGCGGTCATGACCCGGGCGCAATCCGACCAGGTGGTAGGCTGCCCCCGATAGCGGCTGCTCAGGCAGAGGGGTTCGCTCGGATCGTGGCTACGCACACGCTCCTGCAACCGTTCCAGCGACCAGCCGGTACGCAGGATCAGATGCCGCGGCAGCCGACTGCGCAGGGACTGCTCACAGTCCCACTGGCACTGGCCCAGAACGGACAGCGGATTGCCCGGATTACTGCTGATGTAGGGCTGCTGCTTGCGCCCGTCAAAAATCTGGCTGCTGGACAGGTTCATCATGGCAATGGCATGAAAAGCAGCCCTTTCCGCCAGTGCCACCGGCAGGTCATGCAGGCGGTGTCGCGTCTCTTGTGGCACCGGCTCGGCCTGCTCCGCATCCACACTGGTGATGGCGTTGATCACCAGATCGAAACAGGGCTCAACCCAGGACTGAAGCTGATCCAGTGCCACATCCGAGGGACGGCTCAACAGCAGCGGCGTGGGTTCGAGCCCAGCCGCAGCGAGCCTTGAAAGCAGCGCTTCACCGAGTTCCCCCGGTTCGTAAACCACCAGTATCTTCAAAACAGAGTCGCTTGCAGGTCCAGAATGTGACGGGTTGCACGATACGACAGCATAACCGCCATTTCAGCCAATGCCCAAGATGGATGCAATGCGTGTAATGGCGGCCATACAAAACACTTGTACACAAAGGAGTATGACCAATGCCCAAGCATCAGCACCATCTGGTAGCCCCCCTGCCGGAAGCCCAGTACCAGAAGGCCCTCGAGGTCATCAGTGACATCCGCAGCAACGGCGTGAGCAAACAGCGCCGGGACGACCTCTACAACCTGATCATGGAACTCACGGAAACCGGCACCGACTTCTTCTTTCTGGAACCACTGCGGCGGATGAATGCCGGTTCCATGCTCCAGAAGATGGCCAGCATGGGCATAAGCAGCATGCTCAAGGGCACCCGGATGGTCATCCACAACGTGCTCAAGAAGGCGGACGACGAGCACATTGAGGGCATCCTGGTCTTCCTGGAAGAGGTTCTGTTCGAACCCGAGAGCAACGCCTGATCAGCCGCCGCCCAAGTATGTCCGGGGGACTCGCGGGGAAACCCCGGTCAGCAGCTCATAACTGATGGTGCCGGCCATGCCGGCCACCTCATCAACACCCACATGGTGCCCCCAGAGCTCGACCGGTGTACCGGTTTCCGCCTCCGGGCACTGGCTCAGATCCACGGCGATCATGTCCATGGAAACCCGGCCGATAAGTCGGCACCGATGCCCAGCCACTGCCACGGGGGTCCCGCTGGGGGCGTGCCGGGGGTAACCATCGCCATACCCGATCTCCACAATCCCCATGCGGCAGTCGGCTTCCGCGACCCAGGTGGCGCCATAACCCACTGACTCACCCGCTGCCAGCTCACGCACGGCGATGATCCGGGACTCCAGGATCATAACCGGCTGCAGGCCGAGTGCTGGCCCTGTCGTGCCAATCAGGGGCGTCCCGCCGTACAGCATGATCCCTGGGCGCGTCCAGTCACAGTCCGGTGCCGGGTCATGGAAGTGAGCCGCGGAGTTGGCGAGGCTGACCTGCAGCTCCGGATGGTCATCCCGGATGCGCTGAAAGCACGCCTGCTGACGTCGGGTCATGGGATCCGAGAGATCATCCGCACAGGCATAGTGGGAAAGGAGACCGACCACCCGCAGACCCGGCTGGGTCTCAAGGCGCTGCCGAAAGGCCGCGACCTCCTGCGGCGCCACACCCAGACGGTTCATACCGGTGTTGCACTTGATCCAGACCGGCACCTCCCCGTTCAGGGCTTCAGCCCCAGCCAGCTGGTGATAGCTGTGCAGAACAGGCTGCAGCTCCAGCGCCGAAACAACCGGCCAGTCCGCCGCCTCATGCACGCCCTCAAGCAGAACAATGGCCGTGGTGATGCCGGCATCGCGCAGGCGCTGTGCCTCCCCGACAGTGGCAACGGCCAGGCAGTCAGTCTCCCCGGCCAGAACCCGGGCCACCGGCTCAAGACCGTGCCCGTAACCGTCGGCCTTGACCACCGCCATGGAGGCCGACTCGGGGGCAAGCTGCCGGGCCTTCCGGAAGTTACTCCTGAGCGCGTCCAGATCGATACGGGCCCGGGTATGGCGCGGCATTAATAGTCGCCCCCGTAATCCCCGTAGGCCAGGTCCTCGAACTTGGTGTACTGACCGAGGAATGCCAGCCGAATGCTCCCGACAGGGCCGTTCCGTTGCTTGCCGATGATGATCTCAGCGATGCCCTTGTCGGTGCTGTCCTCATTGTAGACTTCGTCGCGGTAGATGAAGGCGATCACATCGGCGTCCTGCTCGATCGCCCCGGACTCGCGCAGGTCCGAGTTGACCGGGCGCTTGTTGGGCCGCTGCTCCAGGCTCCGGTTGAGCTGGGACAGCGCGATCACGGGGCAGTTGAGCTCCTTCGCCAGGCCTTTGAGAGCCCTCGAGATCTCGGAGATCTCAGCGGTACGGCCCTCGTTATTGCCGGGCGCCCGCATCAGCTGCAGGTAGTCCACCATGATCATGCCAAGCTCGTTTCCCTGGCTGTCCATCTCCCGGGCAATACGCCGCGCACGCGAGCGCATTTCGGTCGGGCTGAGCGCCGGCGTGTCATCAATATAGAGCGGCTTGTCCTTGAGCAGGCTGATGGCGGAAGTGAGGCGCGGCCAGTCATCCTGTTCCAGGCTCCCGTTACGGATCCGGGTCTGGTCAATCCGGCCAATGGACGAGAGCATCCGCATCACGATGGCATCCGCCGGCATCTCCATGCTGAACACCAGACAGCCCTTGTCGGTTGCCATCAGCATGTTCTCGACCAGGTTCATGGCGAACGCGGTCTTACCCATGGAAGGGCGTGCAGCCACGATCACCAGATCCGAGGGCTGCCAGCCGGAGGTGATGTCATCCAGATCCTTGAAACCGGAGGTCAGCCCTGTCAGCCCACCCTCGGTTTCGAACAGCGACTCGATGCGCTCCAGGGTTTCCCTGAGGATGGGATTGATCTCACGGGGGCCGCCACTCTGCTGGACCTGGTGTTCAGCGATCCGGAATACCTGGCTTTCGGCGGCATCCAGAATCTCGGCGCTGGAACGCCCCTGGGGATTGAATGCGGAATCGGCAATATGGCCGGAGACTTCGATCAGCTGCCGGAAAACAGACCGTTCCTTGACGATCTCGGCGTAACTTCGAAGGTTGGCCGCACCGGGGGTCTGTTCGACCAGTCGGCCGAGGTACTCAAGCCCGCCACAGGCATCCAGATCTCCGGCCTGCTCGAGCCATTCGCCCACGGTGACCATATCAAGCGGCTTATCATTGGCGATCAGCCGCTCGCTGGCGTGGAATATCAGGCGGTGTTCGGAGCGGTAGAAGTCCCCGGAAGTGATGAGCCCTTCCACGAGCTCCCAACCCGCATTATCGAGCATCAGGCCGCCAAGAACGGCCTGTTCCGCCTCGATGGAATGCGGGGGCACCTTGACGCGGCTGGTGCGCTCGTCAGCTTCCGGTTCCTGCGCCATCAGCCGGGCACTCCCCTGCTCCGGGCCGGATTCAGCCCTTGACGATGTTCAGCTGGATCGTTGCCTGCACATCGGTATGCAGCTGCAGCGTGATCCCGTACTCGCCGGTCATGCGGATGGGGCCTTCCGGCAGCAGCACTTCGCTCTTTTCGACAGCGGTGCCGTTGGCGGAAACCGCTTCCGCAATATCACGGACCCCAATGGAGCCGAACAGCTTGCCTTCCTCACCGGCCTTGGCTTCGATGGTGACGGAGCTGCCCTCAAGCGCTTCGCCACGGGCCTGAGCGGCCTTCAGCCGTTCAGCAGCAGCCTTCTCAAGCTCTGCACGGCGTTCCTCAAATGCCTTGATGTTCTCTTCGGTGGCGGGAACCGCCTTGCCGTAGGGAACAAGGTAGTTACGCCCGAAGCCCGGCTTGACCTTCACCTGGTCACCCAGATCCCCGAGCTTGTGCATTTTTTCGAGCAGTATAACGTTCATCCCAATAACCTCTGTCTAAAGTCGCTGTCTGATATCAAGCCAGCTGTCGATGACGGCCGCGAAGACCAGCACCAGAAATAACCATGGAACCAGCACCACCAGGGCGATGTAAAAGCCCACAAGCCAGCCGGTACCGAGCCCGCGTTTGGCGAGCGTGCCATGTACCAGTGCGAGGCCCGCAAGCAGCAGCGGAACACCCAGCACCAGAAGGAGCAGCGTTCCATTGATCCCCACGAACTCGCCGACCGCCATGAGAACCAGCAGTCCCAGCGCCGTCGGCGCCGAGAGCCGGAATTCATGGAATTCCGCCTGCAGACCACCCGGATTGAAGAGCCGGGCCTGCCACCCCCTGGCAAGCAGGGACGCCGCAATGGCCAGCGCGTAGTTGAGAACCCCCAGTACCGCGATCATCATGGTGCGGATCACGTTTTCCGGATCCACATCCTCGGGCAGGTTCTCCATCATGCCGGCGTTCATGTCGCCGTAAACCTGCTGGGCCGTTGTGATCAACTGATCAAAAAATGCCGGCGCCACCAGCGGCAGTGCCTGGGCAATCCCTATTGCAAGCGCGGCCCCGGCCAGAAGGGCTTTTTCCCAGGAAACGGTCATCTGCAGCACGCTGCAGATGACCATTGTGATCAGCAGCACCACCAGCGGTGCCGGATCCATCCCGACCCAGAGCCAGGCTGCGCCCGGCAGCAGTGCCCAGAGCCCGGTAACCAGCCCTTTCTGGGGCCCCAGTCTGAGCGTTACGAGCCCAACTGCCGCAGCACCCAGCCAGAACAGGAACGGCAGGACCATACCCCCGACCGCAACAACGGCCGCAGGCATGGGGCCCCGCAGTATGAATTCGGCCAGACGCTGCATCAGCTAACCCGATGGCCGTTACTGGTCGTGGCTGTCGGCGTAGGGCAGCAGAGCCAGGTAGCGGGCGCGCTTGACGGCTGTTGCCAGCTGCCGCTGATAGCGGGCACGTGTGCCGGTGATCCGGCTGGGTACAATCTTGCCGGTTTCAGTAATGTAGCTGCGCAGGGTGTCGAGATCCTTGTAGTCAATCTCCTTGACCCCTTCCGCGGTGAAACGGCAGAACTTACGACGTCTGAAAAAACGAGCCATGAATCGGTATCCTCAGTTCTCTGATGCGTGTTACTCGGCGCTTTCGCCGGCTTCTTCGGTCTCGGAGTCGGAACTGTCTGTTTCCGTCTCCCCGGAATCACCGGAGGTTGTCTGCCGGCGCGGTTTGTCGTCGCCCCGTTCCTCGCGGTTCTCGGCCGCCTTCATGGGCGAGGGTTCAGTTACCGCCTCATCCTTGCGCACGATCAGATCGCGGATGACCGCGTCATTGAACCGGAAGTTGTGCTGCAGTTCACCCAGCGCCTCCTGGGTGCACTCGATGTTCATGAGGATGTAGTGGGCCTTGTGGATCTTGTTGATCGGATAGGCCAGCTGACGCCGCCCCCAGTCCTCGACCCGGTGGACTGTGCCGCCATCGTCGGTGACGAGCTTGGAGTAGCGCTCGATCATGGCGGGCACCTGTTCGCTCTGGTCAGGATGAACCAGTGTCACGATTTCGTAATGACGCATTATCGCTCCTTACGGTTTGAGCAGCTTCCGATCCGTCGCCGAAAGCAAGGAGTGGTGTTGACCCCGTGAAACGGGATCGCACATTTTATGCCCCGTGTACGCCTGATGCAATCGTACGCTGGCGACGGGCCTCAAAAAGGCAGACACCGGTGGCCACGGAGACATTGAGTGAGCTGACCAGTCCGGCCATGGGGAGATGGGCCAGCTGATCACAGTGCTCGCGGGTGAGACGGCGCATGCCCTTGCCCTCGGCACCCATGACCAGGGCCATGGGGCCTGTGAGATCCAGGTCGTGGATGCCCGCCTCGGCGGCATCCGAGGTGCCGGTGAACCAGATGCCCTGCTCCTGGCACCGGCGCATGAAGCGCGCCAGGTTGGTGGCCCGCACCAGCGGCACGGATTCCGCCGCACCACTGGCAACCTTCATGGCCACACCGTTGAGCGGCGCCGAATGGTCCTTCGGCACCACCACCGCATCGACGCCGGCCGCATCGGCCGTGCGCAGGCAGGCCCCCAGATTGTGAGGATCCGTGACACCATCCAGGAGGAGAATGAAAGGCGGGCGCCCCAGTGTTTCCAGGCGCTCCAGCAGCGCATCCTCGCTCAGGGCGACAGGCGGCTTGATGACGGCCACCACGCCCTGATGATTGCCACCGTCACTGGCCTCATCCAGAACCCGACGCTGGCACTGCTCCACGGCAACACCGAAATCATCGGCAAGCTGGCGCACCCGCTTCTGGCGGCCGTCCTCACGCCCCTGCTGCAGCTTCAGGCTGCGCACCCGTTCCGGATGCCGCTCCAGCAGGGTGGTGACCGCGTGCCAGCCAAAGAGGGTATGCTGCGCCATCAGACGTTCTCCGGATCAGCCTTCGCTCTTGCCGCCGCCACCACGGCCACCACGCCGACGGCGGCGCCCGCCGGATTTCTTCTTGGGCGCGGCCTCGTCGCCGGAATCAGCCTCTTTCGTCTGTTTCTTCTTCTGGTCACCGCCCTGCTGTTTGCCGCCACCCTGCTGGCCCTTGCCACCGCCTTTCCTGCGGTTGCCTGATCCCTTTCCGCCACCTTTCTTCGCGTCCGGAAGGGATTCCTCCAGCTCCAGATCAATCTTGCGGTCATCCAGGTCCACCCGGACCACCCTTACCCGCACCTGATCCCCGAGCCGGAAGGTTCGCCCGGTATGCTCGCCGATCAGCGTGTGGCGGATGCGGTCGAAGTGGAAGAAGTCACCACCCAGTGCCGAGATGTGCACCAGGCCCTCGGTGTAGACGCCGCCCAGCTGCACGAACAACCCGAAGCCGGTGACTGAGGCGATCACGCCGTCGAAGACCTCGCCCACGTTGCCCTGAAGGAATTCGCACTTGAGCCAGGCCTCGACGTCGCGGGTCGCATCGTCGGCCCGGCGCTCCGTCATGGAGCAGTGCTCGCCCAGCTGCTGGACGCGCTCCTGGGAGTAGCCGTACTGTGCGAGTTCCGGATCCGGTTTCTCCGCCGGCACCACGGTCTTCGCCTTCTTCTGGCTCCCGAACAGCGCCTTGATTCCGGCCATGGCACCGCCCCTCGCCTTGCGATGGATCACCGACTTGATACCCCGGTGGATCAGCAGGTCCGGATAGCGCCGGATGGGCGAAGTGAAGTGCGTGTATTCCTCGAAGCCGAGACCAAAGTGGCCCCGCTGCTCGGAGGTGTAGACCGCCTGCTTCATGGAGCGCAGCATCACCGTCTGGATGATGTGGGCATCCGGGCGGTTCTGCACCTGGCTGAGCACCTGCTGGTAATCCTGGGGTTCCGGGTCATCACCACCGGGCAGATCCAGGCCGAGCCCGCTCAGGAACTGCCGCACGTCCGCCAGCCGCTCCTGCGAAGGCGAATCGTGCACGCGGAAAAGCGTCGGAATCCGGTGCTGTTTCAGGAAACGCGCCGTGGCCACGTTGGCGCACAGCATGCATTCCTCGATCACCTTGTGAGCGGCATTGCGTTCAACCGGCACGATCTCGCTGATCTTGCGGTCACGGTCAAACCGGATCTGGGTATCCGTGGTTTCAAAGTCGATGGCGCCGCGTTGCTCGCGCGCCTCCCGCAGCATCTGGTAACAACCGTAGAGCGCCTCCAGATGGGGCACGACCTGGCTGTACTCATCCCGCAGCTTCTGCCCGTCATTCGATTCCGGGTGTTCCAGGATGGCACTGACCTTGTTGTACGTAAGGCGTGCATGGGAGTGCATCACCGCTTCGTAGAAGCAGTACTGGGTGATCTTGCCTTCCCGGCTCAGATTCATGTCCGCAACCATGCACAGGCGGTCAACGCCCGGGTTCAGCGAACAGAGGCCGTTGGAAAGCTTCTCCGGCAGCATCGGAACCACGTGGTCCGGGAAGTAGACCGAGTTGCCCCGGTTCTGGGCCTCCAGATCCAGCGCCGTCTCAGGACGCACGTACCAGGCCACATCGGCGATGGCGACAATCAACCTGTAGCCGCCGCCCCGGCGCTTTTCCGCGTAGACCGCATCATCGAAGTCACGGGCGCTTTCATCGTCAATGGTGACCAGGGGCATATCCCGCAGATCAACACGGCCCTGTTTGGCTTCTTCAGAGACCTCGTCCGGAATGCTCCGCGCCTGCTCGGTGACCGCCGGAGGCCACTGATCCGGGAGGCCATAGGAACGGATGGCCACGGTGATCTCCATACCCGGCGCCATGTGGTCGCCCAGGATCTCGACCACACGGCCGACCGGCTTGTTGCGCACTGTGGGTTGCTTCTCAATGGTAACGGTGACGTACTGGCCATGACCCGCGCCCTGGCAGGCCTCTTCCGGCACCAGTATCTCCTGGTTGATCCGGCTGTTCTCCGGAATCACCATCGAAACACCGTCCTCACGCTGCATGCGACCCACAACCTGGGTCGTGTTGCGCTCCAGCACCTCAACGATGACAGCCTCGCGCTTGCCGCGGGCATCTCTCTGATCCTCACGCACCAGTACCCGGTCGCCGTGGAAGACCTGCCGCATCTGACGGGCATTCAGGAAAAGATCGTCACCGCCGCCTTCGGGTACCACAAAACCAAACCCATCCCGGTGGCCCTGAACGTGACCCCGGGTGAGATCCGCCTCGGATATGGGCAGATAGGCGCCACGGCGATTACAGATGAGCTGACCATCCCGCGCCATGGCGATCAGCCGCCGGCGCAGTCCCTCAATGCGGTCCTCGTCGTCCAGGCCAAACTCTTCACAGAGTTTCTGGTGGGTCGCCGGCGCACCACGTTTTTTCAGGTGTTCCAGGATCGCTTCCCGGCCGTGGACTGGTTTCTCGTATTTCTGGGATTCACGATCCGCGTTGGGGTCGTCCTGAGGGATACCTGAGGCCATTGATTCCGCCTGTGACTGTTTGTTCTTGGATCTCAATTAATGAGACAGGAGAGAAGGGGAGGATAAAAGAGTGGTGCCGAGGAGTGGACTTGAACCACCACGTCCTTACGGACACTAGCACCTGAAGCTAGCGCGTCTACCATTTCCGCCACCTCGGCACGAGGCATCTGACTGTGTTCGGGCGCTGCCCGAATGTGATGCGTACTTTAATGGCCGCCCGCGGGGCTGTCAAACATTTTTTGGATTCCAGGTTACTGACTCCGGGTTCCTATGGATTCCAGATAGTCAGCGAAGCGCATGTATTCGTAGCCGATGTAATACTGCAGGTTCGCGGAACTTCCGGAAACGGAAAACGCCTCCCCTTCATCACCGCAGAACCGGGCACTTCGATCCAGCGAGTCCAGCGCTAGAGCCCGCACCGACAGTATACGGTCTGGCTGAACAACATTATCGGGGTTCGCATCAGCCATACCATCCGTCGGATATTCATACTCACGCAGAATGACGCCATCACCGACTGGCGCCGGATAGGTTTCCGCAAGCACCCTGAAGACATCTTCACCACTGGGCACATGGCCGTACCGTGTAAGCGTAAGCTCAGGCTGAGCGTCAGGTTCTGACCCCTCACTAACCTTCACAGTCTGCTTGTGGGTAATAGGCTCCACTGGTGTCCCATTATCGCACTCGTCCAAGCCCCCAGGCTTTCCATAGGTGATTGAGAGGCTCCCGATACTTTTCAGTTGGTCACCGACAACTGGCATGGCAATTGGAATCTGAGGTACACCCGACTCCTCCGACTCCACGTTTATTGATGCATCCACAGTGTCGACACCACTCGCCAACGGAGGCCGGCGTATCAGCGCCGCTGCCCCATCGGGCTCTACGTAAACCCTCTCCAGACGACCATCCGGGTGATCATCAGTACTTTCACCATCAATCCACCTGGAATCCAGACCGATACTTGGAGTGGCCCAGTCAATAGCGCCATCCGCTTCACCAAAGCGCTCATCCAGAACTTCGGATGAAAGTGCATCTCGCTCCACCGCCTCATCCAGGGCTGGACCCGTCTCCATATCCAGATAGGGGGCGTACCCGAGATCGACAGGGTTTCCGCCATCTTCACCGGCAGAAAGAAACCGGAATGCGCTCATGGACGGACGGGTCTGACCCCGTACGCTGATACGGCTGACCCTGCCCCCCGGACCGTAATCAAAAAAGACCTGCGCGTTGAGTTCGGCATCCTCGGCTGTCAGACGCCCCAGTCGCACTTCGTCGCCATTGTCCCCGGTCTCTAGAGCGCCGGGAGCAAAGTTCTCTTCATTCTCAGGATTCTCAAGCCGCGTGAAATAACGCTGTTCCACGGGAACCAGCGGGTTATCAAAATCCGGCTTAAAGTTCCGGATACTGTCCAGCTTCCCGTCCGCAGGCAGGGCATAGCCATCAACACCTCTGGCGTCAATGTCAGCATCCACTGCCCTGATCACGTTTGCCGCCTGATCCAGCATCACTGACCCTAAAACCTGAAAATCGTTCAACTCGAAGAACACTTCCCGCTGGCCCGGAGTCATGTTTTCCAGGCCATCCTCTACCGCTTTTTTGACCTTGCCATTCAGGGCACCAGTGACCTGTTTCTGCTGCAGCCGCCGCAACGCCGTCGCATAATGCGGTGCCCGGGTCGCTCCCTGTGCGTTCAGATAATCCTGGTAGATGCTGACCGGCTCCTGGGCGTCCAGGAGGTTCTCCTGCTGCAGGCGGCTCGCCGCAGCCGCGGCATCCAGGCTGTCACCGCGAAGCCAGCGGATGGTCTCGGCGAGTGTGGTGAACGGTGAGACAGTGCTGACACCGGGCGGCGCACTGAGAAAGAAAGCCCGATCTACCAGCTCACCACCGTTGCGGGTCTCGCCGGGTACGGCCACCACCATCAGGGAATAATCGGAAGGGTCCAGATCAGCGGCAACGCTTTCCGGGAGGTCCAGCGCACTAACATCGAGATCCAGATTGCCATCGGCGTCAGTGATGCCCCAGGGTTCCGTTAGCTTGAAGCTGTTATCAACGTCCAGCCTCGCCTTTGTCTCGTCATCCGCATCAGCCAGAACGTCATCTTCATAATCCTGGTGATCGTAAACGGAGAGAGCCTGATCACCATCCATATCAAGCCAGACCAGCGCCCGTTCCAGCCTGCCGTTACGGGCCTGCACCGGATAGGTACCAGGATCACCCGCTGCGGGGTTGCTGTCGTAGCGCGTGATGTCCTCACCGTACTCGTCGGAATCACTGTCCCCGAGGCAGCCGGCAAGGGCTGCAGCCGCCGCCAGAGCGAGACCGGTCCGGAGGATGTGTCTGATCATGGATGCGCCACCCGTTGTCCGCCTTGCGCCATTGTCCTGACGCGACTCTAACGGATGGGCCCACCCTGTACCTTGATCGGCTTGGCAATTACGGGAATCAGAGCGAGCGGGCGACGATCTCCTTCATGATCTCGTTGGTGCCGGCGTAGATGCGCTGCACCCGGGCGTCGGCCCAGGCCCGTGCGATGGGGTACTCGGTCATGTAACCGTAACCGCCGAACAGCTGCAGGCATTCGTCCATCACCCGGCACTGCAGGTCCGTGCTCCACTGCTTGAGCATGGCGGCGGTGGGCACGTCCAGCTTGCCCTCCAGGTGCATCTCCAGGCAGCGGTCCACGAAGGTGCGTCCGGCCGTAATGTCCGCCTTGAGCTCGGCCAGCTTGAAGCGGGTGTTCTGGAAACCGATGACCGGCTTGCCGAAGGCCTTGCGCTCCTTCACGTAATCCAGGGTCCACTCGAAAGCGCCCTCGCAGGCGGCCAGCGCCACCAGCCCCACCAGCAGGCGCTCCTGGGGCAGCTCCTGCATCAGCTGCATGAAGCCCTGCCCTTCCGCGCTGCCCAGCAGGTTCTCCCTGGGTACCTTCACGTCCTGAAAGAACAGCTCCGAGGTGTCCTGGGCCTTCATGCCCACCTTATCCAGATTGCGGCCCTTGTCGAAGCCCGGCCAGTCCGCCTCCACGAGGAAGAGGCTGGTGCCCTTGGCGCCCTCCTTGGGGTCGGTCTTGGCCACCACGATCACCAGGTCCGCCATCTGACCGTTGGTAATGAAAGTCTTTGACCCGTTGAGCACGTAATGCTCGCCATCCCAGATGGCGGAGGTGCGGATGCCCTGCAGGTCGGAGCCGGCGCCGGGCTCGGTCATGGCAATGGCGGTGATCATCTCGCCACGGGCCATTTTCGGCAGGTACTTCTGCTTCTGTTCCTCAGTGCCGTAGTGGTGGATATAGGGGGCCACAATATCCGAGTGCAGGAAGAACCCGATCCCGGACAGGCCGAGCCTGCTGACCTCCTCCATCACCACGGCACTGTAGCGGAAGTCCACCCCGGCACCGCCGTATTCCTCGGGCAGTGACGGGCACAGCAGGCCCAGTTCAGCGCCTTTTTCCCAGAGCTCGCGGCTGACCTGGCCATCCTTTTCCCACTGGTCGTGGTAGGGCACCGCCTCGTTCTGGAGGAAGCGGACGACGGTATCGCGGAACTGGTGGACGTCGCTGTCGTAGATCGGGCGTGAAAGCATCGGGGCGGACTCCGGTATTGTTGTTTCGGTCGCGCTCAGTGTCGCGATGCGCCGGAGCCGCCACAATGACCAAAGCGTTCAATCGGGTTGGCTGGAAGTACTAGCCGAATTCACCGCTGAAGGCGCGCCGGAACTGCTCGGCCGTGCGCCCACTGCGCCCGCCCCGGGCCAGCGCGAACTGCAGCGCCGCCCGGTGCAGGGCTTCCCGGTCCTGAACGTCCGGAAACAGGGCATCCACCGTCTCCAGGTAGGTGTCCTGATCGAAGGGGTAGAACGACAGCCAGAGCCCGAACCGATCCGACAGCGAGACCTGCTCTTCCACGGCCTCGGAGGGGTGGATCTCGCCGTTGACCATGGTGGTGTCCTGATTGTCCTTCATGTATTCCGGCATCAGGTGGCGCCGATTGGAGGTGGCGTAGACCCGGACGTTCTCCGGGGGCAGCTCGATGGAGCCTTCCATCACGCTCTTAAGCGGCTTGTAGCCCGGATCGTCGGTGCCGAAGGAGAGGTCATCGCAGTAGATGATGAAGCGCTCGCGGCATTCGCGGATGGGGTCCACGATCTCGTGCAGGTGGACCAGGTCGTCCTTGTCCACTTCAATCACCCGAAGGCCCTGGTCCCGGTAGCGGTTGAGCAGCGCCTTCACCAGCGAGGACTTGCCGGTACCCCGGGAGCCCCAGAGCAACGCATGATTCGCTGGTTTGCCATCCAGGAAGCGTTCGGTGTTGTGGGCCAGCTTCTCTTTCTGGGCCTCAATGCCGTGCAGGTCATCCCAGCGCACCGGGTCCGGGTGGGTAACCGCCCTCAGTTCCTGGCGCTGCGATCGCCAGATGGCGGCCGGAACCTGCTGCCAGTCAATCCCGCTCATCGGTGTTCTGCTCTCCTTTGGCGTCACGTTTCATGGCCAGCCGCGCCTCGCCCCAGCGCCCGACCAGGGTCTGCTCCACGCCCAGGTGGTCGAGGAGGCGCGCCACAATGAAGTCCACCAGGTCTCCCACGCTCTGCGGCTCATGGTAGAAGCCCGGGCTCGCAGGCATGATGGTGGCGCCCATGCGGGTGAGCGTGAGCATGTTCTGGAGATGGACTTCGGAATAGGGGGATTCGCGGGGCACCAGGATCAGCTGGCGCCGTTCCTTGAGAGCCACATCCCCTGCCCGCTCGATCAGGTTGTCGCTGGCGCCGTTGGCCAGCGCCGAGAGCGTACCGGTACTGCAGGGGCAGATCACCAGCGGCGCTTTCGGCCCTGAACCGGAAGCTGGCGGCGCGAACCAGTCCTCCCGCCCGAACAGGGTCAACTGCCCGGGCTCACCACCACAGCGTTCCGTCAGAAGCCGTGTGGCCGCATCGGTACTGCCCGGCAGGCGCAGGTCCGTCTCGGTGCTGATCACAACCTGGGCTGCCTTTGAGATCATCAGGCGCACCTCACAGCCGGCCGCCATCAGCTGCTCCAGCAGCCGCAGCCCGTAGGGGGCGCCCGAAGCGCCGGTCATGGCCAGGTTGACCACGGGTCGTTCAGCCAAAACAGGTCTCCAACTGGTTCCTGAGCCGTTCGCGCAGCCCGCCCATGCCACCATTGCTCATCAGTACGATGTGGCAGGGCCGGGGAAGGTCACCACAGAGCCCGGAGACCAGCTCCTCCATAACGCTGTAACGGCTGTGGCGTCCGTCGGCGCCGTCCAGCATGGCAGCGAGCCAGTCCTGTTCATCGTAGTCCACCCAGACCACCCGATCCGCCAGCATGGTGGATTCCAGCAGGCGGGCGCTGTGATGGCCCTGCTTCATGGTGTTGGAGCGTGGTTCCACCACTGCGACAACCGGATCCTGCCCCACCTGATGCCGCAGCCCGTCCAGAGTCGTAGCGATGGCGGTGGGGTGATGGGCGAAGTCGTCGTAGAGACGGATGCCACCCACGTCCGCGATCAGCTCCATGCGCCGCTTCACACCACCGAAACGCTGCAGGGCCGCGATGGCATGATCGGGCGTCACCCCGACGTGCTTGGCGGCGGCGATGGCGGCCAGTGCGTTGCGGACATTGTGCTGGCCCGTAAGGTTCCAGCGCAGCCGTGCCACGGGCTGCTCGTTGTGGACCACCATGAACTCGCTCCCATCGGCGGCGGTCAGTTCCGCACGCCAGCTGGCAAGATCCGACTCGCCACCAATGGCAGTACTCTGGATGGGCGTCCAGCAGCCCAGCGCCAGGGCGGAATCCAGGTTGCGATCGCGCGCCGGGCGCACAATCAGGCCCGTCGCTGGCACCGTACGCACCAGGTGATGCACCTGGCGTTCAATATCCTCAATGCTGTTGAAGATGTCCGCATGGTCGAATTCCAGGTTGTTGAGGATCAGGGTCCGGGGGCGGTAGTGGACGAACTTGGAGCGCTTGTCGAAGAAGGCGCTGTCATACTCATCCGCCTCCACCACAAAGAAATCGCTGCTGCCGAGGCGCGCGGAGTGCTCAAAGTCATTGGGAACACCGCCGATCAGATACCCCGGGTCGAACCCCGCCTGCTCCAGGATCCAGAGCATCATTGAGGCCGTCGTGGTCTTACCGTGGGTCCCCGCCGCGGCCAGCACCCAGCGCCCGTTCAGGACCTCCCGGGCCAGGAATTCCGGGCCTGACACATAGGGCATGTTGCGGTTGAGCATGTACTCCACGGCCGCGTTACCCCGGCCCAGGGCATTGCCCACCACCACCAGATCCGGAGCGGGCTTCAGAGCTTCACGGGTGTAGCCTTCGTGCAGACCGATGCCGGCCTGCTCCAGCTGGGTGCTCATGGGCGGGTAGACGTTCTCGTCCGAACCGGTCACCTCGTGCCCGAGCTCGCGTGCCAGCAGCGCCAGGCTGCCCATGAAGGTACCGCAGATACCAAGAATATGGATGTGCATAGTCCGCCGTTCCGGCCCGTTGCCCATGGATCACGCCATGGTATTGGAAATCCCGGATAAACCCAATCCAATGCCTTGTGGATCATGCACAACCACGGTGCTTTCAAGTATCATGCGTCACCATTCAGTCGATTGCAGGAGGCTCAACAACATGGCGCCCAAGAACGCTTTCTATGCCCAGTCCGGGGGCGTGACCGCGGTCATCAACGCCAGCGCCGCGGGGGTGATCGAAACTGCCCGCAAACACGGCGACCGTATCGGCAAGGTATTCGCCGGCCGCAACGGTATTACCGGTGCCCTCAAGGAGGAGCTGATCGACACCAGTTACGAGACCGATGACGAGATCCGCGCCCTGATCCACACGCCCGGGGGCGCTTTTGGGTCCTGCCGCCACAAGCTGCGGAATATTGATGAGAACCGCCATGAGTACGAGCGACTGATCGAAGTCTTTCGGGCCCACGACATCGGCTACTTCTTCTACAACGGTGGTGGCGATTCCCAGGACACAGCCTTCAAGGTCTCCCAGATGGCCGAGCGCATGGGCTACCCGCTCAACTGCATCGGCATCCCGAAGACAGTGGACAACGACCTGCCCTTCACCGACTGCTGCCCGGGCTTTGGCTCCGTTGCCAAATACGTGGCCACCTCCACACTGGAGGCGAGCCTGGACATCCAGTCCATGTGCGACACCTCCACCAAGGTCTTCATCCTCGAGGTCATGGGCCGCCACGCGGGCTGGATCGCCGCCGCCGGCGGGCTGGCCGGGAAGAATCCGGGGGACGCGCCGCACATCATCGTATTCCCGGAGCACCCCTTCGAACGTGAGGCGTTCCTGAACAAGGTCGACCAGTGCGTGAAGGATCACGGGTTCTGTGTGGTGGTAGCCTCGGAGGGCGCCCAGTACGAGGACGGCCGTTTCCTCGCGGAAGCCGGCCAGAAGGACGCCTTCGGCCATACCCAGCTGGGCGGCGTGGCACCGACACTGGCCAACATGGTGAAGCAGTCACTGGGGCACAAGTACCACTGGGCGGTGGCGGACTACCTGCAGCGCTCGGCGCGCCACATTGCGTCACAGACGGATGTGGAGCAGGCCTACGCCGTGGGTGAGGCAGCCGTGAACTACGCTCTGGAAGGCCGCAACGGCATCATGCCCATCATCAAGCGCGAATCGTCCGACCCCTATCGCTGGCACATCAGTGAGGCGCCGCTGAATGAGGTGGCCAACCAGGAGAAGAAGATGCCGATCCACTACACCACGGATGAGGGTTTCGGCATCACGGCGGACTGCCGCGAATACCTGGAGCCGCTGATCCAGGGTGAAGCCTTCCCGCCGTTCGAGAAGGGCCTGCCCAAGGTGGCGAAGCTTGAGAACCGGCCCGTGGAGAAGAAGCTCAAGGCCGACTTCAAGCTGTGAGGCGGTTCAGGACCCGGTGTCGTCGCTGCGGCGCCGGGTCATGGAACGACGCTGGAACTGTTTCCAGAGTTCCCCGGTGCTCTGTTCCTTCAGATGTTCATCCAGAGTGCTCCCCGTGACCTGCATCCAGTCCAGGTGCTGCTTCCAGCGTTCTTCCGGAATCGTTTCCGGGCGTTTCATGTTCTCGTCATCGGCCATACCCGCATTTCCTCCCTCGTGGTGATTCAGGCCTGGTTCTGTTCAATGTACCGGGTGAACTCGTCAAAACCACCGACATGACGGTCCCCAACAAAGATCTGCGGTACCGTGTGCACGGGGGTTCCAGCGATCTCGCTCAGATCCTGCTTGTCCAGTCCTTCCGAGATCATATCGACCCATTCGTGCTCAAGGCCCCGTGTCTCGCACAGGCGGCGTGCGCCGCTGCAGAAACCGCAGGACATACGGCCGTAGATCGTTACTTTCTCCATTGCTGACTCCTCGGATCATGCCTGTTTCGGGCGCAAGGATAGCATGGAATCCGCGGTCAGCCGGAGGTGCTCCCGGATTCCCCATAGAGATAGTGGCGCAGTACCGGTTCGCCATCGAACTCCGCCGCCAGCACGGCGATGAAGGTGTAGACGCCCACCAGCTTGCGGTTGAGGAAGACGAACTCCTTCGGGGGCATACGGAAGTAACGGTTGATGGCGGACCGGGTAGCCTCGCGCGCCACGCGGTTGGGCAGGTCGCTCTGCTTCCAGCGGTATTCACCACGCTCATTGACCGCGTAGTCCGGCTTCTCTATGGCCTCGCCACTCAGCGGCTCGAGCACCCGCATACAGACCCCGCCAAACCGCTCGAGGACCGGCCGGGGCCAGTCAGCCTGCATGAAGTTGAGCTTGATACCGCCTTCAATGACGGCGTCCAGATCCTGCTCGTAGGACGCCCGGATCATGTCCCGGACCGGCCCCAGGAACTCATCGGAATACCGCTGCACCGCCCCGAAATCGAGCAGCACAATGCAGTCCCGATCCCCGGTCTCCTCGGCCAGCCGGATCCGGTAGTTCCCGAAGTTCGGATCGGTCTGGATTTCGTTCCAGATGAACAGTTCGCTCAGGAACAGCTCCAGCGCCCCCTTACCCAGCGCGGAGCGCCGCTCCAGGGAGAGAGACTGGACCGGCTCGGAGCCCACCGGATGACCGGATTCGTAGGTCGACGCAATCACATGGTCACTCGAGTATTCCTCGACGACCCGGGGCACGATGAAACGCGGATCATCCAACAGCTTCTGCCGGAATGACTCGGTGGTGCGGGCTTCCAGGCGGTAGTCCACCTCCCGGTGCATCATGGCGCGGACTTCCTCCAGCCACTCATCGAAAGCCGGCCCCCAGGAAACCACACGGGCCATCTTGAGCACCTGGGCCACAGAGTTCAGGTCGGAGTCCACGGCATCGGCCACGCCGGGGTACTGGATCTTGAGAACCAGCTCCTCACCATCCTCACGACGGCGTGCCCAGTGCACCTGGCCCAGTGAGGCAGCACCAATGGGCTCCGGGTCGACTTCCAGCTCGGACAGCCGTTGCTCACCCAGTTCCGCCTTCAGGGTCCGCTCGATGGTGGCCCACTCCAGGGAGGTGGTGCGATCCTCAAGGGTGTGCAGGGCCTCGGTGACTTCCTCCGGAAGGAAATGCTCGCCATAGAGCGCCATGATCTGGCCGATCTTGACCACACTGCCCTTGAGCTGCCCCAGCTCCTCCACCAGGTACCGCGCCTGGCGTGACAGCATGTCGCTGCGGCGCTGCTGACGGCTCTCACGGTTTCCAAACCAGTTGGTGGCGTAATGGCCCGCCATGCGGGTGCCGGCGAAAAGCCCGGCCCGTGTCAGGCTCAGGCGGCGCTCAAAGCTGCCGGTCTTGATGCGTGACACCGAACTGCGTTTCTTCTCGGAGCCCATTCACTCGCTCCCGGCCTGTTGCAACCGCTCCAGCAGGGTCCGCTGGAGTACATCCGATACCGCGCCCAGAGACACGCTCTCACCCAGCTGATCCCGCAGCTGGGTGACGGGCATGCCCGCATAACCACAGGGGTTGATCCGTTGAAACGGTGAGAGATCCATGTCCACATTGAGTGCAAGTCCATGGTAAGCGCAGCCACGCCGCACCCTCAGACCCAGTGAGGCGATCTTTTCACCCGCCACGTAGACACCGGGCGCGTCCCGGCGGGGGGCGGCCTCGATACCCCAGTGTGCCAGCACTGCCACGGTGGTGTCTTCCAGCAGGCTGACGAGCTGGCGCACGCCCAGCCCGCGACGGCGGATATCAATCAGTGTATAGAGCATAAGCTGGCCGGGGCCGTGAAACGTGACCTGGCCGCCGCGGTCGACCTGGACCACTGGTATATCGCCCGGCCAGAGAAGATGTTCAGCCCGGCCGGCCTGGCCCTGGGTAAACACGGGGTCGTGCTCCAGCAGCCAGCACTCGTCACGGGTGTTGCCATCACGCTGGTCTGTAAAGGCCTTCATGGCCTCAAAAACAGGCTCATAGGCGCGCCGACCGAGCCACTCAAACCGGGGCTCCTCAGCAGGGGGGACAGACTGGCCCATCAGACCACCATGTGAACCTGACCGGTGGCCTTGAGTGCCGCGAACAGGTTCTGCAGCTGCTCTTCACCGGTGGCCCTGAGAGTAACGCGAACCGATATGAACCGGCCGTTGCGGCTCGGCTGGGCGGTGAGTGTCGCCGGGTCAAACGCCGGGTCGAACTGCTGCACAACCCGGGTCACCGTCAGTGCGAAATCTTCGCTGTGATCCCCGATCACCTTGATCGGGTAGTCACAGGGGAACTCGATCTGGGGATTCTGGCCTTCACTCATGCCCCTAGGTTACTGGAACAGCCCCAGGAAGAACAGCTTGATGGTGTCCCAGAGGCGGCGGAAAAGCCCACCCTGCTCCACGGAATGCAGCGCCACCAGCTCCCTTTCGGCGAGTGTGCTGTCTTCATGGGTCACCGTCAGATCCCCGAACACCTCACCGCGCTCGATCGGGGCCTCGAGGACGGATTCAACGGATACGGCAGGCTCCAGTTCTTCCCGCGATCCGTTCGGAACCGTGAGATACAGATCTTCCTGAATACCAAGATCCACCCGATCGCCAGCACCTTTCCAGACCCGGGCATCGGTCACCTTTTCCCCGCCCTCGTAAAGACGGAAGGTCTCATAGTAACGGAAACCGTAATTCAGAAGCTGCTGGGACTCACGCGCCCTGGCTTCTTCGCTGGCGGCTCCCATAACCACACTGACCAGGCGCATGCCGTCGCGTTCGGCGGATGCCGCCAGGCAGTAGCCCGCGTCATCCGTATGCCCGGTCTTGAGCCCGTCGACGGATTTGTCACGCCAGAGCAGCTGGTTACGATTGGGCTGGCGGATGCCGTTGTACGTGTAATGGCGCTTGGAGTAGAGATCATAGGTATCCGGAAAATCACGGATCTTGGCGCTCGACAGGAGTGCCATGTCCCGCGCCGTGGTGTACATATCCGGGTCAGGCAGGCCGGTGGGGTTGGTGAAGTGGGTATTGTCCATTCCCAGCTGGCTGGCCTGCTGGTTCATCATCTGGGCGAATGAGCCCTCGCCCCCGGCAATGTGTTCCGCCAGCGCCACGCTGGCATCATTGCCCGACTGCACGATGATGCCGTGCATCAGTTCCCGCACGGTTACTTTGGTGCCTTCCTTGAGGAACATCCGGGAGCCGCCGGTCTTCCACGCATTGACGCTCACCGTGGTTTCCTCATCCATGCTCAGGCGACCGGCCTCCATCTCGCGGTCCGCGATGTAAGCCGTCATCATCTTGGTCAGGCTCGCCGGTGCCACCCGCTGATCCGCGTTTTTCTCGACCAGGACCCGCCCGCTCTGGATATCCATGAGAATGTAGGAGTCCGCACCCAGCTCCGGTGGCGACGGTATCAGGCTCGATGCCTGAAGCGGCGCCGCCGCGGAAGCAATGCAGAAAACCAGTAGAATCGAGAACAGCTTACGCATGGTTGTATCGTCCTGATGGTCAGCCCGTGCTACCGACGGGCCGTGTAATGATGATGGGCTGCCCCAGCTCGTTCCGCTCAATGGCGCGGCGAGCCTGCTCGGCCGCTCCCCGCTCCCGGAAAGGGCCAACCCAGACACGATGGATCTGCTCACCGTTCCGACCCTCTACCAGGTGGACGTCGCCGGCTGTCACCATGTGAAGCTGGGCCTTGAGCTGCGTGGCGGCGGTTAAGTTACCAAATGCGCCCACCTGAACAAAGAGACGGTCCTCTTTGTTTCCCGATGGTAATGCGGGCTTTTCAGCGGTTCCGGTCTCGCCTCCCCTGGCCTCGGGACTGGCGCCCGAATCATCGGGGCTGGCCGCAACGGCCTCAATATGCACACGCGTCGTACCCTGGCCCTCGAATCCAAGCACCTTGGCCGCAGCATACGAGAGGTCAATCAGACGCTCGCCGTGAAAGGGACCGCGATCGTTGACCCTGACAATGGTGGAGCGGTCGTTCTCCAGGTTGGTGACACGGACATAGGTGGGCAGGGGCAGGTTGCGGTGAGCCGCGCTGAGCTCGTACATGTTGTAGGTCTCACCGTTGGAGGTCAGGTGGCCATGGAACTTGCGGCCATACCAGCTGGCCCGCCCCCGGGCCTCATACCCCTCCGCGGAGTCCATGACTTCATAGGTCTTGCCCCAGACTTCGTAGGGTGACTTGTTGCCGCCCTTGCTGGGGGGTTCATAACGCGGTTCCGGCTCCTCGATGCTGGCAATGTCGAGTTCCCGATCCGGGCCAGTGTCCTGGGACAGAGTGTAACGGTCATCGGATTGACGCTGCCCGGTACCGGCACATCCGGTAACCAGCAACACCAGCGCCAGCAACAGCAGTCGGGCCCCACTACTCATCCAGTGCGGCCTCCTGCAGACGCTGTGCCAGCGACCACGCCGCCATGGCGTACAGGTCGCTGTGGTTGTAGCGGGTGATGACGTCAAAGTTGGCATGCGCGATCCAGTCCTGTTGACGGCCCTCCACGGTCAACCGCAACAGCCGGGTCTCGCCAACGGGCCCACGCCACTGCTCCAGGGGCATGACCACCGGTGCTCCCGGATGCCAGTGATGTTCGTGGAAATAGTTGGCGACACTCCCAATGGCATCCACTGGGCTGTCGAACAGATCCACGACGCCATCACCATCAAAATCCACAGCGTAGTGCCGATAGCTGCTGGCGATGAACTGGCCATACCCCATGGCGCCCGCATAGGACCCCATGGGATCGCGCGGGTCAAACCCCTGATCCCGCGCCAGCAAGAGGAAGTGGCGCAGCTCCTCGCGGAAGAAATCGGCTCTGGGCGGGTAGCCGAAACCCAGCGTAAACAGGGCGTCCAGCACCCGGTCGTTTCCGGCATGACGGCCGTAGAACGTCTCAATCCCGATGATCGCCGTAACCAGCTCTGAGGGCACACCATACCGCCGTTCAGCCCTGGCAAGAGTCTCCCGGTGACGCGCCATGAAGGCCCGCCCCTGCTTGACCCGTTCCGGGGTCAGGAAGATTCCGCGGTACTCACCCCATTCCAGTACCTTTTCGGCGGGGGCACTGATGCGCTCGATCACTGCCTCATCATGGCGGGCGGCATCCAACCATGCGTTCACCTGCTCGCGTTCGAACCCCTCCTCCCGGACCATGCGCTCAACAAACCGCTCCCGGTCCGATGTGGCGGCCATCACAGACAGGCTGAAAAGGGCGATCAACAGAACAATCGGGAAACGGGTCATGGTATCGGGTCAGGACTCCAGCATGCGTCGATGGGTGTGCACGGCCATAAGAATACCGAAGCCCGCGAGCAGCGTCACGATGGACGTTCCCCCAAAGCTGACCAGCGGCAGCGGCACCCCCACCACCGGCATCAGACCGCTGACCATGGCGACGTTCACGACCACATACATGAAGAAGATGATGGCAAGCCCGCCGGAGAGAAGGCGACTGAACGAGGTCTGCGCCATGGACGCGATGTACAGGCAGCGGATCACCACCAGCGCGTAAAGGACCAGAAGCAGGGTCACCCCCACAAACCCGAACTCCTCCGCCAGAACCGCCAGTATGAAATCCGTATGGCCCTCCGGCAGAAAATCCAGATGGGACTGGGTGCCTTCTCCCCAGCCCTTGCCGTGAAGGCCGCCGGAGCCGATGGCGGTCTTGGACTGCGTGATGTTCCAGCCAGCGCCAAGCGGGTCACTGCCGGGGTTGAGAAGCGTCAGCACCCGCTCCTTCTGGTAGTCCCGCATCACGAACAGCCAGAGCATGGGTATGGAGGCGCCGCCCGCGGCCACCATCAACATGATCAGCTTCCAGCTCAGCCCGGCAAGGAAGAGCACGGCAAGACCGGAGGCGATGACAAGTACAGCGGTCCCCAGGTCCGGCTGAGCAATGATCAGCGCGCCCGGCAGCGCGGTCAGCCCCAGGGCCATGAGGATGGGCAACAGCCTGGGTGGCAGTGACAGTTGGGCCAGGAACCACGAGACCATCAGGGGAACCCCCAGCTTCATTGCCTCGGACGGCTGGAAGCGAGGCAGCCCCGGCAGCGCCAGCCACCGCTGGGCCCCCTGGGCACCGGCACCAAAGAGCAGCACCAGAACCAGTGACAGAATGCCGGCCAGATACAGCCAGGGCGACCAGCGCCGGTACAGCATGGGATCCAGTTGCGCGAAGAACAGCATCGCCAGCAGTCCCACCCCAATGCGCAGCGCCTGGCTCTGGACAATGGCCATGCCATTCTCGCCCGCACTGTACAGAACAACCAGCCCGCCCCCCATGATCAGGAACAGCAACAGCAGTAACCACGGGTCCAGGTGCAGCCGGCTCATCCACCCGCCACGGCGGTTCAGGTGATCCGGCTCAAACGCAATCTGGCGTACGAACTCATGGCTCACGGCTGCTCTCCCCCGGTGACCCCATCATTCATCGTCCATCGCCCCCGGCACCGCCTGTTCCGTCAGCACCTCCGGGAAGCCATTGATCCATGCATCCGTCACCTGGCGCGCCACGGGGGCTGCCGTAGCACTGCCGCTGCCGCCGTTTTCCACCAGCACGGACACAACGATTTGCGGATCGTCAGCCGGAGCAAAGGCAACAAACAACGCATGATCCCGCATGCGCTTGGCGATTTCATCCTCGTCATACTCTTCCCCCTCCAGACTGAACACCTGGGAGGTGCCTGTCTTGCCCGCCATGCGGTAATTAAGACCCGGACTGATACGCCGGGCGGTGCCCTCCGAGCCATGCACCACGTCCTCCATGGCGTTGATGACGTATTCCCAGTCCGACTCACTGGCCATCTCGACCGGAGGACGCACAACGTCCGGAAGCAGATGCCGGGCCGGAATGTCGCCCTCGATGTAGCGCAGGTGGCGGGGCGCATGACGTTCTCCGCGGCTGGCGAGCACGCTGGTCGTCGCCGCCAGCTGCAGGGGCGTGGAGAGGAAATAGCCCTGGCCGATGCCCATGTTCACGGAGTCCCCAGGATACCAGGGCTCATTGTGCACCCGGCGTTTCCATTCCGGGCTTGGCAGGATCCCCGGAAGCTCGTCCCTGACGTCCAGGGAGGTAACGGTACCAAACCCGAAATGTTCCAGATAGTCAGCCATCATACCGCCGCCCATCTCGTACGCCATCTTGTAGAAATAGGTATCGCTGGACAGCACGATCGCGTCATACAGGGTCGTGTCCCCATGCCCCTGCCGCTTCCAGTTACGGAAGACCTGGCTGCTGTTCGGCAATTCATAGTAACCAGGGTCATAGACGATCTCGGACTGGGTCACGGTATCCGAGGCCAGCCCGGCGAGGGCAAGCATGGGCTTGATTGTGGAACCCGGCGGGTACTGGCCGCGGGTGGCACGGTTGAACAGGGGTTTGTCCAGCGAATCCCGGAGCTCGGCATAGCTCTCGTGACCAATACCGGTAACAAACTTGTTGGTATCAAACCCGGGGGTACTGACCTGCGCCAGCAGCCCACCCGTCTCGGGGTTAATGGCAACAATGGCGCCACGCCTGTCGCCCAGTGCTTCATGAGCCACCTGTTGAAGCCGGATATCCAGGTTCAGGGTCAGGTCCTGGCCCGGACTGGGGTCCTCGCGCTCAAGTACCCGCATGACCCGGCCACGGGCGTTGGTTTCAACATTCTGATACCCCACTTCACCGTGCAGCTCCTTTTCGTAGACCCGCTCAATACCCGTCTTGCCAATGTAGTGGGTGCCCGCGTATGCCACCTGATCAATGCGGCGTGCATCCTGTTCATTGATCCTGCCCACATACCCCAGCACATGGGAGGTCAGCCGGCCATAGGGGTAGTACCGCACCAGCCGTGCCTCCATCTCCACACCGGGCAGGCTGTGACGATTCACGGCGAGTCTGGCCATCTCGGCTTCAGTCAGGTGGTAACGCAGCGGCACGGGCTCGAAAGGCCGGCGCCGTTCATCCAGCCGCTCACGGAAGTTCTCAACATCCCCCGGCGGAACGTCGACAATATCCCGGATCTCACCAATGAGGGCATCCATGTCCGACACCTGCTCCGGGATGACCGTCAGACTGAAAACCGGGCGGTTTTCCGCCAGCAGCACACCATTACGGTCGTAGATCAGCCCCCTTGTCGGAGGCACGGGTTGCACCTGGACCCGATTGCGGTCGGAAATGGTGGTGTAGGTTTCGTGTTCGATGATCTGGAGGTAGTAGAAGCGGCCGATCAGGACCCCGGTCATCAGGATAACCACGATGATGGCCACGAAGGAGCGGCGCTGGAAGAGTTCCCGTTCCTGGCTAGTATTGCGGAGGGTGCCCCAGCTCATTGTCAGCCAGCCCTGTGGTAGGGATGGTTGCAGTTGATGCTCCAGGCACGGTAAAGCTGCTCAGCCAGCATCACCCGCACCAGGGGATGCGGAAGCGTCAGCGGCGACAGCGACCAGGCCTGATTGGCACGCTGCCGGCAGGCATCCGAGAGTCCTTCCGGCCCACCGATCAAAAAGGCCACGTCCTGCCCTTCCATCCGCCAGTGCTCTAGGCGCTCGGCGAGCTTCTCCGTGGACCACTGGCGACCGTCAATCTCAAGGGCGATCACCCACTCAGGGCCTCGCAGCGCCTTCAGCATCCGCTCGCCTTCATCCCGAACCGCGCGCGCCGTATCGGCCTGACGCCCCCGCCCACCGAGGGGCACTTCCGTCAGCTCCAGCCGCATTTCGCGGGGGAAGCGCCTGCGGTACTCCTCAAAGCCCGCATTGACCCAGTCGGGCAGTTTCTGCCCGGCGCTGATGACCTTCAGGTGCATGCTACTCCGTACCCGCGGCGCCCAGCCCCGGAGCATCCCGCCAGAACCGTTCCAGATCGTAGAATTCCCGGGTTGCCGGCAGCATCAGGTGGACGATGACGTCGCCCATGTCCACCAGCACCCAGTCACTGGTTTCACCGCCCTCGAGTTTGGGCTTGCTGTCCGCCTCCTGCTTGGCACGCTGTACCACTTCCTCAGCCAGCGAGTGGATATGGCGATTGGAGTTGCCCGAGGCGATGACCATGTAATCCGTCATGCTGGTACGGTCGCGCACATCCAGTACAGCCACATCCTGGCCCTTCATTGATTCGACGGCATCCACCGCCAGTGACTTCAGTTGTTCAGAATCCATAATCATCCTGTTTCAAGTCGGTACAGCCCCTGATCCCGAATGGTGCGCCAGACCGCATCCGGCACCAGGTAGCGGATTGATCGCCCGGCAACCGCCCGGCTCCGGACTTCCGTGGCCGCAATTTCCAGCAACGGCAACTCCATCACCAGAATGGAACCACTGGCACTGCGCTGGAGCTCAGCCGCTTCGGCTGCCCGGCGTTCCTGCAACATGGCTGCAACAGGCTCGGGGGGCGCCAAAGGAAATCCGGGTCTGTTGACCACGATTATATGGGCGAGCTCCGGCAGTTGCATCCAGCCGCGCCACTGATCGAAGGTGTTGAAGGCATCGGTTCCCACAACCATTGCCAGCGGGGTCTCCGCCCCCAGCTCAGACCGCAGCTGCTGGAGGGTCTCGCCGGTATAGGATACCCGGTCCTGGTCCAGTTCGCGGGAATCCACCATCAGTCCCGGCTCTTCCGCGACCGCGTCCCGCAACATTTCCAACCGGTGGGCGCCCTCCGCCCCCGGCTGATCACGGTGCGGCGGGCGATGGCAGGGCATGAGCCGGATGCGGGCACCGTCGAGACGTTCATGCAGCTCCACCGCCATCCGGAGGTGGCCGTTGTGGACGGGGTCGAAGGTGCCGCCCAGCATCACGTGCAGCATGCCGGCTCCAGGTCAATCACGGACATGGCCATCCCCGAACACAACGTATTTCTGGCTGGTCAGCCCTTCCAGCCCTACCGGACCCCGGGCGTGCAGCTTGTCGGTGGAAATGCCAATCTCGGCCCCGAGGCCGTACTCAAAGCCATCCGCGAAACGCGTGGAGGCATTGACCATCACAGAACTGGAGTCCACCTCCGTCAGAAAGCGCCGCGCCCGGGTATAGTTCTCGGTGATGATACTGTCGGTATGCTGGGAGCTGTAACGGTTGATGTGTGCCATGGCCGCATCCAGCCCGTCCACGACCCGGATCGACAGCACCGGCGCCAGGTATTCCGTGGCCCAGTCCTCCTCCGTTGCCTCACCGGCCTCCGGGAGAATGGCACGGGTAGTGGCGCAGCCTCGCAGTTCCACGCCGATACGCTGCAGCTGCTCGGCAATTGGCGGCAACAGGGATTCGGCGACGGGGCCATCCACCAGCAGGGTTTCCAGTGTATTGCAGGTGCCGTAACGCTGGGTCTTGGCATTGAGCGTCACGTTCACGGCCTTCTCCGGATCCGCGTCACGATCCAGGAAACTGTGGCAGATCCCGTCCAGATGCTTGATGACAGGCACCGAGGCCTCATTACTGATGCGCTCGATCAGGCTCTTGCCACCACGGGGAACGATCACATCCACGTACTCGGGCATCCGGATCAGGTGACCCACGGCCTCGCGATCGGTGGTTCCAACCACCTGCACGCCGGTCTCGGGCAACCCGGCTTCCCGCAGCCCCTGTGCCACGCATGCGGCAATGGCCTGATTCGAGTGCGAGGCCTCGGAGCCACCACGCAGCACCGTGGCGTTGCCGGATTTGATGCAGAGACTGGCCGCATCCACGGTGACGTTGGGACGGGACTCGTAGATGATGCCGATCACCCCCAGCGGCACCCGCATGCGCCCGACCTGGATACCGGACGGACGGTACTCCATATCCGTGATCACGCCCACCGGGTCCGTGAGCCCGGCGACCTGGCGCAGGCCCTCGATCATGGTATCGATGCGGCCGCCGGTGAGTTCCAGGCGGTCCAGCATGGCCTCATCAAGCCCCTTGTCACGACCCGCCTCCAGATCCTTACGGTTTTCCGCCTGCAGCGTCTCCCGGCTGGCGTCGAGCGCCCGGGCCGTGGCAAGAAGGGCCTCATTGCGCGCTCCGGTGCTCGAACGCGCCAGTTCGCGGCTCGCCGCCCTGGCCTGTTCACCCAGGGCCCGCATCATGGATTCTGTGCTCATATCCCTCCCAATCGGATTCCGCATCTGTTTTCAGGGCACTGCGGGAAAAGTACGCTATTATACGCGTGCGTGGGGCAGCGGATACAGCCTCGCATTGCAACACCGGGAGCTGATCATGGAAACGGAAACAGCAATGCCCGTACCACTGCGGTGGACGCTGCGGGCCGGATCCCTGCTGCTTTTGCTTCTGAGCCTCGCGATCTTCGCCGGGCACTGGCCCTGGCTGACGCCCCTGGCGTTCCTGGTGCCGCTGTCACTGTTCGCCGGCTGGGGCCTGTGGGTGGCAGGAGCCTGCTGCGCGGTTTTCCTGGCCGCCACACTCAGCCTGGGTCTGTCGACCGAACTCGGCATGGCCCGCCACCAGTTCGTACCCATGCTGATCCTTGCCACCGGCCTGGCCGCGGTTTTCGTGTACCTGCGGGAATACAAGGCCGCCCAGCTGGCCCCCCTGCGACGCACCGACTCACTCACCCTCGCCTCCATCAGGGACTACCTCGACAGTGACCTGAACCGTGAGATCCGGCGGGGTGAGCGCGAAGGCACACCGGTTACCGTGGCTGTCCTGCATCTTGATGCCCCCGAAACCCCGCTCCCGGAACAGGATCAGAGCAACCTGATGGTGCGGCTCGGCCGGCTGCTGCATCGCACCCTGCGGGACTTCGACAGCTACTACCGCAATAATGAAACCGGTTTCATCATTGTGTTGCCAGCCACTGCGACACCCGATTCCGTCCGGACCATTGAAGGCATCCGCAGCCAGGCCAAGGACATGCTCACCCGCGAAGGGATGGAGCTGACGCTCTCGGCCGGCGTGGTGGGCGCCAATGTGGGCGATGACGCCCGCAGCCTTTCAGAAAAGGCCCAGGAAACCCTGCGCCGGGCCCAGAAACAGGGGGGCAACCGGACGCTTACATGGACGGACGCCGGAGGCACAGGTCATGACTGAAACCGCACTGCGCACCCGTACGAACAGCGTTGTCTATGCGCTGATGCTGCTGTGCTTCATGATCCTGGCGGAACGGAGCCTGCGTTACGGGTTCTATGAGCTGTTCTTCAGCGGCCTGACCATTACCGCTCTGGCGGCCGCCGGCATTGCCGCCACCCTGATCCGGCGACACCGCCAGCTTCAGACCCGCAGCCACCTGCTGATCCTGGTCCTGATGGCCATCATTATTCTCCAGGCCATTGCCCGGGAGCCGTCCCTTGCCTTCTACTGGCTCTACCCGATGCTGATGGCTGCCTTCCTGCTTCTCAGGGTCCACCAGGCCGCCGCCCTCTGTGCAGCTGGCCTGCTCCTCAGCCTGATCGCGGCCTGGAATCTGCCACCGCGGGACCAACTGACGCTCGCCGGCACCGCCCTGCTCCTGGCAGGCGGTGCCGGGTGGTTCGCGCGCCACTATCATGCCAGTGCCCGCTACGTGGACACGCTGACCATCGTGGACCCGGAAACCGGGGCCTACAACGAACGCAGTCTCAATGAGACCCTCAGCAGGGAGATCAGCCGCTCCGAGGCCACGGGCCACCCGCTGTCGCTGGCCCTGCTGAGGATCGATCACCGGGAGGAACTCTCCGGTGTTTACGGCGAGGACGCACTGACCGGGCTCAGTGCCGCCATCAGCCGGAGCCTGCGTACCACCATCCGGGCCGGGGACAGCCACTACCATCTGGGCGACGGCCGCTTTTTCCTGCTGCTGCCGTTCACCCCTGAAGAGGGGCTGCGGGTGACCGCGGAACGCGTGCGGCGGCTGCTGGGCGAGTCACGCTGGCCCACGGTGGAGAGCATCACAGCCAGCATCGGCTGTACCACGCGCTCGCCCGGGGAAACCTCGGCGGACTCACTGCGCCAGCGCTGTGAGAAAGCGCTCGGGGAGGCCCAGAGGCGCGGCCACGACCAGGTCTGGCACCAGGGCACTCAGGCTCACTCCATATCATCCACCAGCCGTGACAGCACTTCCAGCCGCTCCAAGGGGTCATCCATCTCCACCAGCGACTGACGCTGCTCAATAGCCAACGGCAACAGCTCCGTCAGCCGCCACCCGACCTGACGCGCATCGTCGTAGTCAATGGTCAGGCCGAGTTCCGCCACGGATGGATGCCGGCACAGCGCCGCCAGCAGCTCGGAAAGATCCTCGTGCCGCAAGGGCGTACGCGCCCGGGGCTCCTCGGGCAGAGCCACCACGTCACCGCGGTTGAGGCCATCCGTCTCCCGCCAGTTCCGGGCCACGGACACCTTGCCGAGACCTTCCACGGTAATGCCCAGCAAGCCGTTCTCCAGCGGCGAGAAATCCACCACCGAAACCTCACAGCCAATCGGATGGAAGGCGGCATCCGCGCTGGTATCACTGCCGCCCTGCTCAAGCAGAACCAGCACAAAGGGCTCCCGGGCGCGCAATGAATGGGTGAGCATGTCCATATAGCGGCGTTCGAAGAGCCGCAGAGGCAGGCGGCCGCCGGGAAGCACCACCGAGTTGAGAGGGAACAGTGCTCGATTCATAGCCGTGGCTCCCGGCGGACGGGGGTTACTCTTCGGGGCAACGCCCGTGCAGCATGGTCCAGTAACCGAACAGGTTCACGGACTCAATCCTCTCCACGTTCAGGCCCACATTCTCAAGCACCGGTTCCATGGGGAAGTCCGGATCAAAGCCAAGCGGTGCGGCCCAGCGCGAAAGCGCGGACTCGAACCGGCGGACAAGGGGATTCTCCTTGGCGAAGTGGTTAACGAAGATCACGTCCGCACCCGGCTTGGCGACCCGGCGCACCTCGCTCATTACCTTGTAGGGATCAGGCACCACGGAGAGCACGTACAGGACCATGATCTTGTCGAAGCTGTTGTCCGGGAAGTCCAGCGCTTCGGCGTCCATGTTGTACAGCTCGCAGTTGGTCAGGCCGTGCTTCTGGATGCGCTTCTCGGCCTTGTCGAGCATGTCCTGTGAAATATCAACGCCAGTAACATGGATATCCACGTCATCGGGATATTCCGGCAGCGAAAGGCCTGTGCCCACGCCCAGCTCGAGGACATGATCCCCGGACTCAAACTGAAGAGAGTCCATGGCCACATGCCGGCCGTTCCGGAACACCAGCCCGAACACCCAGTCGTACACCGGTGCGTAACGCTTATAGGCACCCTTGATGCTGTCGTTGTCCACTTTCTGTACTCCCTCGATTCAAGAAGGTTGATACAGTACCAATCACGGGTTCGCTCGTCATCTCCCTTGGGGGCAGACAGCCGGATTACAGGCGCGTTATAGTTCCCGGATCGGCTCTGAATCCAGGTCATACCATCGTGACTGACAACCGTTTCTCCGAGGAAAGCGCCCTGAGCGCCGCCGAGGCGCTCCAGCATGTGCTCGCCAGCCGTACCCACAAGCGCAAGGTTCTGGGTGAGGAGCGCATCGTGCCCGGCCAGCTGGGCGAGGCATTGGGCCTTCCTGCCATCATTCACCGCCTTCAGAGTCGCAGCGGCCCGGTCCGCAGCGAGGCCACGGAACGCTTCGAAGCCATCTGGGACACACTCTCCGAACGTTCACGCCAGCGCGTGCGCGAAGCGCTCGGCTGGTACGACCCGCGTGAACTCGACTGGGAAGACCCGCGCTCCAACCGCCGTCCGGTCGAGGATCACTGACTGCGCGAGTGCACGTGCTGCTGCAGGTAGAGCCCGGTGATGACCAGTGCCAGCCCCACCACCGTTGACCCCAGGATCGGCTCGCCCACGATGAGCGCTATAAAGCCCAGCGACAGCGGGGGTGAAAGAAAGATCAGGTTGCTCAGGCGCGAGGTATTGGTGGCCTTCTTCATGGCCAGCAGCCAGAGCACGAAGGCGATCCCCATCTCGAAGGCACCCACCCAGGCGGCTCCGGCCAGCCCCTGCCAGGCAGGCCACTGCCAGCCATCCCAAAGAGCCAGAACCAGAATCAAAGGCCAGGCTACCAGGAAGTTCAGCAGCAGCCCGGCAACCGGCTCGCGGGTATCACGGGTATTGAAGATCCAGTAGAACGCCCAGACCAGTGTGCTCAGAAGGGCCAGCACCACGCCCGGCCCGTTTGAGAGATCAAATGCCAGCGGATCCCCGCGCGTGGCGATGATGAAGACACCGCTGTAGCAGATCAGTCCGGCAAGGGCGTCCACCGTCTTCAGCCGGTGGCCCAGAAACGGCACCGCCAGGTAGGTGAGCGTCAGGGCCCAGGTGTAGTTGATGGCCATCGCCTCCTGCGCCGGCAGCAGGTCATAGGCGCCGAACAGCAGGATGTAGTAGAGGATCGGATTGATGAGTCCGAACCCGAGGGACAGCAGCAGCCCCTTCCGCCCCGGGCGCAGGGTCTCACCCAGGCGCCTCTGCCACGCCTGCCAGGCCACGAGCACCAGTATGGAAAAGGTCACCCCCCAGAACATGAGCCCGGTGCGCGACAGGTGTTCCAGCGAGATCTTGAAGGCCGTCGCCGCCGTCGACCACAGCAGCACCGTGGTCACGCCCAGGATCATGGCCTGGCGCTGATCCTTCATCTCAGGCGAAAACCGTGACCGTCTGCTGGCTGCGGGCCACCAGCTCGCCCTCGGCGCTCCAGATGCCGGCCCGGGTAAGGCCATAGCCGTCCCGGGCCTGATCAATGGTGGCGCGGTAGAGCAGCCAGTCGGAGGGACCGATGGATGGCATGGGGTGCACCAACTCCATGGTCCAGCTCAGGGTACTGGCTGGCGCCGGCTGGCTCAGGTGCGGCAGCACGGCCGGAGGCCAGGTATCCACCAGGGCCACAAGGTGCGAATGGGTGATGGCCGGCGGCGCCTCACTGAAGCGCATCCAGCCTCCCATGGTGCGGTCGCTTGAGCCACTGAACGGAAACCCGCCGAGACAGAACCGCAGATCGTAGTGGCGCATGAAATCCGGGGTTACGCCCTCGATCTGCGGCATCGGCTGCGCGGCCCCGGGATCCGGTGCCGTCGGGGCCGGCTCCTGATCCACCGAGACCACGGACTCCCGGCCGGACCCGAAACTGCCCATGGCCACCATGACAGTGTCACCGCCCTGGTGGATACGGCTCTCCACCTGGGTCACCGCCTTGCCCTGGCGCAGGATCTCCGCACTCACATCAACAGGCTGGTCCGGCGCCGCCGGCCCCACGAAGGAAACCGCCAGCGAGCGCAGTGGCCGCTCATCCACCAGCTGCCCCCGCATGGCCTCATGGGCCATGGCCGCCAGAAGCCCGCCAAACGTGGCACGCCCCTGACCCCAATCCGGAGTCAGATCAGCCCGCCCTTCCCGGGCGGCGTGCATCAGGTTGTCGAAATCACTCATTCAGACCTCTCCCCGGTCGTAAACAACAATGCTGTAAGGGTAGCGGTTGGCTTCCTCGCCACCGGCATGATCCACGCGTGAAACCTCCTCCCAGCGGCTGAGATCCACCTCCGGGAAAAAGGTATCCCCCTCCACCTCGGCATGGACCTCGGTCAGATAGAGCCGGTCCGCCACCGGCAGCGCCTCCGCGTAGATCTGGGCTCCACCAATGACCACGGCCTCCTCGGCGCCATCGATCAGCCCCTGCTGTTGCGCCTGCTCCAGAGCCGCCTCCAGGGAGTGCACCACGCAGACGCCCTCCCCCGACCAGGCCGTATCCCGGGTGAGCACGATGTTGCTGCGCCCGGGAAGCGGGCGACCGATGGATTCATGGGTGCGGCGCCCCATGATGATGGGCTTGCCCATGGTGGCCTGCTTGAAGTACTGGAGCTCCTCGGGCAGATACCAGGGAAGACGGTTATTACGGCCGATCACCCGGTTCCGGGCCATGGCGACCATCAGTGCAATGCGCATGAACAGACCTCAGATGGCGATGGGGGCACGGATTACCGGGTACGGATCATAACCCGTAATACGGAAATCCTCTTCCCTGTATTCAAAAAGACTCGACGGGCAGCGTCGCAGCGCCAGCTCCGGCAACGGGCCCGGCGTGCGGCGCAGCTGCTCGTAAACAATCTCGTCGGTCAGGTGATTCTGGTACAGGTGCACATCCCCGAAGGTATGCACGAAATCCCCGGGCTCCAGGCCGGCCTGCTGGGCCATAATGCAGGTGAGCAGGCTGTAGGAGGCGATGTTGAACGGCACACCCAGGAACAGGTCGGCACTGCGCTGATAGAGCTGGCAGGAAAGCCGTCCGTTCTCTACGAAGAACTGGAACAGGCAATGGCAGGGCGCCAGCGCCATCCGGCCCGCGTGCACGTTCTCCTGCGGGCCCATGGACTCATCCGGAAGCTCCGCTGGGTTCCAGGCCGTCACCAACAGCCGCCGTGACTCGGGTCGGTTGCGGATACCATCCAGCACGTCGCTGATCTGGTCCACAGTGCTGCCATCCGGGCACTGCCAGCTGCGCCATTGCTTGCCGTAGATCGGGCCCAGGTCTCCCTCTTCCGTAGCCCACTCGTTCCAGATCGAGACGTTATGCTGCTGCAGCTCACGGTTGTCGGTTGAGCCGCGCAGGAACCACAGTAGTTCATGAATGATACTGCGCACATGGACCTTCTTGGTGGTCAGCAGGGGAAAGCCCTGCCCCAGGTCAAAACGCAGCTGACGCCCGAACACCGAGCGGGTACCGACGCCGGTTCGGTCGCCCCGGTCAACGCCGTTATCAATCACATCGCGCATCAGCGCCAGATAGGATTCCATTCAGGCGAACCTCCCCTGTCGATAGGCCAGAAACAGCAGAATGACGCCGGCCACGATCATGGGCGCGGACAGGACCTGCCCCATGGTCATCCAGTCCAGCAGCACAAAGCCCAGATGGGCATCAGGCTCGCGGTAGAACTCGGCCACGGAACGCAGCACCCCATAACCGGCCAGGAAGACCCCTGAAACCGCCATGCGTGGTCGTGGCCTGGCAGAGAACCACCACAGCACCACGAACAGCAGCACCCCCTCAAGCGCGAACTGGTAAAGCTGCGAGGGATGGCGCGGCAGGGCATCCCCAGCCTGTGGAAACACCATGGCCCAGGGCAGTTCCGGCGATGTGGGGCGCCCCCAGAGTTCACCGTTGATGAAGTTACCAATCCGCCCAAGGCCCAGGCCCACGGGAATCACCGGTGCGATGAAATCCGCGATATTGAAGAAACCGGTGCCGATACGGCGGGCGAACATCAGCATGGCCGCCAGTACACCGATGAGACCACCATGGAAGGACATACCACCTTCCCAGATCTGGATGAGCCAGAGCGGTTCCGCCAGAAAGCGTTCAAAGTGGTAGAACAGCACGTAGCCAAAGCGCCCGCCGAGGATCACACCCAGCGCCATATAGAACAGCAGGTCCCCCAGCTGCTCGGCGTTGACCGGCGAATCCGGGCGGCTGGTACGCAGCCGCGCCAGAGCCCAGCCCCCGACGAAGGCGACCAGGTAGGTCAGCCCGTACCAGTGGATGTCCAGAGGGCCCAGTGAAACAGCGACCGGATCAAATTGCGGATGTACCAGCATGAGACCTTCAACCTGAAATCAGAAACCGCACACCAATCACCACCAGCAGCAGCGCGAACAGGCGCTTGAGCCAGCGCTCATCCAACTGGTGTGCCAACAGCGCCCCAACGCGGGCAAAGGGAACGCTCATCAGTACAATACCCAGCAGCGCCGGCAGGAACACGAACCCGACACTGTACTCCGGAAGTCCCTCACGCCCCCAGCCCACGACCATGTTCGTCAGCGCTCCGGACACCGCAATGGGAAGGCCACAGGCCGCCGATGTGCCCACCGCGTGCTGCATGCGGACCCCGACCCACGTCAGGTACGGCACTGTCAGCGTGCCACCACCGATGCCGACAATCGCGGAAAGCCAGCCGATGCCACCACCCACACCGCCGAGTTCCGCTTTCGCGGGCTGGCGGTCGGATGCCATTGGGGACCAGCCGGTCACCATCTTAGCGGCAACCAGGAGCACGAAGACACCAATGATCCCCTGAAGCATCTCACCGCTGAGAAGCCCGGCCGTTACTGCGCCCAGCGCGGCCCCCAGCAGTATACCCGCAGCCATGGGCCGGAACAGCTCCCAGCGGACGGCGCCCTTGCCGTGGTGGGTTCGGATGGAACTCAGGGAAGTGAACACGACCGTGGCCAGCGAGGTACCGACCGCCAGGTGCGCGGAAATGCTCCCGCTGACACCCTGCCAGCCAAAGGCAAACACCAGCGCGGGGACGATGATGAGCCCGCCGCCGATTCCGAAAAGACCGGCCAGCGTTCCAGCAACGGCGCCCAGTCCCAGATAGAAAGCCAGTGCTTCGAGGATGCCCATCCGATTCCGTTCCGTTGTCCAATGAAGGCCGGCATGGTACCAGAGGATGGAAACGGCCGCAGGCCCGGACGCCGCGGTTCCGGATTACGGCCCGGCGCGGGTGACTGGGCCCGAGGGCATGCTACAATCCGGCCGTTCACCCGGTGGTGGCACCGGCAGCAACGGGAGTGGATGCATGAGTGAAAGTGACAGCAGCAACAGTGACAGCGGCAATGCCGCCACCTTCGAGACGAGCATCCAGGAGCTGGAATCCCTGGTTCGCAAGCTCGAACAGGGGGATATGCCACTGGAGGAATCCCTGAAGGCGTTCGAGCGCGGCGTTCAGCTCACCCGCTCATGCCAGCAGTCCCTGCGCGATGCGGAGCAGCGGGTGGAGCAGGTCATCGAGAACAGCCAGGGCGAGCTTGAAACACGTCCCTTCCCGGAGGACAGCTCCGAGGCATGACCGTCGACGCCTTCCTCAACGACACCCGTCAGCGTCTGGAGCTCGCCCTGGAACAGGCGCTTCCGGACCCGGACACCGAGCCCCGTCGCCTTCACCAGGCCATGCGCCACGCGGTCCTCGGTGGCGGCAAACGCCTGCGCCCCGCGCTGGTGCTGGCCGCCTGCCGCTGTGCCGGGGAAAGCAACGATGACTACGCCCTGCCCGCTGCAGTGGCGGTTGAGTTCATCCATGCCTACTCACTGGTACACGATGACCTGCCGGCAATGGATGACGACCACCTCCGCCGCGGGCAGCCCACCTGCCACGTAGCATTCGATGAGGCCACCGCCATCCTCACCGGGGATGCCCTGCAGACGCTTGCCTTCGAGACGCTTTCCGGCACTGACCGGCCGGCGACCACGGTTGTGGCCATGACCCGGGAACTCTCCGCCGCCTCCGGTCACCGGGGCATGGCGGGAGGACAGGCACTGGATCTGGACGCCACCGGCGCCCATCCCTCCATGGACGCCCTTGAGGCGCTGCACCGGCGCAAGACCGGGGCGCTCATCGAAGCCTCACTGGTGCTCGGCGCCCACTGCGCCGGAGGCGATGAACCACTCATCACCTCGCTGCGTGCGTTCGGGCGCAGTATCGGCCTTGCCTTCCAGGTGCAGGATGACATCCTGGATGTGGAAGGCAGCGCCTCTGTAACCGGCAAGCCCCAGGGGTCGGACACGGCTTCGGATAAAGCCACCTACACGACCCTGCTGGGCCTGGAAGGCGCCCGCGGGCGGCTGGATGAACTTCACCGTGATGCCCTGGGTCACCTGGAGCGGGTTTCCGGTGACGCCTCTCTGCTCGCCGCACTGGCCGCGTTCATCATCGAGCGCAACCACTGACGTCCCCCTGTTGTCACTGCCGGAGTGGTGGGCTTATTGTGCCGGGAAACGCGGAACTGATTCTCCGCGCCGATTTCTCTATAATGCGGGATTACCGTCAGGAACCGCCAAGGCAGCAAAGCCCGGATGCAGGACAAGACCGTTTTCAACAGCATACCCACGCAGCGCCCGGAGACGCCCCTGTTGGATCGCGTCAACACGCCGGAACAGCTGCGCACGCTCGGCCGGGACCAGCTGGTACCGCTGGCACGCGAACTGCGGGCATTCCTGCTGTGGTCCGTGGGCCAGTCCGGCGGCCATTTCGGGGCCGGGCTCGGAGTAGTGGAACTGACCCTGGCGCTCCACTACATCTTTGAGACACCAGAGGACCGCCTGGTCTGGGATGTGGGTCACCAGGCCTACCCTCACAAGATCCTGACCGGGCGCCGGGAACAGCTGCGCACCATCCGCAAGAAAGATGGCCTGGCCGCATTTCCCAACCGGGATGAAAGCCCCTACGACCATTTCGGGGTGGGCCATTCCAGCACCTCCATCAGCGCGGCTCTGGGCATGGCCCTGGCAGCCCGCCAGCAGGGGCGCAACCGCAAGGGCATCGCGGTCATGGGCGATGGCGCCATGACCGCCGGCATGGCCTTCGAAGCCCTGACCCATGCCGCGGACGTGCGCGCCAACCTGCTGGTGGTGCTGAACGACAACGAGATGTCCATCTCCCACAACGTGGGCGGACTCTCCAACTACTTCGGACGCCTCCTGGCGAGCCGGACCTACAATCAGGTGCGCGACAGCAGCAAGCGCGCACTGGCCAACACTCCCGGCCTCAAGGCCCTGGTCCGCCGCACCGAGGAGCACTTCAAGGGCATGCTGGCACCAGGCACCCTGTTCGAGGAGATGGGCTTCAACTACATCGGCCCCATCGACGGCCACGACCTGCCGCTGCTGCTGGAAACCCTCGAGACCATCAGCCAGCTCGACGGCCCCCAGTTCCTGCACGTGGTCACCACCAAGGGCAAGGGCTTCGGCCCCGCCGAGTCCGATCCGGTGGGCTACCACGCGATCAACAAGATCGAACCGGCACCGCCCGTCCAGCCAGCGGATGCTCCGAAGAAGCCCAAGTACTCGAACATATTCGGCCAGTGGCTGTGCGACATGGCCGAGCAGGATAACCGGGTAATGGGCATTACCCCGGCCATGCGCGAAGGCTCGGACCTGGTGGCTTTCTCTGAGCGCTTCCCGGAACGCTACTTCGATGTGGCCATCGCCGAGCAGCACGCGGTCACGCTGGCCGCCGGCATGGCCTGTGACGGGGCCAAGCCTGTGGTCGCCATCTACTCCACTTTCCTGCAGCGTGCCTACGACCAGCTGATCCATGACGTCGCCCTGCAGAACCTGGACGTGCTCTTCGCTCTGGACCGCGCCGGTCAGGTGGGCGAGGACGGCCCGACCCACGCCGGTGCCTTCGACCTGACCTACCTGCGCTGCGTACCCAATATGGTGGTGATGGCGCCCTCGGACGAGAACGAGACACGGCACATGCTCTACACCGGCTGGTCCCACGAAGGCCCGGCCGCCGTGCGCTACCCCAGGGGCACGGGCCCCGGCGCGGCCGTCGATGAGCACATGGAAGCACTGCCACTGGGCCGTGGCGTGGTGCGCCGTGAGGGGACCCGTGTGGCCATACTGGCTTTCGGGGCCATGGTCACCCCCGCGCTTGAAGTGGCGGAATCACTGGATGCCACGGTGGCGGACATGCGCTTTGTGAAGCCACTGGACACGGCGCTGGTTGAAAAGCTGGCCGCCAGTCACGACCTGCTGGTGACCATCGAGGAGAATATGGTGGCCGGTGGTGCCGGCAGTGGCGTGTCGGAACACCTGCATGCCGCCGGGGTTGGCGTGGATCTGCTTCAGCTGGGCCTGCCGGACCGTTTCATCGACCATGGTAAGCCTGCGGAGCAACTGGCGGACGCCGGACTGGATGCAGAGGGCATCCACAGTGCCATCAGCCAGCGCCTTTCCCGGAACAGTGGCGACAGCGGCCTCGCCGTCGCCCAGACCTGATCCCTCACTCCTGTGAGGGCGGCGGATCGTCGTCCTGGTGGGTATGGAACCAGTGCCCCATGCGTGAGCGCTTGGTGTTCAGATAGGACTCATTGTGGGGATTGCGGCCCACCTCCAGCGGCACCCGTTCAACCACGTCCACGCCCAGATCCCGGAGCGAATCCACCTTGACCGGGTTATTGGTCATCAGCCGCAGCTGCTTGATGCCCAGATGTTCGAGCATGTCCAGGCACATACTGTAATCCCGAAGATCCGCAGCGAAGCCAAGGCGCTCATTCGCCTCCACCGTGTCCGCTCCCTCATCCTGCAGCCGGTAGGCCCGGATCTTGTTCAGAAGCCCGATGCCCCGACCTTCCTGGCGCAGGTAGAGCAGCACCCCACGCCCCTCGATGGCGATGCTGCGCAGGGCCTCTTCCAGCTGGTAGCCGCAGTCGCAGCGCATGCTGTAGAGGGCATCACCGGTGAGGCATTCGGAATGGGTGCGCCCCAGCACGGGCCGGCCGTCCGAGACCTCGCCCAGACTGAGCGCCACATGCTCCTGGCCGGTGTCGATTTCCTCAAACCCATGCATATCGAACACACCGAAAGGCGTGGGGAGGCGACAGCTCTCGATGAATCGGACGACCACGGGCGATCCTCTCAGGATGAAAAGAGGCGGCAGTTTAACAGAAGGCGCAGCGCCGCTGAACGGGGTCAGGCCCCGCCTTCCTCCGGTGCCTGCCAGTGACCGGACTGACCGCCCTGTTTTTCCAGCAGCCGGATACCGTCCATGACCATGCCACGGTCCACCGCCTTGCACATGTCATAGAGCGTCAGTGCCGCCACCGATACAGCAGTGAGCGCCTCCATTTCCACGCCGGTTGCGGCGTTGAGGCGACACCGGCTTTCAATGTCGATGCCATCACGATTCTCCCGGGGCGTGAGCCAGACCTTGACCGAACTCAGGTTCAGCGAATGGCACAGGGGAATCAGCTCATGGGTGCGTTTGGCCGCCATGATGCCGGCGATCCGCGCGGTAGCCAGCACATCCCCCTTGGGGTGTTCGCCCGCCAGGATCATGTCCAGGGTTTCCGCCTGCATCCGGATCATGCCCCCCGCTCTCGCCTCGCGCTGGGTCACCGCCTTGTCCCCGACATCGACCATATTGGCCGCCCCGGTTTCGTCCACATGACTGAGACCGCTCATTCATTCCTCCTTCAATGCCACCAGAAGCCGATACCGGCAATTCCACAGCCGCCATGCCGGCGGCTCTGCGCCACATCATCGCCACCAACCCCGCCCAGTGCATAGACCGGAAGATCCAGACCCGTCACCAGCGCCTCGAAACCGTCCCAGCCCAGTGGCGGGCGATCGGGGTGGCTGGCCGTGGGTCTGACCGGCGAGAGAAAGGCATAGTCCGCGCCCAGCCTCTGTGCGTGCTCCAGGCTGGCGCGATCGTGACAGGACACCCCAAGGCGGTACGCCCTGCTGACAGGGCGCTCCATGAGAGCACGTGCCTCCCGCCAGGGCAGGTGCAGACCGTTGGCATCGGGAACCGCCGCGAGACGTTCCGGTGCGCCGTGAAGCACCAGCGCACAGCCCGCGTTTCGGGCCACTGGCACACAGGCGGAAGCCAGCCCCTGATACGCCGCATCATCGAGCTCCGGGCAGCGCAGCAGGCACTGGCTGCCCGCCCAGCCCCGAAGCCGGTCTGCGAGTTCATCCGCCGTCACGCCGGCACCGGTAACCAGCGTGCGTGCCGGCAGCGCCAGCACCTGGATCATGCGGCGGTTGGCGGCGGGAAAGTCACCTGGATCCAGGGTGGCCACATCGAGCCACATCAGCGGCTGGTCTTCCCGACCCTGGGGTTCTCCCGAGAATCCGGTGGCGCGGTAGAGATCCAGCTGGACACGGCGGTCGCCATAGTCGTGGGTCAGGCTCAATTCAAAGCCCAGGCCGCTTTCCGGCACCCGGAGCCCGACCTCCTCATCGAGTTCACGCACAAGCGCTGCCTCAGCGGACTCGCCGGGCTCAACCTTGCCGCCGGGGAACTCCAGAAGGCCGCCCTGATGCTGGTGCGCATGACGCTGTGCCACGAGCACCTGCTCGCGCCCACCCTCATGGCGAGAGACAGCTGCCACAGCAACGTGAACCGTTTTCACACTCTCAGGTCCGGTATTCGGCGTTGATGGTGACGTACTCATGGGAGAAATCGCAGGTCCAGACCCGTTCCAGTGCGCTGCCACGCCCCAGGTCAATGCGGATGGTCAGCTCCTGCTGGTCCATCACGGCCTGGCCGGCCGCCTCGGTGTACTCCGGGGCCCGCCCACCGTGGCGGACGATGCAGACATCATCGAGATGGATTGAGACGCCATCGATGGCGAGGTTCTCGATGCCCGCACGCCCCACGGCCGCAAGTATCCGGCCCCAGTTGGGGTCGGCTGCGTAGAGCGCCGTTTTGACCAGCGGCGACTCGGCCACGGCGAAAGCCACACGGCAGGCCTCATCGGCATCGGCGGCCTCGCCAACCTCCACGGTCACGAACCGGGTCGCGCCTTCCGCATCCCGCACAATGGCATGGGAAAGCTCCAGGAACACGGACGCCAGCGCCTCGCGCAGTTCCGGCACCACCTGTCCCCGGGAATCCACAACCTCGGCGGGGCTCTGACCGGTCGCTGCCAGCAGGCAGGCGTCGTTCGTGGAGGTGTCACCGTCAATGGTGATGCGGTTGAAGCTGGCGTCCGCCAGCTCACGCACCAGCGGCCTGAGTACGTCCGCCGGAATCGCGGCGTCCGTGGTAACGAAGGCGAGCATGGTGGCCATGTTGGGGCGGATCATACCGGCACCCTTGCTGATGCCGGAGATATGCACTGGATTACCGCCAATCATCACCCGGCGGGTTGCCCCCTTGGGCAGCGTGTCCGTGGTCATGATGGCAGGTGCCGCTTTCGCCCAGCCGTTGGGGTCCAGGTCCGTCACCGCATTCGGGATGGCCTCCAGCATGCGCGCCAACGGCAGTGGTTCGCCGATTACGCCGGTTGAGAACGGCAGGACCTGCTCCGCGCCGACCCCCGCGGCTTCCGCCACCGCCCGACAGCAGGCACGGGCATCCGAGAGGCCCTGCTCACCGGTGCCCGCATTGGCGTTGCCAGTGTTGATCAGCAGATAGCGGGGCCGGCCCGCCGCCAGCGCCTGCTCAGCCACGAGCACCGGCGCCGCGCGGAACGCATTGCGGGTGAAGACGGCACCAGCGGCGCTGCCCTCAGCCAGTTCCATCAGCACCAGGTCGTCACTGCCGGATTTCTTGATGGCCGCATCCGCGGTGCCCAGGCGCACGCCCGGCACCGCGTGGAATTCAGGAAGAGGTGCGGGATTGACCGCCATAACGCTTATTCCGCCTTGCCGTGACAGTGCTTGTATTTCTTGCCGGAGCCGCAGAAGCAGGGCTCATTACGGCCGATCTTGCGGTTATCGCGAACGAACGGCTGCTGGCCAACGCCGGCACTGTCCTCATCACTGTCACCCTGGCCGTCACCACCCTCGCCATCATCCGCGCGGGCGGCGGCCTGGCCGCTGGCCTCGTCATGACGGGCCTGCGCCCGCGCCAGTTCCTGCTGCAGCTCCTCACGCCGCTTGCGCTCCATCTCATCCAGCTCTTCCTGACGCTGGACGCGCACGCGTGAGATCACCCGCACGACGTCAAACTTGATGGACTCCAGCATGTTCTGGAAGAGGTTGAACGCCTCGCGCTTGTACTCCTGCTTGGGATTGCGCTGCGCGTAACCACGCAGATGGATGCCCCGGCGCAGATGGTCCATGTTGGCCAGATGCTCCTTCCAGAGGGTATCCAGCGTCTGCAGGAACACCTGCTTCTCGAACCGGCGCATGGTCTCAGCGCCGACCACCTCTTCCTTCTCCTGATAGACACGGATGTGCTCTTCGAGGATCCGCTGGCGCAGCTTCTCCTCGTACATGCCTTCTTCCTCAAGCCAGTCGCGTACCGGCAGCTGCAGGCCCAGTTCGCTCTCAAGCTGCTGCTCCAGGCCGGGAATATCCCACTGCTCGGGCATGCTCTGGGGCGGGATGTGCTGGCTGATGACCGAGTCGACCACATCCTCGCGTACCTGCTGGATGAGCCCGGAGATGTCCTCGGATTCCATCACCTCATTACGCTGCTCATAGACCACGCGGCGCTGGTCGTTGGCCACGTCGTCGTATTCCAGCAGCTGCTTGCGCACGTCAAAGTTGCGCCCTTCGACCTTACGCTGGGCCTTCTCAATGGAGTTGGTGACCATGCGATGCTCGATGGCCTCGCCCTTCTGCATGCCCAGTGCCTGCATCAGGTTCTTGACCCGATCCGGCGCGAAGATACGCATCAGGTCGTCCTCCAGGGAGAGGAAGAACCGGGAAGAGCCCGGATCGCCCTGGCGACCGGCACGGCCACGCAGCTGGTTGTCGATCCGGCGGGACTCATGGCGCTCGGTACCGATGATGTGCAGACCACCGGCCTCCACCACGGCATCATGGCGCCGCTGCCAGTCCTGTTTCAGGGCCTCGATATCAGCCTCGGAGGTGTTCTCGCCGAGATCGGCCAGTTCCGCGTCCAGGTTGCCACCCAGCACAATGTCGGTACCACGGCCCGCCATGTTGGTGGCAATGGTGACGGTGCCGGGCTTACCCGCCTGGGCGATGACATGGGCCTCTTTTTCGTGCTGCTTGGCGTTGAGCACGTTATGGGGGATACCCGCCTCATTCAGCAGCTTCGACATCACCTCGGAGGTGTCGATGGAGGCCGTACCCACGAGCACCGGGCGCCCGGCTGAGACCTCATCCCGGATTTCATCAATGATCGCCTGGTATTTCTCTTCCTTGGTCAGATAGATCAGGTCATTGTAGTCCGTGCGGTTGACCGGCTTGTTGGTGGGGATGCAGACCACATCCAGGCCGTAGATCTGGTTGAATTCGAACGCCTCTGTATCCGCCGTACCAGTCATGCCGGCCAGCTTGTCGTAGAGACGGAAGAAATTCTGGAAGGTGGTCGAGGCCAGCGTCTGGCTCTCGGCCTTGATCTCGACGCCTTCCTTGGCTTCCACCGCCTGGTGGAGCCCCTCACTCCAGCGCCGGCCGGGCATGGTGCGGCCAGTATGCTCGTCCACGATGACCACCTGCCCTTCACTGATGATGTAATCCACATTGCGGTGGAACAGGTGGTGGGCCCGCAGCCCGGAGTGGATGTGATGCAGCAGGCTCAGGTTGGCCGCCGAATAGAGGCTGGAATCCTCCTCCAGCAGCCCGGCCTCGCGCAGCAGGGCTTCCACTTTCTCGTGGCCCTTCTCCGTCAGTTCCACGGAACGGGATTTCTCATCAATGGTGAAGTCGCCGTCCGGCTCCTCCTCGGCATCCTCGGAGGATTTCTCGAGGTGGGGGACCAGTTCGTTCACCCGGCGGTAGATGTCCGTGTCGCTTTCCGCCGCGCCGGAAATGATCAACGGCGTACGGGCCTCGTCGATCAGGATGGAGTCCACTTCGTCCACAATGGCGTAATGGAGCCCACGCTGGACCTTGTCCTCCAGGCTGAACGCCATGTTGTCGCGCAGGTAGTCGAAGCCGAACTCGTTGTTGGTGCCGTAGATGACATCACAGGCATAGGCGGCGCGTTTGTCCTCCGAGGGCTGTCCGGAGTTGATCACGCCCACACTCAGCCCGAGGAAGTTGTACAGATGGCCCATCCAGGCCGCGTCACGCCGGGCCAGATAGTCGTTCACGGTGACCAGGTGAACACCGTTACCAGTCAGTGCGTTGAGGTAGATGGGTAGGGTCGCCACCAGCGTCTTGCCCTCACCGGTACGCATTTCCGCAATGCGCCCCTCGTGCAGAGTGATGCCCCCGATCAACTGGACATCGAAATGGCGAAGGCCGAGAACCCGGTCACTGGCCTCGCGCACCACCGCAAACGCTTCCGGCAGTATGTCCTCCAGTTCGGCGCCATTGCCGAGCTTCTCCCGGAGTTCACCGGTCTTGGCTTTGAGCGCCTCATCCGAGAGCGACCCGAGGCTCTCGCTGAACTGGTTGATCTGATCAACCAGCTTCTGCATGCGCTTGATTTCACGGGCGTTCTTACTTCCGAAAAGACGGGTGGCCAGCTGTGAGAACATAATCCTGATTCGTTTCCCTATAAGCCCTGCCTGGACGGGCGCCGCGAAAGGGACAGGGCGGAACAGATGGAGTCGGCGCTGTCGAACACAATAAGGCACTGCATTCTAACGCCAATTAACTCGGAGGGAAAAGCAGTGGCCGGGGATGGCCCGGCCAGGGGAGTCACATGAAGTCCGTGGGGTTCTTTCGGGTACCGTCCTTAACCACCTCGAAATGCACATGCGGTCCGGTGGAGCGGCCCGTTGATCCCATCAGGGCGATTTTCTGGCCCTTCTCGACGATGTCGCCTTTTTCGACCAGCAGCTTCTTGGCATGGGCATAACGGGTCTGATAACCGTCACCATGGTCGATCTCAACGATGTAACCGTAGCCCCCCTTCTTGTGGGCCTCTGTCACAACACCGGCCCCGACCGAGATGACATCCCCGCCTTCACGGCCGGCAATATCCACCCCGGTGTGCCAGGCCCGACGGCCATTGAAGGGATCGGTACGATAACCATAGGGTGATGAGGTCCACCCCCAGGTCACCGGCCTGCCGTCCACTTCACGCTGACTCTTGAGCTCGCGATTGGCAATCAACCGGTCCAGGAGTGTCAGCTGCTTCTCGCGGGAGCTCAGTCGGCTTTCAAGGGCGCTGATCTGGTGTTCAAGCGCCGTGGTGGTCTGGCTTTCGCCCGCCATTTCGGGTTCCGGTCCCCCCATCGCAGGGCGGGACTCAAAGTCGAATTCCTCGCCGGAAAGATCCGCGGACGCCATCAGGTTCTGACCCAGGGCATCCACCCGCAGGACGCGGGCCTGCAGCTCCCCTACACGCCGTGTCAGCGCTGAGATCTCGCTCTCGGCTCTGGACTCGATCCGGTCCAGTTCCGCATGGGTCTCGTCCAGCCGCTCTTTCCAGCGCTCGACCATGTGACTTTCCGCAACGGTGCCCGTGGCGCCGGACTGGACCGCCAGCTGGTAACCACCCCAGCCAGCCCCGGCCATCATCAGTGCCAGGCTGGCACCCGCTGCGAACAGCGTACTGCGCCCCGGGGAAAATACCCGGGCTCTGCCGTGATGGCGGCCTACAAAAAGTATGTTCATAGGTTCAACCGAACTCTCTGTCTTGCGACTCTGTGTTCTGAGACCCTGCAGCATCCCCGACCGGTCATTGATCGTAGGACGGATGCCGAGCATACTCCAAGTGAGAGTCTAACGGAATCTTAACTGTGAGACAGGTCACGGAAAGGTTCCGTTACAATTTTAAGGTATTACCCCTCTGCAGGTAGCGCTGATGCCCCGGGAAAACCGTCCCTCTCACCCCCTCGACAGTGGCTCGGAAGGCCCGCTCAGCCGGCTTCTCAGACAGGCCGAACAGCACCGGCGTGTAGAAACCGTCATCCTCGAAGCACTGCCCGGTAACCTGGCCGAATGCTGCCGTTTCGGTGGCTATGCCAATGGTGAACTGACACTTCTGGTCCCAGACAGTACCCGCGCCAGCCAGGTCCGTTTCCAGCAGCGACGCATTGTCCAGAACCTGCGGCAGGATGAGCGCTTCAGTCAGGTCTGGCGTGTCCGCGCACGGGTCCAGCCCTGGCATGACCCACGCCCGCGAACGGCAAGGGAACGACCGGAAATGACGGCGGAGAATGCCGAGTTGCTCAGGGAAGTAGCGGAGGAAACGGAGGACAGCGGCCTCAGCGGGGTACTGAGACGCCTGTCCTCGCATGCCCGGAAGGGCCAGTAGCCGGATCAGCCCGTTGCGGCCAGACTCGGCTTGAAGTAGGAGATAGGAGCTTTGGCCTCATCGTCGAAGGTCACGACTTCCCACGCATCCTCTTCCGCAATGAGCTTGCGGAGAAGCTTGTTGTTCAGGTCGTGGCCCGATTTGAAGCCTCGGAACTCACCGATCAGACTGCTGCCCATCAGATAGAGGTCCCCAATAGCATCGAGCATCTTGTGACGGACGAACTCATCGTCGTAGCGCAGACCGTCCTCGTTCAGGATGCGGTAGTCATCCACCACGATGGCGTTATCCACACTGCCACCGAGAGCCAGATTCATGGAACGCAGTGCTTCGATGTCGCGCATGAAGCCAAAGGTCCGCGCCCTGCTCACTTCCTTGACGAAGGACGTGCTTGAGAAATCAACCGTGGCATTCTGGTTACGGCCTTCGAACACCGGGTGATTGAACTCAATGGTGAAGCTCACCTTGAAACCGTCGAAAGGCGTGAACGTAGCCCACTTGCCTTCTTCCTCAACGGTGATCTCACGCTTGATGCGGGTGAACTTCTTGGGCGCTTCCTGCTCGGCGATGCCAGCGGACTGCAGCAGGAACACAAAGGGCCCCGCGCTGCCGTCCATGATCGGCACTTCCGCCGCACTCAGCTCCACATAGCAGTTATCGAGCCCCAGACCGGCCATAGCCGACATCAGGTGCTCCACTGTCGCAACACGGACCCCATCCTTAACCAGGGTGGTGGAAAGCATGGTCTCGCCGACGTATTCGGCCCTCGCTTCCACCTCCACGACCGGATCCAGATCCACACGCCGGAATACGATGCCCGTATCCACCGGCGCCGGTTTCAGTGTCAGAAACACTTTCTCGCCGGAATGGAGCCCGACGCCGGTGGCTCTGATGGTGTTCTTCAGGGTGCGTTGTCTGATCATGATGTCATTGTTCCGTCATGGAAACGGCTTAAACTGGAAGCCGTAATTTTGCGCATACTGTAACAGATGGCGTGTCTGGACGCCATTTGTACAGTCTGTGGAAAACCGAGACATTGGCTTCAGTGACGCACAATGCCCCGGGATCCCCACGGCTTTCAGTCCGCCTGTCGACGCAGGAATGCCGGGATGTCGAGGTAGTCGACATTGGTATCCTGCTCACCCTGGCTGTCCTGATCCACGGCCGCATTCCCCTCGCTGGCCACTGCACGCCGGCGCAGTACCGCCGGGCGATCCAGCTGGTTGTAGTCGGTCTTGCCGTCCATGCTGCGGGTATTGTCCACCACCTTCTGCGGCGAATCCCCTTCGGCATTGAGCCCGGTTGCGACCACGGTCACCTTCAACTCGTTCTCCATTTCCGGATCGATCACCGTACCGACCACAACGGTAGCGGATTCGGAGGCGAATTCGCGCACGATGTCACCGACCTCGCTGAACTCGCCGAGGTTCAGGTCCATGCCAGCCGTGATGTTCACCAGGATGCCACGTGCGCCCTGCAGGTTGATGTCGTCCAGCAGCGGGCTGCGGATGGCACCCTCGGCCGCCTCGCGGGCACGTTCGTCACCAGTGGCCCGGGCAGTGCCCATCATGGCGTTGCCCATCTCTGACATGACCGTCTTCACGTCCGCAAAGTCGACATTGATCATGCCGTTGCGGGTGATCAGATCGGCGATGCCCTGAACGGCACCCAGCAGCACGTCGTTGGCCGAGGCGAAGGCATCCAGCAGGCTGGTGTTCTTGCCCATCACCGTCAGCAGTTTCTCATTGGGGATCGTGATCAGCGAATCCACGGTATCCTCAAGCGCCTTGAGGCCAGCATCGGCCACTTTCATGCGTTTGCCGCCCTCGAAGCCGAACGGCTTGGTGACCACAGCCACGGTCAGGATGCCCATCTCGCGGGCCACCTCGGCCACGATGGGCGCAGCCCCTGTGCCGGTGCCGCCACCCATGCCGGCAGTGATGAAAACCATGTCCGAACCCTTCAGGGCTTCGGCGATGCGGTCGCGGTCCTCCATCGCGGACTGCCGCCCGATCTCCGGGTTCGCCCCGGCGCCCAGGCCCTTGGTGATATTGCCACCCAGCTGGATCAGGGACTTGCTGTCCAGATCCTTCAGTGCCTGGGCATCCGTGTTGGCGCACAGGAACTCAACGCCCTCGACCTCGCTTGACAGCATATGGCGGACGGCGTTGCCGCCACCCCCGCCAACACCGACAACCTTGATCACTGCGCTCTGCTCTACGTTGTCTACCAGTTCAAACATTCCCCTTCTCCTTCCTTCTATCCAGCGGCTTGTGCCGCTTTATTTGGATTCATTGAAAACCGATTCAGAAATTCCCGGTGAACCACTGCTTGATCCGTGCCAGGAGTGAATCTCCCGCAGCCGGAGAGGGACCGCCCCCGCGTCCCTTCTCCGCCTGCCGGAAGCCGTACATCAGCAGCCCCGCGCCAGTGGCGTACACCGGGGTGCCGATCACATCGCTCATGCCCGTCACGCCCGACGGTATCGCCAGGCGCACGGGCGCATGAAAAATCTCTTCCGCCAGTTCGACCGCGCCTTCCATCATGGAAGAGCCGCCGGTCACCACGATTCCCGCCGGAATCAGATCCTCGAACCCGCTGCGCCGCAGCTCGGACTGGACCAGGGTGAAGAGCTCCTCATAACGGGGCTCGACCACCTCCGCCAGCGCTGCCCGGGACAGATCCCGGGGCGCACGGTCACCAACGCCGGGTACCTTGATGGTTTCCTCGGCGCCGGCCAGCTGCGTCAGGGCGCAGGCGTAACGGGTCTTGATCTCTTCGGCGTTCTGCGTGGGCGTGCGCAGTGCCATGGCGATGTCATTGGTCACCTGGTCGCCGGCAATGGGGATCACCGCCGTATGCCGGATGGCCCCGCCGGTGAAGATGGCGATGTCGGTGGTGCCACCGCCGATGTCCACCATGCACACGCCCAGCTCGCGTTCGTCGTCCGTCAGCACCGAATAGCTCGATGCCAGCTGCTCCAGGATGATGTCGTCCACATCCAGGCCGCAGCGACGCACACACTTGTCGATGTTCTGGACCGCGTTCACCGCGCAGGTCACCAGGTGGACCTTGGCCTCAAGCCGCACGCCCGACATGCCCAGGGGCTCCTTGATGCCCTCCTGGTTATCGATCACGAACTCCTGGGGCAGGATGTGCAGCACCTTCTGGTCCGCCGGGATCGCCACCGCCTGGGCGGCATCAATGACCCGGTCGATATCGGCCTGGGTCACTTCGCGGTCACGGATGGCGACAATGCCATGGGAGTTCATGCTGCGGATGTGGCTCCCGGCGATACCGGCATACACGGAATGGATCCGGCAGCCGGCCATCAGCTCCGCTTCCTCAACCGCACGCTGGATCGCCTGGACAGTGGTCTCGATATTGACCACCACCCCGCGCTTGAGGCCGCGCGACGGATGCGAGCCAATGCCGGCAACCTCGATGGAACCGTCCGGATTCTGCTTGCCGACCAGCGCCACCACCTTGGAGGTGCCGATATCAAGCCCGACGATCATGTTCTCTGTGTCTGCCGATGACATAATCTGAGTCCCGTGATTCAAGAATCTCTCCAGCGCACAGCAACCCCGTTGCCATAGCGCGCATCCACCCCGGTGATATCCGCCGCCACAGGCGACAGCCGGGATTCGTAAACCGTCATGAACCGTTCAAAGCGCTCCCGAACCCGGTCCCGGCCCAGTGAGACGCTTATGCCGTTGTCCAGAAGCAGCGTCCAGGCGCCCCTGGGCTCCAGGCTGACGCTTTCAAGCCCCAGCCCCAGCGCAGCCAGCTCACCGCGGAAGGCCCGGGCCCGCTCCAGCACCTCGTCCGCACGCCCCGCCGGTCCATTGAGCCGGGGCAGGTCCAGGGCCGCCGGCGCCGCAGGCCGGAATACCGTACCCTCGCCGCTGATCAGCGCCTGCCCGTTCCACAGCGCCACGGGTTCATGCTCACGCACACTGACCGTCAGGGTGCCGGGCCATTCGCGCCCAACGGCCGCACTCTCAACCCAGGGCAGCATCTCGAGCTGGGCCTTCACCCGGGACAGGTCGGTGGCGAAATAGCTCGTCCCGATGAACGGCTCCAGATGATTCTGCAGCGCCGGCTCCGTTACCCGCGTCAGCTCGCCCTGCACCTGGACGCGGTTGAAGTCCTGATCGAGGAACTGGACCCCCTGTCCAATAGCCCAGGGCAGCATCGCGGCGGTAACCGCCACCACCAGACCGAGCAAGACCTGACTCCAGGGCACTCGCCGTACAGCACCAGCCGCCATGCGCAGCGCCAGGCGCAACGCGGAGGGATCCTCCACCATGGGACTGGCGCCACGCTGGCGCGCAGTCTTGGCGCGTGTATCCCGGATCCGCAGTGGCGACAGAAGCCCGTTCATGCCCGCACCTCCAGTGTCTGTTCCAGGATCCGGACACAGAGTTCCCGGAACCCGATGCCGGCCGCCTCAGCGGCCATAGGCACCAGGCTGTGGTCGGTCATGCCGGGAATGGTGTTCACCTCCAGAAGCCAGAAATCGCCGGCGGCGTCCTGCATCACATCCATCCGGCCCCAGCCGCAGCCATCAATGACCCGGAAGGCCTCGAGCGACAGCTCCCGGATACGCTGCTCGTGGGCGCTGTCAAGGCCACTGGGCAGCATGTAATGGGTATCGTCCGAGAGGTACTTGGCCTCGAAATCGTAGAAGGTGTGGTCGGTGGCCAGCCCGATCACCGGCAGTGCCTGGTCGCCCAGAATACTGACGGTGTACTCGCCGCCTGTTATCCATTCCTCCACCAGCACCAGGGGGTCGAGCTCGCAGGCCTGGATATAGGCCTCCTTCAGTTCGGCAACCGTCCCCACCTTGCCGATACCGATGCTCGAGCCCTCACGCGCCGGTTTGACACCGAGCGGAGCACGCAGCTCACCCAGGATGGCCTCTGCCTCCCCGACCGAGCGCATGAGCCGGAAGGCCGGCGTGGGAAGGCCGGCGCCCGCGAACGCGTACTTGGTGCGCAGCTTGTCCATCCCCAGCGCCGAGGCCAGAACCCCACTGCCGGTATAGGGGACCCCCGCCTGATCCAGTATGGCCTGGGGGGTGCCGTCCTCTCCGCCACGACCGTGAAGGGCGATGAAACACCGGTCGAACTGCCCTTCCGCGGCCAGCTTGAGAATCGCGTTACCCTGCACATCCACGGCATGGGCATCCACGCCCGCCGCCTGCAGGGCGTCGGTCACCGCCTGCCCGCTCTTGAGCGAGACACTGCGCTCCGCCGAATCGCCACCCATCAGGACCGCAACCCGGCCCAGGGCCTGTGTCTGTTCTGCACTGACGCGGAACTCATCAGTGACCGTCATGATCACCTCCGCTTCCGGTCAGTCCGTTCGACGCCAGACGCGCCGAGAGGCCCCCGATGTCGCCGGCCCCCTGGGTGATAAGCAGATCGCCGGGCTGGAGCAGGTTCTCCAGCAGATCCTCGACCCGATCCGTGTCCTCCACGAACACCGGATCCAGCTGGCCCCGCTGGCGCATGCTCCGGCACAGGCTGCGGCTGTCCGCGCCGGGGATCGGCTGCTCACCCGCCGCGTAGACATCCAGCATCAGCAGCACATCCACGCTGGAGAGCACCCGCACGAAATCGTCATAGAGATCACTGGTCCGGCTGAACCGGTGCGGCTGGTAGATCATGACCAGGCGACGACCGGGCCAGGCATCGCGCACACCCTGGATCACCGCCTCCACCTCACGTGGATGGTGCCCGTAGTCGTCCACCAGCGTGACCTCGCCCCCGGCTACCGGGTAGTCGCCGTAGACCTGGAAGCGACGGCCGACACCGGAGAAATGCTCCAGTGCCCTCAGAATATCCTCGTCCCCGACCCCCTCGTCCGTGGCCACGGCAATCGCCGCCATGGCGTTGAGGACGTTGTGCCGACCCGGCATGCGCAGGCGCACTTCCAGGTCCGAATAGCCATCGGGACGCAGCGCACGGAAACCGGTACTGAAACCGTCCGTGTTCACGTCCACCGCTCGATAGTCAGCGTCCTCGCTGAAACCGTAAGTGATCACGGCGCGCGAGATGCGTTCCGCCACTTCCCGCACCCGGGGATCATCACAGCACATGATGGCCACGCCGTAGAACGGCAGGCTGTGCAGGAACTCCACGAAGGTCTGCTTGAGCTTCTCGAAGTCACCGCCATAGGTGTGCATGTGATCCGCATCGATATTGGTGACCACGCTGATCACCGGCGTCAGATGCAGGAAAGAGGCATCGCTTTCATCGGCCTCGGCCACCAGGTAGCGCGAACGCCCCAGCTGGGCATTGGTACCGGCGCTGTTGAGCTTGCCACCGATCACGAAGGTCGGGTCCAGACCGCCCTCGCCCAGAATCGAGGCGATCAGGCTGGTTGTCGTGGTCTTGCCATGGGTACCGGCCACCGCAATGCCGTGGCGGTAACGCATGATCTCGGCCAGCATCTCCGCACGGGGTACCACCGGTACGCGGTTTTCCCGGGCCGTAACGACCTCCGGGTTGGATTCATCCACGGCACTGGAGACCACAACCACGTCCGCATCGGCACTGTTCTCCCCGCGGTGCCCGATGGCCACACGGATCCCAAGCTCTCCCAGGTGACGGGTCACGGCACTTTCACGGATATCGGAGCCGGTCACCTCATAGCCCTGGTTGTAGAGCACTTCCGCGATCCCGCTCATACCGGAACCGCCGATACCCACAAAGTGGATCCCGCGGATACGCCGCATCTCGGGCACGTCATGGACCATGGGGCTGGTATTACGCTCGGCCATGAGCCGCCTCCAGACAGTAATTGACAACACGTTCGGTGGCGTCCGGGACCGCCAGCTCGCGGGCCCGCTCCGCCATGGTGCGCAGCGCGTCCCGATCGTCATCGAGACGCTGGATTTCCCGCGCCAGACCCGCCGCATCCAGCTGGGACTGGGGCATCAGAAGGGCTGCACCTGCGTCGCTGAGATGGCGCGCGTTGACCGTCTGATGATCATCCACCGCATGCGGGAAAGGCACCAGCACGGACCCCACGCCTACACAGGCGAGCTCCGCCAGTGTCAGGGCGCCCGCCCGGCAGACCACCAGGTCGGCCCAGCCGTAGGCTTCCGCCATATCCCCGATAAAGGGCACCACGTCCGCCGACAGACCCGCGTCCGCATAGGCCTTGCGGGTGCTGTCCAGGTGATCCCGGCCGCACTGATGGCGGACTTCCGGCTGTTCGCCGGTTGCCAGCGACGCCAGCGCCTCCGGCACCACTTCATTGATGGCGCGGGCACCGCGGCTTCCCCCCAGGACCAGGAGCTTAAGCCGTTGCCCGCGCCCGATACGTTCAGCCGGGGCCGGAAGCCCCGTCAGGTCCTGGCGCACCGGGTTGCCCGTGCAGCGGGTCACGGTTCTGCTGCCATAGGCACCGGGAAACGCCTCCAAGGTGACTTCGGCCAGGTGGGAGAGCCACTGGTTGGTCATACCGGCAACCGCATTCTGTTCATGGATCACCAGCGGCCGGCGCAGCAGCCAGGCCGCCAGACCACCCGGTCCGGCCGCGAAACCGCCCATACCCAGAACGCAGTCCGGGCGGAAGCGGCGGATCACCGCAACCGCCTGCCACAGCGCCCGCACCAGTTTCACTGGTGCCGCCAGACGCGTGAGGCCACCCTTGCCCCGCAGACCGGAGACCTCGATCAGGTACAGGGGGATGTCCCTGCCACCAATCAGATCGGCTTCCATGCCGCCACTGGAGCCGAGCCAGGCGACTTCATGGCCCTTTTCCCGGAGAGCTTCCGCAGTGGCCAGTGCCGGGAAAACGTGCCCGCCGGTACCGCCTGCCATGATCAGGAAACGCTGGCTCATGATGCATCGCCCTCCTGCGCAAGCTGATCTTCCACTTCCATCTGGACCCGCGCGATCACGCCAATGGTGACGCAGCTCACCACCAGGCTGGAGCCGCCATAGCTGACGAGCGGCAGGGTCAGGCCCTTGGTGGGCAGAAGCCCGGTGTTCACGGCCATATTGATATAGGCCTGGAGCGCGATCAGCAGGGTCAGGCCGTAGGCCAGACAGGCGCCGAACGTCATGCCGGCGTCCCGGGCCCGGCGGGCAATACGCAGGCCAGTGAGAACGAGCACCGTGAATGTCAGCAGTATGCCCAGCGCTCCCAGAAGCCCGAATTCCTCGGCAGCGATGGCAAAGATGAAATCGGTATGGGCTTCCGGCAGATAGAACAGCTTCTGGATCGAGTTGCCCAGGCCGGTTCCGGTCCATTCTCCACGACCGAACGCGATCAGCGCCTGGGTCAGCTGGTAGCCGGAATTAAACTGGTCCTTCCAGGGATCGAGGTAGGCCACCAGGCGCTCAATCCGGTACGGCTGGCTGAACAGCGCTGCGGCGCCCAGGGCCAGACCGCTCAGGCTCACCACCAGGAAGCGGCCCAGCCCGACACCGCTGACGAAAATGACACCAAAGGCGGCCGCCATCAGCACCACCACGGCACCGAAATCCGGTTGCACCAGCAGAAGCCCGCTGGCCGCGCCCAGGATGGCCAGCGGCTTGAGCACCCCGGGCCAGGTATCCACCACTTCCGCGTGACGCCGGACCACGTAGCCGGCCAGATAGACCACCAGCAGCCACTTGGCCGCCTCCGAAACCTGAAAGTTCGCGACACCCAGTGAGATCCAGCGGGTGCTGCCATTAACGGTGACCCCCAGGGGCGTCAGTACCAGGATCAGCAGCAGGAAGGCACCGGCCAGCCACAGCCAGGCACCACGCAGCCACCAGACGAGCGGAATGTTGGCGGCAACCAGCCCCGCCAGGCAGCCCAGCACCACATAGACGCTCTGGCGCAGAACGAAGTGCAGCGGACTGCCATAGTTCTGTGCCGCCACATCCATGGAAGCCGATCCAATCATCACAATGCCCAGCGTCAGCAACACACCCGCACTCAACAGAAGCGCCGTGAGTTCCCGCCGCGGCGCGCGGATGGGCATATTCCCCGCAACCGCCGTCATAACGCCTCCACAGCCCGGGCGAAAGCATCGCCCCGGGCCTCATAGCTGCTGTACTGATCCAGACTCGAGCAGGCCGGGGAAAGCAGTACCCGGTCCCCGGCGCAAGCCTTGTCCGACGCGACCTTTACCGCTTCCTCCATAGTGCTGACACGCGTGCTGGCCACGAGGTTACCCAGAGCCTCTTCCAGGATCGGCGCATCCTGGCCCATGAGCACCAGATGGCGGACCCGCCCGGTCACCGCCTCCACCAGCGGGGACAGATCCGCTCCCTTGGCATCACCGCCAGCAATCAGCACCAGCTGGCCCTCGGCGGGCGCCAGGCTTTCGATTGCGGCCCGTGTGGCGCCCACATTGGTGGCCTTGGAATCGTTCACCCAGAGCACGCCGCTGTGTTCCCGCAGGCTCTGGCTGCGGTGCGGCAGGCCCCGGAACCGGCGGGCGGCCGCCAGCATGGCGTCCATGGGCAGCCCGACCGCATTGCCCAGCGCCAGCGCCGCCAGCACATTGGCGATGTTGTGCATGCCGGCCACGCCCAGCTCGCTGGCGTGCATCAGGTTATCCAGACCATGGGTCAGCCAGAGACCGGTTTCGTCCTCGCGGGTACTGAAGACCCCGAGGTCCACCCGGAAGAGTCCGAAGAAATGCGGCACCATGCCCTCGTTGAGCAGCGGCTGGCTCAGGGGATCGTCCAGGTTCACGACGGCATTGCGTGCGCCCTGGAAGATCCGGTGCTTGGCCTGGAAGTAGCTCATCCGGTCCGGGTAGCGGTCCATGTGGTCATCGCTGACGTTGAGGACCGTGGCCACCTCGGCTTTCAGATCCGTGGTGCGTTCCAGCTGGAAACTGGAAACCTCCAGGATATAGAGCGGCACATCCGGGGCGATCAGATCCAGCGCCGGCGTACCCAGGTTGCCTCCCACACCGGCGTTCACACCGGCCTCCGCGGCCATCTGCCCGAGAAGCGTGGTGACCGTGCTCTTGCCGTTGGAGCCCGTGATGGCCACCACCGGTGCCGCCACGGCTTCCCGGAACAGGTCCAGGTCGCCGGAAATCCGCACACCCGCCTCGGCGGCCGCCGCGATCGCCGGTTCATCCAGGCTGATCCCGGGGCTGACGATGAGTTCATCGAAACCGCAGAACCAGTCCGGATCAAAGGCGCCGGTGACCACTTCCAGATCCGGCCAGCGCTCGCGCACCTCAGCAAGACCCGGCGGCTGGGCACGGCTGTCCGCCACGGCCAGTTGCCGGCCGAGTGCATGGCAATGACGCACGCACGACAGGCCGGTAGCTCCCAGCCCGACGATGAGTGTGCGACGATCCGATGCAATCAGTGCCATGACTGTCTGCCCTACCTCAGCTTGAGGGTCGCAAGACCCACGAGTACGAGAATGACCGTGATGACCCAGAACCGCACGATCACGCGCGGCTCCGGCCAGCCCTTGAGTTCGAAGTGGTGATGCAGCGGTGCCATGCGGAAAACCCGCCGCCCGGTCAGCTTGAACGAAGCGACCTGAACGATGACCGACAGGGTTTCCACCACGAAAATGCCGCCCATGATGAACAGCACGATCTCCTGGCGGACGATGACCGCCAGGACCCCAAGGCCTGCACCCAGCGCCAGGGAACCCACGTCCCCCATGAAGACCTGCGCGGGATAGGTGTTGAACCACAGAAAGCCCAGGCCGGCACCGACAAGGGCGCCGCAGTAGACAAGCAGCTCACCGGTGCCGGGCAGGTTCGGAATCTGCAGGTAATCCGCGAAATTGGCGTGGCCTGAGGCGTAGGCGAAGATCCCCAGGGCCGCCCCGACCATGACCGTAGGCATGATTGCCAGCCCATCCAGCCCGTCAGTGAGGTTGACGGCATTGCTGCTGCCGACGATCACCAGGTAGCTCAGAACCACAAAGGCAACCGGCCCCATCAGCAAGCCGAAATCCTTGAAGAACGGCATAATGAGCGTGATTTCCTGGGGCAGCGTGGCGGTGGCGTACAGAGCCACGGCTGCCAGGAAGCCGGTTACCGACTGCCAGAAATACTTCCAGCGTGCCGGCAGCCCTTTGGGATTGCGATCCACAACCTTGCGGTAGTCATCAACCCAGCCAATGGCACCGAATGCCAGCGTCACGCCCAGCGTGATCCAGACATAACGGTTGCTCAGGTCCGACCACAGGAGTGTGCTCAGCGCCACCGCCACCAGGATAAGCGCACCACCCATGGTGGGAGTGCCGGCCTTGCTCAGGTGTGTTTCGGGGCCGTCATCCCGCACCGCCTGGCCGATCTGATACTGCGCCAGATGCCGGATCATGGCGGGGCCGATGAGCAACGAGGTCAGCAGTGCCGTCAGCACCCCCAGGATGCCCCGGAGCGTAATGTACTGGAACACGGCAAAGCCGCTGATGTACTGCGCCAGAAAATCAGTCAGCCAGACTAGCATGCGTCGTCGTTCCTCTCTCTGAGACGGGTGACCGCCCGATCCATGCCCGCGCTGCGCGAGCCCTTGACCAGGATCGAAGCGGCCTCCCCCAGTTCATCCCACACCCGGTCCGCCAGTGATTCCGGGGCGTCGCCGGTGTGGGTCCCGTCACCGAAGCCGTCGGCGTAATCGCTGGCATGGCTTCCGGTGACCATCAGTTGTTCAATGCCCAGCTGCCGGGCGAGTTCACCCAGGGCCCGGTGCTGGCTGGCCGCTTCCGACCCCAGTTCCGCCATATCCCCCAGCAGGGCAAACCGCGGTGCCGGCATGGCGGCCAGAGTCCGCAGGGCAGCCGCCATGGAGGCCGGGTTGGCGTTGTAGCTGTCGTTGAGAATGCGGATGCCCGGCCGCAGGGTGATGGGCTCCAGCCGACCGGCCACAGCCGGTGTGTTTGCCAGCCCGCGAGCGACCCGATCCATGTCCAATCCCAGACTGTGCGCCGCTGCGGCCACCAGAAGGGCATTGGCCACGTTGTGCCGGCCCGGAATGGGCAGCCGGATGTCGGTGGCGGTCACGGCATCACCGAGCAGTGTGAACGCGATGCCGTCGGCATCCTCGCGGATGGACTCCGCCCGGAAGCTGGCATCCTGGTCCCCCTGCGCGGAGATGCTGAGCACCCGCCGCATACCGGCCCGTGCCCGCCAGTCCTCAAAAGCAGCCTCGTCATGATTCAGGATGACGGTGCCTCCAGCGCGCACGGAATCGATGATCTCACCCTTGGCGGAGACAATGTTCTCCAGGCTGCCAAAGCCCTCCAGATGCGCCGCACTGGCATTGGTAATGATACCGACGTCCGGCGCAGCCAGAGACCCTGTCCAGGCGATCTCGCCGAGCCCGCTGGCCCCCAGCTCCACGACTGCGAACTCTGCATCCGGCCCGAGCTGGAGCAGGGTCAGCGGCGCACCGACCTCATTGTTCAGGTTGCCCTCGGTTGCCATCACGGAGCCGGCTTCCGCCAGCACCGTCTGCATCATCTGCCGGGTGGTGGTCTTGCCGGAGCTGCCCGTAATCCCGACCAGTTTCCCCGCGAATTCGGCACGGTTGAGCCCGGCGAGGCGCCCCAGTGCGTAACGGCTGTCCCGCACCTGGATCACCGGCATACTGGCATCCACCTTCTTCTCCGCAACGATGGCACAGGCGCCCGCTTTTTCCGCTTCCCGCACGAAGTCATGACCGTCGTACCGGTCCCCGCTCAGAGCCACGTAGAGACCCCCCTTCGCCAGCGTCCGGGTATCAATGCCGACACGACTGAAGAACAGGTCCTCACCCCGCAGGGTGCCCTGAACCAAGGGTGTGATTTCCGCCAGGGAGAATGCCCGCATCATGCTGCTTCCCCTCCCTCACCGATCAGTCTGCGCACCACGCCGGCATCGCTGAAGGCGGTACGGACGCCACCACGCTCCTGGGTGGTTTCATGGCCCTTGCCCGCGATCAGCACCAGGTCCGTCGCATCCGCTTCCCGGAAGGCGGTGGTGATAGCGTTGTCACGGTCATGGATGACCCGCACACCGGCAGCATCGGCCATTCCGGAAAGGATGTCCGCCACGATGCCCTCCGGTGATTCATCACGCGGGTTGTCATCGGTCAGAATCACATGGTCCGCCAGCCGTTCCGCCACTTCGCCCATGGCCGGGCGTTTGGTCTGGTCACGATTGCCGCCACAGCCGAAGACACACCACAGCTCGCCACTGACATGGGGCCTGAGAGCTGCCAGAGCGTGTTCAAGCGCCGCTGCTGTGTGGGCGTAATCAATCACCAGCTTCAGCCCGCTGGTCGCCGCATAGGGCTCAAGGCGCCCCGGAGGCGCTTCCACCCCGGCGGCCGCGGTCTCCACCACCCCGGGGGGAATCCCCAGGGCCAGTGCGGCGGCACTGGCGGCCGCCAGATTCTCAATATTGAAATGGCCCATCAGGCGGGTCTGCAGTGACAGCCGCCCCAGACGGGTATCGAGGATCGCGGCCATACCGTCGCTGGCGGGCCGGGCATCACGGATGCGGCATTCGAGCTGCTCCGCCGTGTACCCGTAACGCCAGAGGCGGGTTTCGGCCGGCAACCGACCAGGCAGCTGGCGGCCGAAATCATCATCCGCATTGACCACCGCAATGTCCGGCTCATGATCCATGAAGAGACGCGCCTTGGCGGCACCGTACGCTGCCATATCAGCGTGGTAATCCAGATGCTCGGGCGAAAGATTGGTGAATACGCCGGCATCAAACCGCACCCGGTCCACCCGGCCCTGCACAAGGGCGTGGGATGAAACTTCCATGACTACCGCTTTCGCGCCCTGATCCAGGAAGCCAGCCAGGAGGCTGTGCACCCGGGTCACATCGGGGGTGGTATGGCTGGCCGTCTCCCGGGATTCCCGGAAGGCGTAGCCAAGGGTCCCCATGGTAGCCGCGGGAATACCGCCAGCCTCCAGAATGGCCGCGATGAAGCCGGTAACCGAGGTTTTACCGTTGGTACCGGTCACTCCGATCACGGTGAGGTGGGCGGATGGATGGCCATGAAAGTAATCGGCCAGACCGGCCAGGCAGTCACCCAGGCCGGCAACCGGAACCAGGACGGCCCCACGGTACTCTCTGGGGTCCCCGGCGCCATCCTCCAGCAGGATCGCCACCGCTCCGTTCGCGACGGCGTCATCCACGTACGCCCAGGCATCCCCTCCGGAACCCGCCAGCGCGATGAAGGCATCCCCCGGGCGGACCCGCCGGCTGTCAGCGCTCAAGCCATGCACCCAGACATCCAGTACCGATGGAATGGCAGCCCGATCCCTTAGAAGGTTCTTGAGACTGTGCGCGACGTGGCTCATCCCTGCCCCCCATCAGTCCCGGTGGATTCGTCAGCCATGGACGCCCCCCCGGAGGGGCTGACATTCAGCAGTCGCAGCGCGTCACCCATGATGCGTCCAAAGATGGGCGCGGCCACCTCACCGCCGTAGTACTCGGTGCGTGAAGGCGCATCAACAGTGACCACGGTGACCACCTGCGGATCATCAACCGGGCCCATGCCGGCGAACAGCGCCTTGTACTGGTCGGCCTCATAGCCGCTGGCGCCGACCAGGTGGACTGTCCCGGTCTTGCCCGCCAGACGGTAGATGCCCTGGTCCGCACGCGTGCCGGTGCCCTCTTCCACAACCCTGGCAAGCATCGCCCGCACCTGGCGCGCGGTCTCTTGCGACATGACCCGATGGCCCTTGGGTGCCTCATCGTTTTTAAGCAGGGTCACGGGATAACGGATACCGCCATTGGCCAGGGTCATGTAAGCCTGGGCCATCTGCAGCGCGTTCACGCTGAGCCCATAGCCATAGGAAAGCGCCGCCACCTCAACCGGCCGCAGGTTCACGCTCGCCGGCAGGATACCCACCGACTCCCCAGGGAAGCCGATGCCCGTGGACTGCCCGAATCCCACGCTGTAGAACAGGTTCTGGAGCCGCTCCCCGGAGAGCTCGGAAGCGACGCGGCTGATGCCCACATTCGAGGAACGGACAATGATCTCGGCGAGCGAGAGCCGGCCGTAATCGTGATGATCCCGAATCGTGTAGGCGCCCATCTGGCGGTAGCCAGGGCTGGTGTTAATGACGGTTTCCGGGGTGAACTCGCCAGACTCAAGAGCCGCCGCTGCCGTAAAGGGCTTGACGGTCGAGCCCGGCTCATACAGGTCGGTGATCGCGCGGTTGCGGACACGGGCCGGATCCCGTTGTCCACGGTCATTCGGGTTCAGCGCCGGCTGGTTGGCCATCGCCAGGATCTCACCGCTGTCCACATCCAGCATGACCACGGTACCACCGCGCGCACCATGGGCCTCGACGGCAGCCTTCAGCTCACGGTAGGCGAGGTACTGGAGCCGGAGGTCGAGGCTCAGATTGAGGTCGTTACCGGGATGGGCTTCACGGATGGGGCCAAGGTCCCGGATGGTGCGCCCACGGTTATCCCGGAGTACGCGCTTGCTCCCCTTCTCACCCGCCAGCCAGTGATTGAAGGACAGCTCCATCCCCTCCTGGCCCTGTTCATCGATGTTGGTGAACCCGATCACGTGTGAGGTCACTTCCCCCGCCGGGTAGTAGCGGCGGTATTCGCGCCGGCTGTAGACACCGGGAACTTCCAGCTCCATGACTTCCCGAGCCAGTGCAGGCTGCACCTTGCGGCGCAGGTAGAGAAATTCACGCTCGCTGTTGCTGGCAAGGCGCTCGCGCAGTTGTGCCGCGTCCAGTTCCGCCGCCTCGGCAAGCCGGGGTATGGCGGGATGGTCCGATGGCAGCTCGCCGGGATTGGCCCACAAGGTCTTCACCGGGGTGCTTATGGCCAGGGGTTCGCCATGACGGTCGCGGATCACGCCGCGGTTGGCATCGATGGGTTCCACGCGGGCGGTGCGTGCTTCGCCCTGCTCGCGCAGGAATTCATTGTCCAGGACCTGAAGCTCCACCAGCCGAGCGCCGACAGCGGCAGCGGAGCCCAGTACCGCCACCAGCACCAGCAGGTGCCGCCACGAAGCCATAGCCACGCGGTCGTGCCTGCGAGCGGTCTGTTGGTGTTTTTGTCCCGCCATGAATCTACCGCGTTGTCACGACTACAATGTCATCGCGGGCGGGAACCTTCATTTCCAGTTCCCGCGCCGCGCGCCCTTCCACATGGCTGTGCGCGCTGAGCGCACTCTGTTCCAGAAGAAGCTGTGTCCACTGCCGCTGATAAGCATCCCGCTCATCCCGCAGATCAGTCAGGGTGCCGTACAGCGTCCGGTTGAGATGGGATGCATACACCACAGCCAGTGCCGAAACCGTCAGCACCAGCAGCATCAGCAGCGTCACCAGCACCCTGGACCCCCAGAGCCCCCGAAAGATACGACCGGAAATACGTGCCGCAGCGTCCAGCACTTCCCGCCAGCGCAGCGCGCGCCCTCCGGTTTCGGACCTGACTGCCGTTGCCCCCATGATCAGGCCTCCCCCGCACTGCTGCGTTCAAGCACACGCATCACTGCGCTGCGCGCACGCACATTCACACTGCGTTCAGCCTCCGATGCCTGTACGGCACGGCCCACTGTCCGGAATCCCGTCTCTTCCATCTCAGCCGTCACCGGCACACCACGTGGCAGTTGCGGGCCCCGGCTGCGGTCGCGCATGAAGCGCTTCACGCGGCGATCCTCCAATGAATGGAAGCTGATCACCACAAGACGCCCCCCCGTGCCGAGATGGTCCACCGCCTGGCAAAGAGCCTCGTCCAGCTGTGGCAGCTCCTCATTCACCCGGATACGGATCGCCTGGAACGAGCGGGTCGCCGGGTGCTTGTAGCGGTCCTCAAACGGCACTGCCTCACGGATCAGCTCGGCCAGCTGCGTAGTGCGGGTAACCGGCTGTTCCTGCCGGGCCTCGACAATGCGGCGCGCAATCCGCTTCGCGAACCGCTCCTCGCCGTAGTCACGCAGAACCCGCGCAATCTCCTTCTCATCCTCGCGTGCCAGCCAGTCGGCGGCGCTCTGGCCCGCGTCCGGATCCATCCGCATATCCAGCGGGCCGTCGTGCCGGAAACTGAAGCCACGCTCCGGCTCATCCAGCTGCGGGGAGGAAACACCCAGATCGAAAAGAACGCCGTCGACCCAGGACCAGCCGGCTTCATTCAGGAGCCCGGCCAGGCTGCCAAAGTCGCCGCGCTGTACACTGACCCGCGGATCCGCCTCCGCCAGTTCCCTGGCCACACGGATCGCTTCCGGATCACGGTCCAGAACCAGGAGCCGACCGGTATCATCCAGCTGGTCGAGAATGGCCCGGCTGTGGCCGCCCCGGCCGAAGGTGGCATCCACATACCTGCCCGCCGGCGTGGTCACCAACGCGTCAACGGCTTCCTGTTGCAGTACGGACTCATGAGCCATGGCCAATTCTCCAGTCCCCGCTAAAGCGACAGAGACTTCATCTCTTCCGGGATTTCCTCATCGCCGTCATCCTCCTCAAGCCAGGCCATCCAGCGGTCCTCGCTCCAGAGTTCCAGCTTGCGGCCCTGGCCGACCAGGTAGAGCTTCTTCTCCAGGCCGGCGTAATCACGCAGCGGCTGCGGCACCAGAATCCGGCCCGCGCCATCCAGCTCCAGCGGTGTGGCATAACCGATGAGCAGCCGCTGGGTGCGGCGTACCGCCTTGTTGAAGCTCGGCAACGCTTCGATCTTGGGCAGGATCTCCTCCCACTGCGGCTCGGGGTAGACCAGCAGGCAGCGTTCCTCGGTGTGGGCGGTCAGCACAATACGGCCACCACAGAGGGTCTCGAGGTCCTCGCGCACACGAGCGGGGATAGCCAGGCGCCCCTTGGCGTCCATATTGATCGCATGACTGCCGAGAAAATTCGTCATGGTCGATTCGCTACCCCGATTCAGTGGCCCGGATCACCAACTGACCCAATGCCACCACTCATTACCCACAAGACACCACTTGATGCCACTTTTTACCACTTGGCGACACTATAAGAAGACTCCCGGGGCAATGCAAGAAAACCCAAGCCGCCTGAATCAGGAAAAAATACCGTTGTGCCAGTGATTTAGAGGGAAAAGCAGTGAACGGAAGGTAACGTGCGCGTAACAAATGCCGCCTTTTCAGAAACCTGGAGAAAACTCCAAGAATTCACGTCAAGGTCAAGACTTTTTTGCTATAAGAGAAGTACTTCAAAAGAAATGAACAGAATAGGAAGGGTGGCCCGGGCTTCACTGTGGGAAGCCACGGGCCTGTTCGAGTCCGCCTGTAAGCCGGGTTCTGTCGCGTGCAGTCATTCCTCTGGGATCCGCGTCACCGCGGACCTCAAGCAGCCTACCCGAGTCCGGTGCGGGCCACACCTCTGGACTCCTATTTGGCCTTGCTCCGAGTGGGGTTTACCGTCGCCGTGGACTGTTGCCAGCCACGCGGTGCGCTCTTACCGCACCTTTTCAACCTTGCCGGCGGCCCGCGGGCCGCTTAGGCGGTTTCCTTTCTGCTGCACTTTCCGTCGGCTCGCGCCGCCCAGGCGTTACCTGGCACTCCGCCCTGTGGAGCCCGGACTTTCCTCCCTCCCCGTACGCTGACGGGAACAGCGACTGCATAGCGGGCTCAGGCAGAAAATTAACGGCTTCGGCCACATTTTACAAGGCCTTTATTCCCGGTTCTGCAGCGCCAGAGCCCGCTGATAGAGCCCACCACGCCCCTGACCTGTAATCCGTGCAGCCATGCGGGCGGCATCACTGACACTGAGACGGGTCAGCAGCTGCACCAGCAGATGGTCCACTTCCACATCCAGGCCAGCGGCTTCCGCCTCTGCTCCCGCAACCATAAGCACGAACTCGCCCTTGAGCGGAATCCTGCCATCCGCGACCTGGTCCGCGAGCTCCGCCAGCGTCCCCTGCACCGACTGCTCGTGGGCCTTGGTGAGCTCGCGCGCCACCACCGCGACACGGGAACCACCGAAAGCGCCGGCCATATCCGCCAGCGCTCCCGCTACCCGCCGGGGGGATTCATAGAACACCATGGTTCGGGTTTCCCGACCAAGGGCCTCAAGCGCGCGCCGGCGCGCCCCCGCTTTCGGGGGCAGAAAGCCCTCGAACACAAACCGGTCCGTAGGCAGACCCGCCACCGCCAGCGCCGCCGTTACGGCACTGGCGCCGGGAATCGTGACCAGAGGCAGTCCCTGCTCCCGCGCCGCCCTGACCAGAGCAAAGCCCGGATCGGAGATCAGCGGCGTGCCGGCATCTGAAACCAGTGCCAGCATCTCACCACTACGCAGCCACTCCAGAACCTGGGCGAGCTGGCGATCCTCGTTGTGTTCATGGAGCGGGGTCAGAGTCTTGTGCAGATCCAGATGCTCCAGAAGCCGCCGCGTCTGTCGGGTATCCTCGGCCAGAACCCGGTCGACGCCCGCCAGCACCCAGGCTGCCCGGGTGCTTATATCCCCCAGATTGCCAATGGGCGTTGCCACGACATAAAGGGTACCTTTCTGTAAAGTCTCGGCCATGCTCAGACTGCCATTACCTGTTAGAATCGCCGGATTCCAATGAAGCCGAATCACCTGCAACAACGCCAGCCGAGACGCCCATGACAATCCGTTTGCCGGTCCTGACTGTTTTCCTGCTGCTGTTCGTTGCCGGCTGTGCCGTGGAACCGGTCTCCACTCCTGAGCAGCAGCCCACCACCATTCAGGGCCTGCTCAGTGGCGCAGCGGACACCAATGATGCCAGCCTTCGCCGACAATATCAGCTCAAGGCAGCACAAATGCTGCAGACTGATGGGGAATACGCGACCGCACGCTCGCTTCTGGATGCAATGGATCCAGAACAGATCGAAGATGAGCTCCGGGACCGTTACCTGTGGCTGAGCAGCCGTGATGCCGTCGAGCGTGGCGACACGGATGCAGCCAGCAGGCTGGCAGACCAGCTTGACCCGGAACTGCCCCTGCGGCTGCCCCCGGAACAGCGGGCCAGCGCCTTTGAATCGGTTGCCGGCGCCTATGAGCTTGCAGAACGATACCTGCCGAATGCCCGGACCCTGATCCTCTGGAGCGGCAGTGAGGCACGCCCCCCGGCGGCGCTCAATCAGCGCATCTGGGGGGCACTGCGGGAAGTTCCCCGAGCCGAACTGGAACCGGTGGCCGAGCGCAGCTCGGACTACCGGGAACGCGGCTGGCTGGAGCTTGCCCTGGCCCTCGCGGCCCATGACCAGCATGAGGTTGAAGCCCGTTCACAGGCTATCCAAAACTGGAAGAAGGTATGGCCCGACCACAGTGCTGCAGAGCCCTTCCCGGGAGAGCTCGCGCTCCTGCGCCAGCTTGATGAACTGCGCCCTGAGTCAGTAGCGCTGGCACTGCCACTGAGCGGCCCTCTTGGAGGCGCGGGCGAAGCCGTGCGTGAGGGGTTCCTCGCTGCCCACTACCAGGATCTCGCAGACCCTGACCGTACAACGCCCGCAATCAGCATCCATGATACCCACGCCAGGACCTTCAGCGGCATCTATGGGGACCTGCTCGAAACGGAGCCGGATCTTGTAGTGGGGCCGCTCAGCAAAGAGGCTGTCCAGGAGCTGACCTCCCTGCCCGCACTGACCGTTCCCGTACTTGCACTGAACTACCATCGGGATGCGCGCATCACCCCGGAGAACCTGTTCCAGTTCGGTCTCGGTAGCGAGGATGAGATGCGGGCAATCGCACAGCGCCTGAAACAGGACGGCCACAGCAACGTGCTTGCCTTCCTGCCCGAAGGTGACTGGGGTATACGGATGGAAAAGGCACTGCGCAGGGCAGCGGACAAGCAAGGTATCACCCTGCTGGAGACAGTCCAGTATGACGGAGACAATAACCTCAACCGCGTCGTGGCGGATGGCTTCAATATCAACCAGAGCCGCCGGCGCGCCAATGCCCTGATGCGACTGACCGGCACCACCATGCGCTTCGAGCCACGCCGCCGCCAGGATATTGACGCGATCGTGCTGTTGGCGTCTCCGGAGAACGCCCGCCAGATCAACCCGCTGTTCGCCTTCTATTACGGCGGCGATCTCCCGGTTTACGGCAGTTCCCTGCTGTATCGCGGTTCCCCGGATCCAGGCAGGGACAGCGATCTGGATGGTATCCGGTTCACCGATATCCCCTGGGTACTGGGTGAGGCACCACCGGAACGCGACGCCCTGCAGTCACTGTTTCCGGCCCTGGGAAACAACTACGACCGGCTTTTTGCCCTCGGCTTCGACAGCTACCGCCTGACCCATCAGATCCAGCTTCTGCGTGAGATCGAGGCCTACCGGTACCAGGGTGTTACCGGCATGATCCGCAACAGTGCCAATGGCAGCTTTCAACGCACCCCCGACTGGGCTGTGTTCCGCAAGGGGGAACCCAAATCTCTACCCGAGGCGGAAAAAGAGTCCAGCAGGCAGGCTGAATACAAGTAAGGGAAACTGGAGGGACAGGGATGGATACACGCAGCCAGGGACGGCAGGCGGAAACAGCGGCCGCGGACTATCTCGAATCCCAGGGGGTGCGCATCCTGGAGCGCAACTTCAACTGCCGCGCCGGCGAGATTGACCTGATCGGGCATGACGGGGAGTCACTTGTTTTCATAGAAGTCCGCGCCCGCCAGGAAGACGCCCTCGTGGATGGCGCCACCTCCGTGGATGAGCGCAAGCGCCGCAAACTGATCAGGGCGGCCCGATTCTATCTGCACCGTAACGGCCTGAACGATTGTTTCTGCCGGTTTGATATGCTTGCGGTCACCATCACCCGGAACCACCGCTATGAATTCGAATGGATTACCAATGCCTTTGATGCAACGCCATGAGTGACACAGAACAGCGCTTCAACCAGCACATTGCCAACCACATGGAATGCATCGGCGAGACAGCCGGCATCGTTGCTCCCGTTCTGGGCCAGGCCGCCAGTGCCATAGTGGAAACCCTGCTCAGTGAACGCCAGGTGCTGGTGTGCGGCAGCGGCAAGGCCAACGCCTTCGCCCAGTATTTCGCCAGTTCCATGCTCGCCTATCACGAGACGGAACGTCCGGCACTGCCGGTACTGAATCTGGGAGCGGACGCCACAACGCTGGCCGCCATTGGCCTCAACAACCGGATCCAGGAAGTGTTTTCACGCCAGATCCAGGCGCTCGGCCATGAGGGGGATTCACTGCTGCTCCTGACGGATGACGGCAACCGCTCAAGCCTGATCCAGGCTCTGCAGGCCGCCCACGATCGGGGCATCCGGGTCATCGCGGTAACCGGTCGTTCGGAGACGGACATTCATGCCCTGTTCCATGAAGACGATATCGATATAACACTTCCGGACGTAGGGGCCGCCTGCACCGCCGAACTGATGGTGGTGATCCTCAATACGCTCTGCACCGAGATCGAGGCGCACCTGTTCAGCGACGGCTGACTCTCCGACTACTTCACGACCTTGAGGTTCGGGCGCTTCGAACCGGTATCCCCGGCGCTGTCGCCCTCTTCCCCCTGGCTTCCAGAGTCCCCACTGGGACCGTCCGGCGGCTCGGGATCACCAGGCTCCTGGCCGAAGACCATACCCTGCCCGTTCTCCCTGGCATAGATGGCCATGACAGCGTAAACCGGCGCGTAAACGCTGACCGGCACACCGCCAAAACGGGCGGTGAAGGAAACGGCGTCATCACCCAGCATCAACTCCTTGACCGCAGAAGGGCTGATGTTGAGCACGATCTGACCGTTGGAGACGTAATCCGCCGGAACCTGAACGCCATTCATGCCAGCATCAACGACCAGATGCGGCGTCGCGTCATTATCCAGGACCCAGTCATTGAGCGCCCGGATCAGATAGGGTCGGCTCGATTTCATTACTCACTCCCGGTCTGCCTGATCCAATGAATCAGGTTCGCATGTCCTCTTCCGCGTCGGAAAGGCTGGCCCTGAAACCCCGACGCTCGAAAAGCCGTTCCATATACTGCTCCAGCGGCTTGATGCCCTTGGCCGGCAACTCAACCCCGAGTGCCGGCAGGCGCCACAGCAAGGGCCCGATGCAGCAATCCGCCATGGTGAACTCCTCACTGAGGAAAAATGGCATCTCCTGGAACAGCGGTGCCGATGCCACCAGACTTTCCCGCAACTCCTTCCGGGCCTGCTCGGCATCTTTGTCACTGCTGCCCGCCTCAATCCGGTCGACCAGGGAACACCAGTCGCGCCCCACACGCCACATCATCAGCCGGCTCTGGGCCCGCGCGACCGGATAGACCGGAAGCAGCGGCGGATGCGGGAACCGTTCGTCCAGATACTCCATCATAATATTGGGCTCATAGAGCACCAGATCCCGATCCACCAGCGTCGGCAGCGCATTATAGGGGTTCAGATCGGCAAGCTCCGAGGGCGGGTTGGAGGGGTCCACGTTGACCACATCAACGGTCACCCCTTTCTCCGCGAGAACAATTCTCACCCGGTGGCTGTAATGGCTCTGCGGGTCGGAAAAGAAGGTCATTGAGGACCGTTTGGTCACAGCAGCCATAGTGTTACCCCATGAGTTCGCCGATCGGAAAGAAGGGACTGAAAACGGATGGCCCGGTACGATGTACCGGGCACTGGAGGCGGGATTATACCGGATTCCGTCAGTGGATGTCTTTCCAGTATTCGCGGTTCAGCAGGTACGCGAAAATGAAGAAGACACCGATGAAGATCAGCACGTAAACGCCAATGCGTTTACGATCCATCAGGGCCGGTTCACCGAGATAGACGAGGAAATTCGTCAGGTCGTACATGGCCCGATCGAATTCCTTCGGCTCCATGCTGCCCTCAATCGCCCAGTCATCGCAGATGTCATCCCCAACCACCTCACCGGTGGAAGGATCAACCTCGGGTTCCTGACCGATATGCGGCGGCTCCGCACAGAGGCCGCCCTGATTGACCATCACATGGGGCATCCCCACGTTGTCGAACACCGCGTTATTCACGCCATGAGGCCGACTTTCGTCCTTATAGAAGGCGCGCAGGTACGAGTAGAGCCAGTCCGGCCCATTCACCCGCGCGGTCAGCGTCAGGTCCGGCGGTGCCGTGCCGAACCAGGAAGCGGCCTGCTCCTCCGGCATGGCAATGTTCATCAGTTCCCCGAAGCGGGCATCCGTGAAAATAAGATTCTGTTCATACAGTTCCTTCGGGATCCCGAGATCCTTCGCCACCCGCTTGTAGCGGGAATACTCTGCCGAATGGCAACCCATGCAGTAGTTAGTGAAGATCTGGGCACCACGCTGGAGCGAAGCCTGATCGCTCAGGTCCGGCTCCATGCTGTCAAGGTGGCCCCCACCACCGGCCGCCGAAGCGACGACCGGCATGCACATAGCCAGTATTACAGTCAGAAGCTGTTTCATTTGGTAGTCACCCTCTCCGGAACCGGTTTCGTGGACTCCATCCGCGTGTAGAACGGCATCAGGATGAAGTACCCGAAGTAGATGGCTGTGCCGATCTGCGCAAGCATGGTCTTGATCGGCGTCGCCGGTTCAGCACCCAGGTAGCCGAGCATTACAAAGCTGACCGCAAACAGTGCCAGCGCACCCCGACTGAACCACCCCTTGTAGCGCATCGACCGCACCGGGCTCCGGTCAAGCCACGGAAGCACAAAGAGGATGGCAATGGCAGCGCCCATGACGACGACACCCCAGAACTGCGAGGACAGCCCCAGCAGATTGAAGGTGATCGCCCGCAGCATCGCGTAGAAAGGTGTGAAGTACCACACCGGTGCGATGTGATCCGGCGTCTGCAGCGGGTCCGCCTCCTGGAAGTTCGGCTTCTCAATGAAGTAGCCGCCCATTTCCGGGAAGTAGAAGACAACAATCGCAAACACAGCGAGGAACACCGCAATCGGCACCAGGTCATGCACTGTGTAGTAGGGATGGAACGGAATACCGTCTTTCGGCTTGCCGTCAGCATCCTTGTTCTTCTTGATGTCGATGCCATCAGGGTTGTTGGAACCAACCTCGTGCAGAGCAAGGATGTGCAGCACCACGAGCCCAAGGAGCACTATCGGCAGTGCCACCACGTGCAGCGCGAAGAAGCGGTTCAGGGTTGCTCCTGAAATCAGGTAATCACCCCGGATCCACAGTGCCAGGTCCTCACCGATGCCGGGAATGGCGCTGAACAGGTTGATGATCACCTGGGCGCCCCAGTAGGACATCTGCCCCCAGGGAAGCACGTAGCCCATGAAGGCTTCCGCCATGAGGATCAGATAGATCGCCATACCGAAAATCCAGATAAGCTCGCGCGGCTTCTGGTAGGAACCGTACATCAGGCCCCGGAACATGTGGAGGTAGACCACCAGGAAGAACATGGAGGCGCCGGTGGAGTGCATATAACGCAGCAGCCAGCCGTATTCCACGTCCCGCATGATGTACTCAACCGAGGCGAACGCGCCCTCGGCTGTGGGCGTGTACATCATGGTCAGCCAGATGCCTGTCAGCAGCTGATTGACGAGAACCAGCATCGACAGCACACCGAAGACATACCACACATTGAAGTTCTTGGGCGCGTAGTACTTGCTCATGTGACGCTCGAAAGCGTCCACAACCGGCAGCCGCTCGTCGACCCACTGAATCAGTTTATTCATGCTGCATCCTCCGGATCCAGGCCAATGGCGATGGTCTGACCGTCATCCTCATAGCGATACGGCGGAACCTCGAGGTTAGTCGGTGCAGGAACGCCCGTGAACACCCGACCCGCGAGATCAAACTTGGATCCGTGACAGGCGCAGAAGAATCCGCCGGGCCAGTCATCCCCCAGACCTTCAGCACCTTCCGTAGGCCGGAAGCTGGGCGAGCAGCCCAGATGGGTGCAGATACCGACCACAACCAGGAACTCTGGCTTGATCGAACGGGCATGGCCCTCAATATAGGAAGGCTGCTGGGGCTCTTTTGATTCCGGATCCTCCAGGCGATCTGAGATCCCTTCAAGATTTTCCAGCATTTCCGGCGTGCGCCTTACGACCCAGACCGGCTTCCCTCGCCACTCAACGGTTATCCGCTGACCGGAATCGATTTTTGAGATGTCCACCCTGCGTGGGGCCCCAGCTGCCTCAGCTTTGGCACTGGGCCACCAGGAACTGACAAACGGCACCGCGGCTCCAACAGCCCCGACGCCACCAACAACCGTCGTTGCGCCCACCAGAAAGCGCCGCCGACCGTGGTTCACGTCGCCATTGTTCATACTGGCCTTCTCCCATTAAGCATTCGCGTGCCGAGGCGGTCATTCGACACACTCGGTTGGCTCCTGATTCGGTCGCGATCAACCCGCATCAAAACGACCAAATGTTATTTAAATCAGTCACCGCTTACAAGCTTGCAACCTTCCAGTGCCCGACACAAAAAGGCCCGATCTGCAAATCGGGCCTTCCGGGGGCAGCCGCCGTAGACGGCTTAGCGCTTGGAGTACTGCGGCCGCTTGCGAGCCTTGCGGAGGCCGACCTTCTTACGCTCAACCGCGCGGTCATCACGCGTCACGTAGCCGGCACGGCGCAGCGCAGGGCGCAGCGTGTCGTCATAATCCATCAGCGCCCGTGTCAGGCCGTGACGGACTGCCCCGGCCTGACCGCTGGGACCACCACCGCTTACAGTGATCTTGATGTCGAACCGGTCCTCGGCGTCGGCAACAGCCAGAGGCTGCTTGACGATCATCCGGAGGGTATCACGACCGAAGAAGTGCTCCAGGGACTGCCCGTTCACTTCGATGTTGCCACTGCCGGGCTTGATAAAGACCCGTGCAGAAGACATCTTGCGACGACCGGTACCGTAGTTGTAAGTAGCTGACATAATCGCCTTCCGTTTAAATCTCGAGTTGCTGGGGCTGCTGTGCGGCGTGCGGATGCTCGTCGCCGGCATAGACCTTGAGCTTCCGGAACATGGCACGACCCAGCGGACCACGCGGCAGCATGCCCTTGACTGAGTACTCGATGACACGTTCTGGATGACGCTGGATCATCTCCTCGAAGTTCATCGAACGCAGCCCACCCGGATAGCCGGTGTGGCGATAATAGTGCTTCTGCGTACTCTTCCTGCCGGTCACGCGCACTTTATCCGCATTGATGACCACGATGTAGTCACCCGTGTCCACGTGGGGGGTAAATTCCGGTTTATGCTTGCCCCGAAGACGACGGGCAATTTCCGTTGAAAGACGCCCCAGCGTCTTGTCAGCCGCGTCCACCACGAACCAGTCGCGTGTAACGCTTTCCGGTTTTGCACTCTGAGTTTTCATGAATCCCGCCTTGAATCAAAAACCTATTACGTCACGTCCTGCGAGGGCCGCGACGTGTAATCACTACCAGGTATCGTACGGGTCCGCATCGGGGCTGGGCTGCGGATCCCGCCAAAAGCCAGGTGCGGCATTATACCGGAGCACCCGGCTTCTGCAAACCCTCGGTGTCCAGTCGTTGCATGAACAGGCGCCGGGTATTGTCACGGATTGCCGCAACAATCTCCTCCCGGGGCTCTTCCCGGAAGCTGCAGAGGGTATCCAGTACCCATGACAGATTCAGCGGCGTGTTGCTGTCCCTGGGCACTCCGTGGGGAGGCAGGCCCGGCGCATCCGTTTCCAGCACCAACGACTCAAGAGGCAGCTGTGCCATGACACGCCGCGCCCTGCTGGCCCGTGGGTGCGTGATGATGCCACTGACGCCGATAAAGGCGCCCTGACGGACCAGCGCATCGGCCTGTTCCCTGGAGCCGCTGAAACCGTGCATCAGGAACGGAAGGGTGAACCCGAGCCGGCGCAGCAGTGCCAGCACCGTGTCGTGGGTTCCCACGCTGTGGATCAGCAACGGCCGATCATGGCGCCCGGCCAACCGGATCTGGGCCTCGAAAACCGACTGCTGCTGCGTCAGTGCCGGCCCCTGTTTCCGATCCAGCCCGCACTCTCCCACCGCCACGAGGTCGCTGTTGTCAGTAAGAAGCCGGTCCAGCTGTTCAAGACTGTCGCCCCTTGATCCATCCGCCCACCACGGGTGGAGGCCGGCGGCGGGAGCCAGAATGGAATAGGTGCGCGCCAGCTCCAGGATCTTCCGCCAGCCGTCAGGTACCGTACCCGGCACCACGATCCGGCGGATCCCGTTTGCCGCGCATTCGGCCAGCAGTTGCTCCCGCCGGTCATCAAACTGAGGGAAATCGATGTGACAGTGGGCATCGATCAGCCCCTGCGCGGATGCTTCACCGTTCCTTGGTCTTGTGGAAGGCCACATCCGGGTAACGCTCCTGCGCCAACTGAAGATTGACCATGGTGGGCGCGATGTAGGTCAGATTGTCACTCCCGTCCAGGGCCAGATTGTCCTGGTTCCTGCGTTCAAACTCCTCGAGCTTCTTGGGGTCCTCACAGGTAATCCACCGCGCCGTTGCCACGTTGATGGGCTCATAGACGGCATCGACCCCGTACTCGTTCTTAAGCCGCGCCACAACCACGTCAAACTGGAGCGTCCCAACGGCGCCCACGATCAGATCATTGTTGCGTACCGGCCGGAAGACCTGGACTGCGCCCTCTTCAGACAGCTGGATCAGCCCCTTCTGGAGCTGTTTGGCCTTCATAGGGTCGCGCAGCTGGATACGGCGGAACAACTCCGGTGCAAAGTTGGGAATGCCCGTAAAACGATCTTTCTCGCCCTCGGTGAAGGTATCACCGAGCTGGATGGTGCCGTGGTTATGCAGCCCGATAATATCCCCGGCAACGGCCTCTTCAGCCCGCTCCCTGTCCCCGGCCATGAACGTCAGCGCGTCACTGATCCGCACGTCCTTGCCGATCCGCACATGATGGATCTTCATGCCCTGCTGATAGCGTCCGGAGACAATCCTGAGGAACGCGATCCGGTCCCGGTGCTTCGGATCCATGTTCGCCTGGATCTTGAACACAAAGCCGGAGAACTTCTCTTCGGTGGCTTCAACCGGGCGCTGCGTGAGCTCCCGGGTCTGGGGCGATGGCGCCCACTCGACCAGTCCGTCGAGCATGTGATCGACACCGAAGTTCCCCAGCGCCGTACCGAAGTAGACAGGCGTCAGCTGACCGCGGAGGAACGCATCCAGATCGAACTCATGGGAGGCCCCCTTGACCAGTTCGATCTCCCCGCGCAGTTCCTCCGCGTAGGTGCCAATCGCCTCATCCAGTTCCGGGTTGTCCAGCCCCTTGATCACATGGCTGTCCTGGATGCGATGTCCCTGGCCCGATTGATACAGGATAACCTCGTCCCGGAGCAGGTGATAGACGCCCTGGAACTGCTTGCCCATGCCGATGGGCCAGGTGATGGGTGCGCAGGCAATGTTGAGCACATCCTCGACTTCATCCATCAGCTCCACCGGATCCCGCACATCCCGATCCAGCTTGTTCATGAAGGTCAGGATGGGGGTATCCCGGAGACGCGTCACCTCCATGAGTTTGATGGTACGCTCCTCCACCCCCTTGGCCGCATCGATCACCATCAGACAGGAGTCCACTGCGGTGAGCGTGCGATAGGTATCCTCGGAAAAGTCCGCGTGACCTGGCGTGTCCAGCAGGTTCACCAGGCTGTCCTGATACGGGAACTGCATGACCGAGGTGGTCACGGAGATCCCGCGCTGTTTCTCCATCTCCATCCAGTCGGATTTGGCATGCTGCCCGGATTTCTTGCCCTTGACGGTCCCCGCGCTCTGCAGCGCATTGCCGAACAGCAGGACCTTCTCAGTGATGGTGGTCTTACCTGCGTCCGGGTGGGAAATGATCGCGAAGGTGCGGCGTTTACGGACTTCTTCGGTGAAATCGCTCATGGCGTCGGGTCTGCTCTCTCTCTGGTACGCTCCGGCGAAAGGACGGCGATTGTAGCAGGTCAGCCGTTGCCGGCACGAACCGGCGAAAGCCCCAGTGACATAATGCGCGCGGCCTCGGTTCCGTCGGCTGTGCGATAGTAGCCAGGGCGGCTTCCCTGGTCTTCAAAGCCTTCACTGGCATAGAGGCGGTAGGCCGCCCGATTGGACTCACGTACCTCCAGGGTCAGCGTTGCCATACCCGCACCCTGCATGGAGGCAAGCCAATAGCGCAGCAGGTACCGCCCTATTCCCTGCTGCTGGAACTGCCCGTGGACGCAGAGATTCATCAGATGGCCTTCATCGAGCATGCGCCAGTCCACAATGAATCCTACGAGGGCATCGCCATACCAGGCGCCAAGGAACCGGTATTCGGCGCCCATACAGGTCAGGTACTGCCCCTGGCTCCAGGGATGGCGGGAGGCGGTCTGCTCCAGAGCCATCATCCCGGGAAGGTCGGACTCATCCAGTGTGGTTATGGACAGCTGGCTCTGCTCCAGACGGAGACTACGCATTCCGGGGGTCACTCGCTCCGATCCCGCCCCACCAGGGGCTTCATACGCTCCCAGAGTGCCCGCTTGGCAGCCGGTTCCGCCAGAAGCTCACCCAGTGTCTGTTCCGAAGACACCACCACGGCATGCCCCTTTGATGACAGCGCTGAGGCCATTGCTGTACGCACCTCTTCGCCCAGGATGATCCACTGGCGTGAGGCCGAGCCACCCATAAGGCGCTCCAGAACATACTCAAAGGTGCCGTCATCACTACCGGGGAGCTCAGGATTATCAAACGGCGGCCAGCGGAAAAAGATGGCCTCTTCCCGCACGGCCTCATCAAGGGCCCGCAGGATATTGAGGCCCAGCCTGCTCCCGGTTTCATACGGAAACTCTCCGGCGGCGGAAGCGGCCAGGCTGAAGCGCTCCCCATGCCAGATCATGGCCGCGAACGCCTGCTGAGCCGCAACGGAAGTAGAACTGGCGTCGGCTTCAGGCGCCTCCTCAAAAGCGGGCTCCGCCGTTTCGGTGTCGTCACTGGACCCCAGAGCTTGCCGGACCGCATCCAGAGAGACACCCTGCCCCTCAGGGGCTGACTGGGGCGGCAGGCGGGTGACGCCCTTCGACACCACCGGTTCGTCAGCCTGGACCGCCATCACAGGCTCAGCCGGAGATTCCGGCGATGGTGCCGCCCCCGGCAGGGGCCAGCGGGCGCACCAGGGCTCGATCCCCAGGGCAGTCAGGTAATAGCGGCGCAGACGTTCATCCATGGCCTCA
>NZ_VYJH01000007.1:0-184475 GCF_008709855.1 Halospina sp. K52047b | reverse complement strand
TGGCCCCTCCAAGACGACATAAGGACAAAGTTCGCCATCTACTTCCGGTTTGGGTGTCCACTCGAATGATCCACGATCTTTCATGAGTAACTCGGATACCTGACGCCAGCCATAAGCGACCGAAGAACCGCAAGGTTTTTGAGGTTCAGCCGCCCGCCGCGCGGGCGGCGATGCTTGATGGCCTTGTTATAAATGCCTAGCTATTGAGGTACAAATCTATATAGTGCTGGAGCTTTTGTGGAGTAATCTCCGATGGAGGGTAAAGGTTTTCGTCAATCGTTTCTTTTACAATCTTGACCCTATCTTGTGCACTCATTCCTCGAAGCTTCTCTTGTATCTCTGACTTTGATATGTGGTGCCCTTCTTCTGTCAGAAAGTAACGTGAAAAAGCGCCGGATAAATTTTTCAACATCTGATCATCAAGCCATTCCTGAGATGGCTGGTGCTTATGCCCCATTTAGGTCTCCTATTTTTTAACGCGGGTAGCACGCGCGTTCTTGTTGTGAAGCCGAAGGCGCAACAACAAAAATATCGTCGTGCCTACCTTTGTTATGCGAAAACAACTATCCACGCTCAGATGAAGCGGTCGATACTGACGGCGGATCAATCATGCCGACAACTGCATGACCAGGGTACATGGACTGACTTTCAGCCTTCAATTTATCAATATTTTCACGTAGAGCTGCTATAGAAGCATCTACTCCTTCCACCATATAGTCAGTCAGCATTTTTAGTACCTGAGTATCTTTTCCCCCAAGCTCTTTCTCTAACTCCGATGGTGGGAAGGACTGTCCAAGACGTTTCTCTACCCGTTCTACTGCAGGCTGAAGAACTTCTACATGCATTTTTGAGCGCTGAAGTATCACGTCAAGTGTTGACACAATTTCCTGCTCTGATAGGGCTATTGTGCCGAGAATATTTGGCTCGGACGACTTGAAGATAAAGGAGAGAGATTCATAGTTAATTTCCGGCTTCTCTAAGGCCATTCCCGCAACTGGCATGATATGTAAATGCCGCGCAGGGTTGGTCCGGTGCTTATCGATGAATTGTGTTTTCAAAGCGTGAAGCTTGTTATACCACCTAGAGAGTTCAAATATAGCGTTATTTGCAGCGGTTACATTACATGCCTCAGCATCCTTCCTAGACTTTTCGTTTTGAAGCCTGAATGCAAACCAGGCGCCGGAAAAGGCGCCTATCACGGATACACCAAGGTTAAAAGCATATTCATACGTCCTTGGCAACACATCTTCTGCAATTGCCAACGCCGAAAAATAATAGACCAGAAGTGCTGCTAGTCCGATCAAAATTCCCGTAACTACGTCATAGGAATGTTTCAAAATGGCCTCCGATCCTGAAGTGCATAACGCCGTTGTTCAGCGGCAGCCTTGGCAGAGCCGAAGCGGCGACAAGGCTGTCCGGTGGAGGGCCGCAAGGCCCGGAAAGAACTGGAACACTTGGTTAGGCAATTTCGCAGCCCAAGCTTACTGCTAAAAGCGCTGCCTGAACCACCAATATGGCCAGGCAACTATTCTCCGCATATTTCGATAACTTGTACTGTAAAAGAGACTTTTTAATGTCCCTTTCCTTTTGCTCATCAGTAAGCTTATCCGGGTCGCTGACCATTACAGTGCCGATACGGAAATACGTCTTCTTGACCGAGACATAGTTGTATGTGAGCAAACCTATTGATAGCAGAGCGAGTATCACCACGGCGAACTTAATCAAAGAGACATCGCCTGAGGATACGAGTGTTGCTGCCGCCAGAATCAATCCATTTACGGTGAGAAGGGCGTTCCACAACCCGTAGCTAGCCTGTAGGTAACGATCGATTACCTGCTCTCGCCTATCTTCGTATTTATCCTGCATACCTTTGCCTAACGTTTGCAGCATGCACACCTATGGAATGTAGCCGAAAGCGCTGTAATGGGCGTCCCCGTGCCTGCATTTGTTATACGTTTTAGTCTATTGTTTTCTGCGGACTTCCAAGCCCTCTAACAGCTTATTTAGAGCAAACGCTGATACATCTGATGTTGGATGTCCTGGTAGAGGGCTTTCTACATTTTTGCCTTTACTCCCTCCCAATATTGATGGTGCTGCATAGTCAAAAGCGCCTGTTGTCAAAGATTGCCTGACTTCAGACTGGAACCCATCCGCATCATAGTTGTTTGCGGCGACTCGAATACGCATAAACCCAATCTTATTATGCTCCGCTTTTGCTATTTCATTTAAATGAAATCGATAAACTGCCATCAAGACACCGAACACAACTACAAATACGCCCACTAATGCGTACAGAAATGAAGGAGGCTGATCAGTGACACTTAGATATGGAAAAATTGCAGCCATCATTACCACACTGCTAAACACAAACAGATACATCATTACTTGCTTGGCAGCCCTTTGGTTCCGGACGATGTATTCTTCTATAGCTATTATGGATGTATCAATACTTCCCGTTGTTTCTTCCGTCATCTAGTTCTCCAAATAGATTACGTATAACAGACAATCACGAGAATTCAGCGATATTGATATTCGTGAATTCTAGACAGCGCCGCTTCCCGGCGTACCCAAGGTGACTTTAAACCTCTTCTAAAATAGCACCCTAGCGCATGTGGTGGTGTAGTGCCATGTGATCGTTTGAATTTCCGGTTTCACGCATCCAATGGGACTGTATGGATTCAGGGGTCTTGCGGGTTGGGGGCGGGTAATGCTGACTATGAGCTAGGCGTGACCACAGGGGGCCGGCGCCGAGCACGATTGACACCAGCGGTCCACGGTGGTTCCCTGTCCACGTTTGCGGGCGTAGCTCAGTTGGTAGAGCATCAGCTTCCCAAGCTGAAAGTCGCGAGTTCGAGCCTCGTCGCCCGCTCCATTCCCCCGTATTCCACGCCTCGCTATACTGCCGCCATCCTTATGGATTGAGTGAGTTCGCCAATGGCCGCTGTTCTCCGGTGTCTTCTTCTGGTTATTGCTGCAGGAGTGCTGGCCGGATGTTCGCTGCTTGCTCCGGATCCCCCTGTGGACCAGGACGATCTCTGCGAGATCTTCCGGGAGCAGCCCGAATGGTATGACTATGCGCGGGCCTCGGAGGAGCGCTGGGGCACGCCCATTGCCACCCAGATGGCGTTTATTTACAGGGAGTCGTCCTTCCGCAGTCATGTGCGGCCGCCACGCCCCTGGCTTCTGGGCATCATTCCCTGGTTCCGCTCTTCCTCCGCCTACGGATACGCCCAGGCCCAGGATCCGGTCTGGGGTGAGTACGAGGAGGACGCGGGCGGGCTGTTCGCGCGGCGTACCCACATGAAGCACGCCACGGACTTCATTGGCTGGTACAACCGGCGCAGCCATGAGCGTCAGGGCATTGCCCTTTCCAATCCGGAACATCTCTATCTGGCCTACCACCAGGGGCCGACCGGCTATGAGCGGGGCAGTTACCGGTCCAAGCCGGGTATCCAGAGGATTGCCCGGCAGGTGGAGCAGCGGACCTGGCGGTATGATGCCCAGTTGAAGCAGTGCGAGTCCGAGTTCCGCTGCCGGCATTTCTGGCAGTTCTGGCCCTTCTGTTCCGAATAACCCGGTGTTACCCCGCCAACGGGTTGGCATTACAGTCATTGCAGTCTGAATCCGCTTTTCCCGCCGGCTCGGCTTCGTATAACCTGTCCCATCAAAGAACAACAGGAAGGGAGCGCCGGTCATCTTGAGAAAACCCATTGCCTGGGTGCTGGCAGGGCTTGTGGTGCTGGCCTTGCTGATGCTGTTGCCACGCCCGTCAGAAAAGCCTGATGAATCCACCAGCTCCGGTAAGGAGTCCGTGGATCTCCGCGAGGCCATTGATGAAAGCGGCCGCCGTGGGGCGCTGGTGGATGAGGTGGTGTTCACCCAGCAATCGGACGTGGGCAAGATCGCGGGCCTGATCGAGCGGGGCCGGCAGCAGGTGTTCGCCCAGGGCATCACCAACATCACCGCCTATCAGCGCCTCCGTGACTCCCGTAAGGGCGACTACGAGACCGCCTACGGCTCCAACACCGAGCTGTCCCTCAACCCGGCGGAATTCGAAGACGGCATCAATCCCTTCAGCAACCGCCGCATCCGCGAGGCCATGAACTGGCTGGTGGACCGCCGGCATGTGGCCGAAGAGATCTACGGCGGCATGGCCGTGCCCCGCTACCTGCCGATGAACACCGCCTTCCCGGATTACGCGCGCCTGGCGGAAACCGCCCGGTCACTGGAGCTCAAGTACGGCCATGATCCGGAAAAGGCGCGCGGGATCATCGAGGAGGAGATGAAGGCCATGGGCGCGAGTCGCCGGGACGGCCGGTGGTACCACAACGGCGAACCGGTCACTCTGCGCATCCTGATCCGCACCGAGGACGCCCGCAAGCAGGTTGGCGACTACGTAAGCAACCTCATGAGTGACATCGGGTTCGGCGTGCGCCGCCAGTACCGCACGGCCCAGGAGGCTTCGCGCATCTGGATTGCCAGCGACCCGGCCGCCGGCCAGTGGCACATCTACACCGGCAGCTGGGTCTCGACCGCCATCAACCGGGATGTCTCCAGCAACCTGAGCTTCTACTACACCAACCGGGGGCGCCCGGACCCGCTGTGGCAGGCTTATGACCCGGACGAGACCCTGGACAACATCGCCCGCCGGCTGGAGCGCCGGGACTACACCAGCATGGAGGAACGCCGCGAACTGATGGCCGAGGGCATGGAACTGGCCATGGAGGAATCCTATCGCATCTGGCTGGTGGACCAGCTCAGTATCATCCCGCGTGCGTCCAATGTGGCCCTGGCCGCGGACCTGGCCGGTGGCATCGCGGGCTCACGTATGTGGCCCTACACGCTGCGTTACCGGGATCGGCTGGGCGGCAGCATGACCTTCGCCGCCCCCAGCATGCTGACCGAGCCCTGGAACCCGGTCGCCGGCAGCAACTGGCTGTTCGACACCATGATCATGCGGGCCCTCAATGACCCGCCCCTGCTCCCGAACCCCTATACCGGGCTGTATCAGCCCCAGCGCATCCAGGGCGCTGAGGTGACGGTCACCGAGGATACCGTGGCCCAGCGCAGCCAGGACTGGGTGGAGCTGGAGCGCGAGGAGACCATCAAGGTGCCGCCCGGGGCGTGGATCGGCTGGAATGCGGAAGAACGCCGTTTCCGGACGGTTGCGGAGGCTCACCCGGACGGCACCACGGCGCGCTCGCGCACCCGGATCCGTTACGAGGAGGGCTACCTGGACGGCCAGTGGCACGATGGCACCGAGATGTCCCTGGCGGACCTGGTGCTGCCCTGGATCCTGACCTTTGCCCGGGCGGACGAGAACAGCCCCTTCTTCGACCCGGCGCATGTGCCGCGTTTCAAGGTATACCAGCAGTACTTCAAGGGCTGGCGTATTGTCCAGCGCGAGCCGCTGGTGATCGAGGTCTACAGCGACCAGGTATTCCCGGACGCCGAGACCATCGTGGCCCAACAGACGATGTCGCCGCTGCCCTGGCACATGCTGGCGCTGGGCATGATGGCGGAACAGGCCGGAGATCTGGCCTTTTCCTCGCACAAGGCGGACACCAATCGGGTGCCCTGGCTCAGCCTGGTGTCCGGCCCCAGCCTGGAGACCCTGGAGCGGCACCTGGGCCGGGCCATGGAGCAGGAGTATCTGCCCTATGCATCGGTGCTCGGTGACATGACCGAAGGCGAAAACCCGGCAAGACAGCGTTACAGCGCCATCCAGGACTGGTACCACGAGCGTGGCCATTTCTGGGTGGGCAATGGGCCCTTCTACCTGCATTCCGTGCACCCGGTGGAGAAGACGGTGGTGCTGCGGCGCAATGAGGACTTCCCGGACCCGGCGGACAAGTGGCTGGATTTCAGCGAGCCGGAGATTCCCGAGGTGACCCTGGAAGGGCCCATGATGGTGGCCCAGGGCCAGGACGCCACCTTCAATGTGGATGTGACCTTTGGGGGTGAGCCCTACCCGGCGGAGGCCATCAAGAACCTTGAATACCTGCTGTTCGATGCAGACGGCAACCTGCAGACCCGGGGGCAGGCGCAACCCGCCGGCGATGGGCGCTGGCAGGTGTCGCTGGGTGCGGACACCCTGTCGTCCCTGGGTGACGGCGCCAACAGCCTGGAGGTGGCGGTGACCTCCTCCCGCGTGGCGCTGCCCGCCTTTGCCTCCCATGCCTTTGCCACGGTTCCGGTGGGCACCCGGTTGATGGAGGTGAGCGATGACTGACCGCACGCGGGACATCCGCCGTCTGCTCTGGTTCACTCTGCGCCGTGTCCTGGCGCTGTTCGTGACGGTGCTGATCGGCGTCTACCTGACCATCATCATCGCCAACATGGGCGGTAAGGTGGCCGAGCTGCGCGAGCTTCAGATCCGCTCCATGGTGTCTGAATCGGTGCGCGCGGATCCGTCCTTCATGGAGATGGAGTCCGAGGAGCGCAACGAACTGATCCAGGAGCAGGTGCAGCTGCAGATCGAGCAGCGCAACCTGGACGAGCCCTTCATCTGGCGCAGCTTTGACTACCTGGCCCAGGCGATCCAGCTGGATCTGGGCCGTGCCGAGGAGATGCACAGTGACTCCGGCTCCCGGGCCGTCTACGACATCATCGTGGAGCGGCTGCCGGCCACGTTGCTGCTGTTCGGTACCGCCAACCTGCTGGTGTTCTTCGTCTCCGTCTATGCCGCGCTCTACCTATCGCGGCGTTACGGCAGCCGGCTGGACCGCGCCGTCATCGGCCTGGCTCCCAGCTCGGCGGCCCCGGCCTGGTTCTACGGCATCTTCCTGATCCTTCTGTTCGCCTTCGTGGTGCCGGTACTGCCGGCCGGCGGCATGGTGGATATTCCGCCGCCCCAGGATCCCTGGGCCTACGCCTGGAGTGTGCTTCAGCACCTGGTGCTGCCGGTCATCGCCATGTTCCTGTCGTCCATCTTCATCTCCATCTACTCATGGCGGACCTTCTTCCTGATCCACTCCAGTGAGGACTACGTGGAGATGGCGCGGGCCAAGGGCCTGCCGTCGAACCTGATCCAGAGCCGCTACATCCTGCGGCCGACACTGGCGCCCATCATCACCAACTTCCTGCTGATGCTGATCGGCCTCTGGAGTGGTGCCATCATCCTGGAGCAGGTGTTCAACTGGCCCGGGCTGGGCACGCTGCTGTTCCAGGCCATCGGCCACCGGGATACGCCGGTGATCATCGGCGGGGTGGTGATCTTCGCCTATCTGCTGGCGGTAACGGTGTTCATGCTGGATTTCCTCTACGCCATTCTCGACCCCCGGGTCCGGATTGAAGGAGGCGAGCAATGAACCGCTGGGTACAGGGGCTGCGGGAACTCAAGGGCTATCCCTCCGCGCTCGGCGGGCTGGCGATCATTCTGTTCCTGGTGGCGCTGTCGCTCTATACCGTCATCACCATTCCCTATTCCGAGGCCCTGGACCGCTGGCGGGGCGGGGATCACTGGCAGATGAACCCGGTCAACGCCGGGCCGGTCTGGGCGGATCGGCTGTTGGGCGGCAACCTGCCGCAGACCCGGGTCGTGGAAAGCGACAACGCCGAGGTGCGCGAGGCGCCCTTTGAGGGCGGCAAGCAGGTGCGGATTCCGCTCAGTTTTGAGTACGACAACGAGGGCTTTCCCAGCGAGCTCAATCTCTTCCTGAACCAGAAGGGCACCCAGCAGGAGGCCTTTGTGCGTCTGACCTGGCATACGCCCTCCGGGGAGCGCATTCCCCTGGGTGGCCAGCGGGTCTCGGAAGAGGACCGCATTTCCATCTCCCAGAACCGGGCCCTGGAAGGGCGGCTGGGCATGGTGCCGCATGTCGGGCTGTTTGCCGGCGGCAGTGACCCGGCGGACCCCAAGGCGGAGCAGGGCGAATACCGGCTTACGGTGGACGCCATGCTGTTTGACCCGAGTGCCGAACTGGAGGCGGATCTGGCGGTCTATGGCCGGGTTCACGGGGTGGCCGGAACGGATTACCAGCGCCGGAACCTGATGCTGGCGCTGATGTGGGGCACGCCCGTGGCGCTGGCCTTCGGGCTGCTGGCCGCGGTGGGCACCACGGTCACGACCCTGGTGATCGCCGCCACTGGCGTCTGGTACCGGGGCTGGGTGGACGCCCTCATCCAGCGCCTGACCGAGGTGAACATGATCCTGCCCATGCTGCCGATACTGGTGATGGTGGGCACCCTCTACTCCACCAGTATCTGGCTGATGCTGGGCGTGGTCATTGCCCTGGGTATCTTCAGCGCCGGCATCAAGACCTACCGGGCCATGCTGCTTCCCATCCGCGAGGCGCCCTACATCGAGGCGGCCCGGGCCTATGGGGCGGGCAACGCGCGCATCATCCTGCGCTACATGATCCCGCGCATACTGCCGGTGCTGATCCCGACCTTCGTGACGCTGATCCCGACCTTCGTGTTCCTGGAGGCGTCGCTGGCGGTTCTGGGCCTGGGCGACCCGGAGCTGCCCACCTGGGGCAAGGTGCTCAATGACGCCCAGGAGCAGAGCGCGCTCTACAACGGTTTCTACTACTGGGTGGTGGCGCCCGCCGTGCTGCTGATGCTGACGGGGCTGGGCTTCGCCATGTTCGGTTTCGCCCTGGACCGTGTCTTCAATCCGAGGCTGAGAACGCAATGACGGACGCTCGCGAGCCACTGCTGCAGGTCCGCAACCTGCAGCTCCATTACCGCACCCGCCGGGGTACGGCCCGGGCGGTGGACGGCGTTGACCTGGACGTGGGGCGCAACGAGGCGCTGGTGGTGCTGGGCGAGTCCGGCTCCGGCAAGAGTTCCCTGGCCAAGGCCCTGATGCGGCTGCTGCCGCGCAACGTGGCCCGCTACAGCGGTGAGGTGTTCCTCGGTGGCGACGAGCTCATGGGCATGGACGACGAGCAGTTCCGTTCCGGCGTCCAGTGGAACCGCATCGCCATGGTGATGCAGGCGGCCATGAACGCCCTCAACCCGGTGGTGCGGGTGGGTGAGCAGGTGGCCGAGCCGCTGCGGGTCCACCGGGGCTGGTCCAAGGCGGCGGCCATGGAGCGGGTGGTGGAAACCTTCGCCACGGTCGGCGTCTCCCGGGATTTCATCGCCCGCTATCCCTTCGAACTCTCCGGCGGCATGCGTCAGCGTGTTGTGCTGGCCATGGCGCTGATCACCGAACCGGAACTGGTGATCCTGGACGAGCCCACCTCGGCCCTGGACGTGCTCACCCAGGCCAGCATCATGAACGTGCTCAAGCGCATCAAGCGCGAGCAGGGCACCAGCTTCATCCTGATCACCCATGACGTGGCCACGTCCAGCGAACTTGCGGACCGGGTGGCGCTGATGTACGCGGGGCAGATCGTGGAACAGAGCGATGCCCGCGATTTCTTCCACCATCCGGCCCATCCCTACTCCAGGCTGCTGATGGACAGCGTGCCGCGCCTGCACCAGAGTGAGCCGCCAGGCTACATCCCGGGCGAGCCGCCGGACCTGATTGATCCGCCGGCTGGCTGCCGCTTTGCCGACCGCTGCCCGCGACGTTTTGCGCGCTGCGGCGAAGAACCACCCGCGTTTCACCTGAACGGCGAACGCCGTGTGCGCTGCTGGCTGTATGAGGAGGAGGGCACCGATCATGACGGCTGAGGAACCACTGCTCCAGGCGACCAACCTGCACACCTGGTTTGAACTGCGCCAGTGGGGCTTCCTGCGCGTGGGCTCGGTGCGTGCCGTGGACGGCGTGGACTTCGAGCTGGCCCGGGGTGAATCCGTGGCCTTCGTGGGCGAGAGCGGCTGCGGCAAGAGTTCCCTGGCCCGGACCCTGCTTGGCCTGCACAAGCCCAGCCATGGCGACGTGATCTTTGAGGGCCAGCACCTCAGTGAGCTCAAGGGCGAGGACCGCCGCCAGTACCTGGCGCGGGTCGGCTACGTGCAGCAGGACCCCTTCGGCGCGCTGCCGCCGTTCATGGACGTGCGCCGGCTGCTCTCCGAGCCGCTGATCATCCATGGCGTCAAGGACCGGGATGAGCGCGAACGCCGCATCCGCCAGGCGCTTGAGGAAGTGCGCCTGACCCAGGTGGACGAGATCCTGCCCAAGTTCCCGCACATGCTCAGTGGCGGCCAGCAGCAGCGGGTGGTGATCGCCCGCGCACTGCTGCTGGAACCGGCCATGCTGATCGCGGACGAGCCCGTCTCCATGCTGGACGCCTCGGTGCGGGTGGAGATCCTCAACCTGCTGCGGGGAATCCAGAAAGAGCGTGGCCTGACCCTGGCGTTCATCACCCATGATCTCTCCACTGTGCGCCATTACGCCGATCGCATCTTCGTGATGTACGCCGGCCGGGTGGTGGAACAGGCGCCGGTGGAGCAGCTTCTGGACAATCCCCAGCACCCCTACACTCGTTCCCTGCTGGCCGCGATTGCCGACGTGGACTCGGACAACGCCCTGGAGGAACGGGAAGTGCCGGACGGTGAACCGCCCAGCCTGCTGCATCCACCGGACGGCTGCCGCTTCCATCCCAGGTGCCCCCGGGCCATGGTGGGGCTCTGTGACCGCAGGGATCCGCCGGTGTTCGAGCCGGAACCCGGGCACTATTCCGCCTGCTGGCTCCAGGACCCGGAGCGGGACTGAGTCTTGCGGGGTATTGGCGTCCTGTTGATGTTCGCGGCCCTGGCGCCGCTGCTGGCCATGGTCTCTGGCGGTCTCGAGCCCTCGCTGGGGCTTTCGCTGGTGGCCTACGGCACGCTGTTCGCCGGGGTTTTCTGTTTTACCGCCGGCGTTCTGCGTAACCGCTAGGACGTTTCCGTGCACGGCTGTTTTACGTCCGGCGCCAGCCCGATCAGCAGCGAGGCCAGCACGGTACCACCCGCGAAGCCGAGTGCCAGCCCGCCGGGCGTGGTGCCGGCATCCAGAAGCAGCCCCGCCAGTACCGGCGAACTGGCGGTGGACAGCACCATCAGGGCCTGTGCCAGTGAACGGATCGCGCCGATATGGCCGATGCCGTAACGCTCCGGCCAGAGGGCGTTGCCCGCGGTGCCGGCAAACCCCTGACTCATCCCCACCAGCGCCAGGTACAGGAAGGGCGTCCAGGCTGAATGGGTCAACGCCATGACCACCAGGCCGGCGACCATGGGGTAGAGTCCGAGCATCAGCGCCTTACGCGCCCCGATCCGGTCCACGGTCGGTCCGGCTACAAAGAGCATGGCGAAATGGCCCAGCGCATAGCCGCTGAACGCCAGCGCAATGTGTTCCAGGGGCCAGCCTCGCAGTTCCGCGATGGCGGTCTGGTGGAACAGGATGGCGGTGACGATGAAGGGCACGGCCAGTGCGCCCGGCAGGATCATGTAGAGCCCGGGGTCCTTCAGGGCCTGGCGCCGGGTGAAACCGGTTCCCTCCGTGGTCTCATCCTGCTCCGCCCGGGCACGGACGGTCTCCGGGTGGGCCGCGTCCCGTGAGAGCCAGCGCATCAGTGGCAGCGCCAGCAACAGCAGGAAGCCGGCAGCGAGCAGCCAGGGGGCGCGCCAGCCCCAGGCGGCCAGTATCAGTCCACCAGCTGCCGGCAGCAGGGCCTCGGAGAGGGGAAGCCCGGAGACAGTCAGGGCCATCACCTTGCCACGGTCGCGGTCGAAGTAGCGGCTGGCGGCGGTGAAGCCGATATGGGTCATCATGCCCTGGCCACCGAGCCGACCGAGGAAGAAACCGGGGATCAGCAGCAGCCAGTGGGGCGCCAGCCCGATCAGGAGCCCGCTGGCCGCCAGCATGGCCAGTGCCAGTGTGATGGTGTTGGCCAGGGACCAGCGGTCCACGATGGTGCCCAGCCGAAGAAGGACCAGGGCCGAGCCCAGGGTGGCCAGGCTGTAATAGCTGCCGTAGGCGGCGTTGCTCAGCGCGAATTCATCGCGCAGGCTGCTGCCGAATACGGAGATGAAGAAGGTCTGGCCGAATCCGGAGAAGGCCGTGGCCATCAGCGCGAACAGTGCCAGCGACGGGTTGGTCTGTATGAAGCGTGGCAGACGCAGGTGCAAGGCGGACTCCGGTGATCATCGGGAGCGCCATGATAATGCGCCGGAGTCCGCCGTTACAGGGGCGGCGTATCAGGAGTCCCCGAAAGCCGAGCTGCGCAGGCGGTTCAGCACGGCCATCACCTCATGCAGCCTGGGCAGTGCCAGATCGCCGTCGGGGCGGTGGCTGAGTTCCACCAGGCCCGCCTGCAGACGCTGCGCCAGTGCCTCCGGCGGCTGCTCCAGGCGCGCGCCGGATTCCGCCACCCGTGCCAGCAGCTGGCCGATGGCCCGGACCTGGGACGGATCGGCTACCTGCTCCACCGAGCGCAGATCCACATCGTCACGCCCGAAGATCAGGGTATCCGGCCCCCGGGCCTGGATCTTCGTCTTGCCCGGTTTGGCTTCCGGGTTCAGCTGCTTGCCGATTAGCGGGCGCGGAGTCGGCCGATTCAGCGGGTCCAGGGCCTCGGTCTCGCGCCCGGTGGCGAAGCGCTCGGCCACCGCGCGGGCATCAGCGGTCACGTCATGGGCGTGGTAGTCCTGGAGCTGGATCACAGTGTCCGCGCAGTCGAAGTAGTCCCCGGAGCCGCCCATCACCAGGATGGTGGAAACCGAGAGCTCGTCGCGCAGCTGGCGGATGCGGTCCACGAAGGGCGTGATGGGTTCGCTCTCCCGGGCGACCAGCGCCTGCATGCGGCGGTCGCGGATCATGAAGTTGGTGGCGGAGGTGTCCTCGTCCACCAGCAGGGTGCGGGCACCGGCTTCCAGGGCTTCCTGCAGGGCCGCCGCCTGGCTGGTGGAGCCGGACGCCAGCTCAGTGGAGAAGCGTTCCGTGGTCTTACCGTAGGGCAGGCGGTTGATGTACGGCGACAGGTCCAGGCCATGCACGGCGCGCCCGTCCTCGGCCCGGATCTTGGTGGCCCCGGCATCGGTGACCACCCGCTCGCGTCCGTCCCCGGGCACATGGTCGTAGACGCTGAGCCCCACCGCCGAAAGCAGGGTGGATTTGCCGTGGAAGCCGCCGCCGACGATCAGGGTGATCCCCTCGGGAATCCCCATGCCGGTGACGCGGCCGTTGTTGGGCGTCTCCAGTGTGACGGCAAGGGATGGAGGTGTCTCGAACGGGATGGCGTCCTGGAGTGGCCGGTCGTCGATCCCCGAACGCCGGGGCAGGGTGGAGCCGTTGGCCACAAAGGCAACGATCCCGTGCTCCGGCAACTGCGCGCGCAGCGCCTGCTGGTCCTCCACCACGGCCATGTGCCGTTCCAGCGCCTCAAGATCCAGACGCCGGGCGGTGGCCGCCGTCAGTACCGCCTCGGGCAGCTGCTCGCAGATCAGCTTGCGGGCCTGGTGGCCCATGATGCTGCGCCCCCGGGCAGGCAGGCTCAGGCTCAGGCGCAGTTCCACGCCGCCGTCGTCATCAATCAGGGTGGCCGTCCGGTCCAGCACCGTCTGGTTACCGGCGTCGATGCCCAGTGCCTTCTCCTTGCCCGTGGCCTGGCGGAAGGCGCGTGCGATGTAATCCCGTGCCGCGCACTGTCTTGCCTGGCTGGCGAAGACCGTTCGCGGGAGCTGCGCCGTGGCCGGGTCCACCCGGGCCCGCATGCGTGAGGGCGCGGCGAACGGGTCGGCCTGCACATGGTCCACGATCAGGGTCCAGCCCTCGAAACGGTGTTCGCCCAGCAGATCCTTGTAGGCCTTGTAGCCTTTGCCGTCGAGTCGCGTCAGCAGTGATGCCAGTTCTTTCATGGGGCCTTCCGGTTACAGAAAACTACATGCTAACAGAGGGTTATCGAACAAATGTTTGAATCCTTTCCGTGACGTACCTCACATCTTGAACTATATTGCATTCGAATCCGCGATCATGAAAATTCGGAGATCACAAACCATGCTTGCCCTGATGCGTCGTTTTACCATCCGCCAGCGTCTGATGGGGCTGGTGGGCGTTGCCTTCCTGCTCCTTCTCGGGCTTGTCCTGCTGGTTGCCAATGATTTCGAGGAAGGCCTCTACAACAGCAGCAAGGACCGCACCCAGAATCTGGTGCAGAGCACCATGACGATGGTGGAGCACTATTACGAACGCCAGCAGGATGGTGAGCTCAGTGAATCGCAGGCCAAGCGTCGCGCGGCGGAAGCCGTGCGCAATCTGCGCTATGGCGACGGTGACTATTTCTGGATCCACAACATGGATCTCGTCATGGTCATGCATCCCTTCAGCGAGGATCTGGAAGGCGAGTCCCTGAAGGATTACGAGGATCCGAACGGGGTGCGTCTGTTCGCGGAGATGAATAAGGTGATCCGCAATGAGGGCGGCTCCGGTTTTGTGCCCTACCACTGGCCCAAGCCGGGCTTTGATGAGCCGGTGCGTAAGATCTCCTATGTGGAGCGGTTTGAGCCCTGGGACTGGGTCATCGGAACCGGGATCTATCTGGATGAACAGGAAGCACAGAATGCCTCTGCCATGAGCGGCGTGGTGACGGTGGCAGTGATCGGCATTCTCGTGCTTATAGGTGTGAGCTTCCTGATTGTGCGCAGTGTGACCCAGCCCATGGGCACGGCCGCTGCCGCCATGGAGAGCATCGCCACGGGTGAGGGGGATCTGACCCGGCGCCTGGATGACAGCGGGGGTGATGAGGTTGCCCGCGTTGCCCATGGCTTCAACAGCTTTGTGGCCCGGATTCAGGACATGGTGCGTGAACTCCGGGATGTGGTCGGGACCAACAAGGAAGTGGCCGGCAGCGTCCGCAACTCGGTGACCGAGGCCGGGCAGTCCTTTGACCAGCAGAAATCCGAGCTGGACACGGTCGCCTCCGCCATCGAGGAAATGACCCAGACCGTGGATGACGTGGCCAAGCGCATCAGTGAGGCGGCGGACGCCGCCAGCACCGCCAACGACCGCGCCAGCGAAGGTGAGCACACCGCACAGGAGGCCCGTGACCGCATGGCGAACCTGGTCCAGGAGGTGCAGCAGTCCAGCGATGCCATTGGCAAGCTGGATGAGCATGCCCAGAACATTGGCCAGGTGCTGGATGTGATCCATGGCGTGGCGGACCAGACCAACCTGCTGGCCCTGAACGCGGCCATTGAGGCGGCCCGCGCCGGCGAGCACGGGCGCGGCTTCGCGGTGGTGGCGGACGAGGTGCGCAGCCTGGCCAGCCGTACCCAGCAATCCACGGATGAGATCCGCGAGATGATCAACCAGCTGCAGGAGGGTACCCGCCACGCGGTTGAGACCATGCAGCGCAGCAGTGAGCAGACCCAGAGCATGCAGTCGAGCGTGGACTCAGCCCGGGAGGCGCTGGAGGCCATCGCCGGTTCGGTCAGCACCATCACCGACATGACCCAGCATGTGGCCACCTCGGCGGAGGAGCAGTCCCAGGCCTCCAACGAGATCTCGGCCAGCCTGAACCATCTGACCACACTGGCGGGTCAGGTCCGCGAGGAACTCAACAGCATCCAGGAGCAGTCCCAGTCCCTGGGCAGTGCCGCGGAATCCATCGAATCCATGGTGCGCCAGTTCCGGGTGGACTGAGCCGGGCGCCACTGCGTCACCTGCCGGATGCCTTGATGTCACCCGGCGCGGGAAGATCTGTGTGGAACAGAATCCCGCGCCGGGTTAAGGTTTTCGGCAACGTGTGATCTGGAGAGATGGTGATGACGTCCATCTGTGTCTACTGCGGCTCCCGTTCGGGGCATGGTGATGAATACACGGACGCTGCACGCCGGCTGGGAAGGGCTATGGCGGCGCAGGGTTTCGGGCTGGTCTATGGTGGCGCCTCCATCGGCATGATGGGGGTGATTGCTGATGAAATGCTGGCGGCCGGGGCCGCCGTGACCGGGGTGATCCCGGAGTCCCTTCAGCAGAAGGAGGTGGCCCATGCAGGGCTCACGGAACTTCTGATCACCGCGGACATGCACGAGCGCAAGCGCCTGATGGCCGAGCGCGCCGATGCCTTCATCGCCATGCCGGGGGGACTTGGCACCCTGGAGGAACTGTTCGAGATCCTCACCTGGGGCCAGCTGCGCTTTCACGCCAAGCCCATCGGGCTCCTGAACACCAACGGCTATTACGACGACCTGATCCGTTTCCTTGATGGCACCGTTTCCGAGGGGTTTGTGCATCCCCGGCACCGGGCCATGCTGACCGTGTCGCAGGCCCCGGAAGACTTGCTCGAGGCCCTTGCCCTGCTTTAGTTACCCCAGCGCCTTCAGGGCCGCCTCGTAGTCCGGCTCCTCACCGATCTCCGAGACCAGCTGGCTGTGCAGCACCTTACCGTTCTCGTCGAGAACCACCACGGCGCGGGCACAGAGGCCACGGAAGGGGCCGGAGGTCAGGTCGACGCCATAATCCTGCCGGAAGCCATCGTTGCGGAAACACGACAGGGTGGTCACATCCTTCAGCCCTTCCGCGCCGCAGAAGCGCGCCGCCGCGAACGGCAGGTCCGCCGAGATCACCAGTACCACGGTGTTGTCCAGGCTGCTGGCCTTTTCGTTGAAGGTGCGGGTTGAAGCGGCGCAGACGCCGGTATCCACGCTGGGAATGATGTTCAGGATGCGGCGCTGACCCTGCCAGTCACCGAGGGATTTCCCCTCCATGTCCGGGTTGGTCAGGGTGAAATCGGGCGCGGTTTCGCCGGGCTGTGGCAGATTGCCGCTGACTTCCACCGGATTGCCGCCAAGTGTGACCTGTGCCATTGCTGTTCTCCCTGTTTCAGTCCGTTTGTTGGAATACCCCGTAGGCTACGCTGTCGCGGTGACCATGGATGACTCAACAGTGCCACAATGAGATATGGGAACAAAGCCTGTGGCCCACCAGGTGACCGTTTCGTTTTTATTGACTTTTCCCGGTATTTTTTCAGATTTTATGTCGCGCCGTTGTCATGCGTACCGCTTCGCACCGATACTTACCCCTTCTGAGGTATGGAGCCCGCGTATGCAGGACGGCGATCCGGTGTTTTTCAGGGAAACTTCCGATACCGATTTCCGCCAGACGGACCCACAGGCCCTGCTGACCATCCTCGATAATGTGGATGCGCTCATCTATGTAGCAGACATGGATACGCACGAAATGCTGTTCATGAACGACTACGGCCGGCGCGTCTGGGGGGATCCCGGAGCCCGCAAGTGCTGGGCGGTCCTCCAGGGCCGGGACGGTCCATGCCCCTTCTGCACCAATCCCCAGCTTGTGGATGAGCAGGATCAGCCTACTGAACCACTGGTTTGGGAGTTCCGCAACGAAGCGAACGGCCGCTGGTACCAGTGCCGTGACCAGGCCATTCGCTGGCCGGACGGGCGCCTTGTGCGGCTGGAGATCGCCACGGACATCACCGAGCGCAGGGAGATGGAGGAGGCGCTGAGGGCCGAGCGTGAGCGCGCGGATGCGCTGGCACGCGAGGACGAGCTGACTGGGCTGAACAACCGGCGGGCCTTTTTCGAGGCGGCGGAGAAGCTGCTCGCTAGGGCCCGTCGCAGCGATCAGCCCCTCTCACTGGTGCAGTTCGATCTGGACTGGTTCAAGCAGATCAATGACGAGCATGGCCATGAGGCCGGTGACCGTCTTCTGAGCCATATCGGCCAGCTGATCGGCAACTGTGTGCGCGAGGGTGACGTTGCGGCTCGCATCGGCGGCGAGGAGTTCGTGCTGCTGCTTCCGGATACGGACCAGGAGGAAGCGCGAACCCTGGCCAACCGGCTGCGTCAGAGCCTTTCCGGTTCGTCCGTTGCCTGCCGTGATGCCACCGTCAGTGTGAGTGCCAGCTTCGGGGTTTCCTCCCTGATCCCGGCCGACGACGGAATTGATGATCTCATGGCCCGTGCGGACCGCGCGCTTTACCGGGCCAAGCGGGCCGGACGGGACTGCGTTTACGGCTGACCGAACCACGTGGCGGCCAGGGCATCCGCACTCTCAAACGCGCCTTCGACACGCCCACCCGCCAGCCAGTCGCCGCAGAGGCCAAGACTGTAGTCAGCCGTGCTCAGGAAGCCGGGGGTGGGCCCCACGGCGGGGCGAGCGTAAAGCCAGCGGTGAACCAGGTGATCAGTGGCCGTCTGCCGGACGTCAAAGCGCTGGCGGAAAGCGGTGGTCATGGCTGCGGCAACGTCGTCGCTGTCAGCGTTCCGGTGCGTGGCCGACCAGGTGCTGTTGGCGTGCAGCACCCACCACTCCGCGCTCCCGCGTTCCGGTTTGCTGGCGTTCCGGGCCACCCAGCCCAGGGATTCATGGGCAAGCTGCATGCCGTCAAAGCCCAGTTCGAGCGGTTCCCCGAAGCGCAGCGCCAGGCTCCAGCATGGCAGCATCCCGAAGCTTTCCAGTTCGAGGGAGCGGGTGACAGTGTCCGGCAGGAGATCCCGTGCCTGCTCAGGAGGCGCGGTGATGATCACCCTGGGGAAAGGGCCCTGTTGCCCCTGATCCGTTTCCAGCCACCAGCCGCCAGGTGCCTGGGTCAGCGCGGTGATCCGGGTTCCCGTCTGGATCGGCAGACCATCGGCAAGGGCCCGGGTGATGGCGGTCATGCGGGGAACGCCGACATGGCGCAGGGCCTGATGGAAGTGGGCCACCTCTCCTTCCCGGTTCTCATGCCAGAGTGTGGCATCCCAGAGCCCGAAACTCTCTTCGCCGGCGTAGTCCGCCAGCAGTGCCCTGAAGCGCGGGTTGCGTACGGTGAAGAACTGGGCACCCATATCCACGCTAGTGCCGTCTTGGGTGCGCTTGCTGGCAAGACGCCCGCCGGGGCCGCGGCTTTTTTCGAATACGAGCGGCGCCAGCCCGGCTTCGCTGGCGCGGAGGGCGGCAGTGAGACCGGCGATGCCGGCTCCGATGATGGCAATGTCCGGGGTCTGATCCATGGTTCCTTATTCGTTCGCTGCCGTATTATGGATCAGTGCTGCGCAGTATATTGATCGGTCGCGGGCAGGGTGGCCCTGCCCGCACGCGGCAGACATGACCTGGAACTAGAACGAGGCCTGCACCCACACCCAGCCTTTATCCGTATCCCGGTTGAAGGGGGAGCTGCTGTCCTGGCTGAAGCCATCGGCATCGTAGGAGGCGTACTTTGCGCCCAGAGTGTATGTCCCGTTGATCCTGTACGTCGCCTGTAGCGCTGCTTCAGAGCCGTAATCACCGCTGCCTTCATCGCTTTCAAACTCATGGTAGACGGCCATCAGGTCTACGCCATTCAGAGTCCCGGATAGGCTGGTATAGCGGTCCACAAGTCCGGCGTCCGGGCTTGAAAGGAACCGGTCCGTGAAGCCGTTGAAGGCGTGCAGGGTGGCAAGGGGTGTCTGGAAGGCCGTATCGCCGTCATCACTGCCCAGCACCTCCTGGCCGAGCTTGAACTGAACGCCGGCATAATCGACCCCCGCTTCAAGCATATAGTAGTCCTGGTCCAGGTCACGGGTGTTGTCGTCATAGTCGCTCTGGTGGGCGTATTCCAGTGTATACAGCGCGCTCAGGTCCCCGGCGAGCGGTGCGTTCCCCGTATACCGCAGCCCATAGGTCTGGGTTGATTCCTCGGGCTTGTTATCGAGGGCGACCAGGTAGCTGTAGGCCGAGAGTGAGCCGTAATCGAAACCGTCGTACTGGCCATTCAGGATGCCGGTCTTCATGGCAAGGTCACCCTTGGGGCTGGCATCGGAGACAATACGGTTGGCGTTATGGAGATAGCCCGCCGTGATGGTGGTATCCGGCAGCGAGGTGTTGATCAGGGTTGTGCCGTCAAAGGTCTGCTCATTCTGTCGCCAGCCGACATTGCCAATGAAACGGTCGTTGTCCAGCTTCAGGCGTTGGCGGCCAATCGTCAGTCGGGTGTCCGACAGGCCACTGTATGCCAGGTAAGCCTGGTTCAGTTCGGTTTCAGTCGGGTCGGCAACGATCGGGCGGCTGTCTCGGCCGTTGATCGTGCTGTTGTAATTCTCAGGGCCGACCGAGGTGGCATGTTCCATCTCGAGGTAGCCTTTGAGGTTGCCGACTTCCGCTGTTTCATAGCCCAGTCTGGCTCGGAGCGTTGATGCCCGTGCGTCATCCGGAAAGGTGTCCTCATCCACGGTTTCGTAACGGTACCGGGTATCGAGTGACGGTGTGCCGTTGCTGATGGCATCCGTAATGGGGTCTGCACAGATAACGCCGGAAAATGCTGCGACAGCAACCGCGAGGGAAACCTTGCCAGCAGGGGAGCGCAGGGGGGTGGTAAGGGTCGATTGGGTACTCATGGGTGATGGCCTCCAGTGGCCGGCTGAGTATTTGATTCTCAGCTGAGTATCCTCCATGAAAGGAATATACTAAATGATACTTATCAAGCTACTGGAAATTTTCCCCTTCACTATCAGTTATATACACATTAATGGGTAGGCCTTTTAGCCAATGAGGGAGGCCTGGTGGGATTGTGTATCGAGTGCCAGCTGTTGGGTGAGGGGGCGGACCGGGCGAGCGAAGATCCACCCCGGACACGCCTAAATACATCCCTGTCGTCCCTTGGTGTTGCAATTTCTCCCTGGTCCTCCGTGTAGGCTCGTCTTTCATCATCCTGAGGAAAGACGGTCCGGGAAACTGATAGCCCATCGCTTTTCTCAGTGCCCGTGACTGAAGACATTACGCTGGCTGTGGGCCTGTATCTGTACGCTATCCAACATTGTTGGCAATCGTTTTACAGCAATGGATGATCAGGGTGGCACGGTCGCCCTGGCGGCCACCGTCAGAAGCAGCGCAGGCGTCACAACGGGTGCGGGGATTGGAAACGGATTGCTGGAACAGGGAGAGGAAAAGAAAAGGGCCCGCAGTTACCTGCAGGCCCTTCAACTGTATGGCCCGCCCGATAGGATTCGAACCTATGACCTCTGCCTCCGGAGGGCAGCGCTCTATCCAGCTGAGCTACGGGCGGAGAATGACACCGGAATGGATGGCTCCGGTGTCGGTTCGACGGCCGGCGCCTTGTGAGCAACGCCATCGAAACAGGGGGCGTATGATAAGGGCCGTTGGCCCACACGTCCATCCCCAGGTGACATTTCAGCAGTTGAAAGCCGTTACCCATTGTGCCAATGTTCAATGAGAACATTTTTTACACAAAATGCTTGCATTCTTTTGCGGAAATAAGAATAATTAGCATTAAGGTGCTCGTTAGCTGCCACGCAGGAGTTGTCATGTACGTGTGTCTCTGTAATCAAATCACTGATCACGAAATCCGCCGGGCGGTAGAGGATGGCTGCTCCAGCATGCGTCAGCTCAGGAATGAGCTCGGTGTGGCTACCCAGTGTGGCCGCTGTGGAAACATGGCCCGGGAAATCCTGGATGAGCACCGTAGCAGCGTGGATCTGGATCTGATCAATGCGCTGGCACGCCCCGCCTGACCGCCCCTGCTACTCCCTGTAACTGACTGGCCGCCCCTGATCCGTGTGTGGTAGTTTTGCGTAATTGAATAAAGACAGACCGGATCAGGAGGCAATTCCCATGAAGGGCGACAAGCAGGTCATACAGTATCTGAATCAGGCGCTGGCGGCGGAGCTGACCGCTATCAACCAGTACTTTCTCCACGCGCGCATGCTCAAGGACTGGGGCATCGACAAGCTGGGCAAGATCGAATACGACGAATCGATCGATGAGATGAAGCACGCCGACCAGCTGATCGAGCGCATCCTGTTCCTGGGCGGTCTGCCGAATCTCCAGGACCTGAACAAGCTGCTGATCGGCGAGAACGTCAAGGAAATCCTTGAGTGTGACCTCAAGGCCGAGCACGACGGCATCGCCATCTACCGGGCTGGCATCAAGCACGCCGAATCCGTCCAGGATTACGGTACGCGTGACCTGCTGGCGAGCCTTCTGGCGGACGAGGAAGGGCATGTGGACTTCCTCGAGACACAGCTCGACATGATCGACCGCATGGGTCTCGAAAACTACTGCCAGCTGCAGTCCAGTGGCACTGCCGAGGAAGGCGGCGAATAACGCAGGCTCGTATCATCGGCCGGGAGCGGGTACAATACGCCCGCTTCTGACGACTGAGGTGTGGTAATGAACAAGCTGACCCGAATTTTAGCAAGTCTCGGCCTCATTGTGGCGCTGGGCGGTTCCGCGCTCACACTGGCGGCTGTTGAGGATCAGATCAGGGAACGCATCAAGCCGACCGGCAATGTGAGTATTGCGGGTGAAGAGGGCCAGGCGGCGCAGCAGCAGTCCAGTGGACCGCGCGGTGGCGAAGAAGTCTACGCTGATGCCTGTGCTGCGTGCCATGACTCCGGTGCCGCGGGCGCACCCAAGACCGGTGATTCCGGTGCCTGGTCGGACCGCATCAGTAAGGGGAACGAGACCCTTTACGATCATGCGATCAATGGCTTCAATGCCATGCCCGCGAAAGGCGGCTGCAGCGGCTGTTCCGATGAGGAAATACAGAACGCTGTGGATCACATGGTGGCGGAGAGCGAATAAACCACGCTGCTTAACCCGGCAGGGACTCGGGGTGCCGCGCGCGTTGTCTCAGACAGTGAGAGCGGTCAATGCGAATAACCGGCTATACAGACTATTCCCTCCGGGTCCTGATCTACCTGTCACTTCAGGGTGACCGGTTGGCGACGATCCAGGAAGTCGCCGACCGGTACGGGATCTCCAAGAACCATCTCATGAAGGTGGTCCATCAGCTGACCCGCAAGGGTTACCTGGACAGTGTCCGGGGCAAGAAGGGCGGCATCCGACTCCGCCTCAGCCCGTCGGAGATCAACCTTGGTGTGCTGGTGCGCGAGATGGAGCCGGATCTGAACCTCGTGGAGTGCTTCGGGCCGGACAATACCTGCGTGATCTCACCGGTATGTTCCCTCAAGGGCGTTCTGGGCGAGGCACTGAATGCCTTCCTGGCAACCCTTGACCGCTATACCCTGGCGGATATCGTTACGGAAGGGGACGCACCCCAGCTGATCCGACTTCTCAACATCCCTGTTGAAGAATCCGCTGCCGCCGAGTGATTCACCTCGCAGGAGCGACCTGTGGTCGCGATTCCGCAAGCTCTGGTATCACCCGGCTCAGCGTTATCCCCCGGTCATATTCATGAACCGCAGGATCTGAACATCACCGTCAGTGGTGAAGTGGTGTTCCTTCGGCTTCAGGTCCATGGCGCTGATGATGGCCTCGCGTATGGGTTCGTCGTTCTCGGGGTAGCGCCGCATCAGTCCCTTCAGGTCCTTTGAGTGCTCATTGCCGAGGCACAGCAGCAGGCGGCCCTCGACGGTCAGGCGTACGCGGTTGCAGTCGCCACAGAAGTTGTGGGTGTGCGGGGAGATGAAGCCGACCTTGCTCTGTGAGTCCGGCATCCGGAAATAGCGTGAGGGGCCACCGGTGTCCGCGGTGCTGGGGATCAGATCGTAACGCTGTTCGATGATCTCCCGGACCTCGTCGCTGGAGCAGAAGGTCTCGTCCCGGGTATGGTCGGAGATCTCGCCCAGGGGCATTTCCTCGATGAAGCTGATGTCGATGCCGCGTGACCGGGCGAACTCGACCAGGTCGAGTACTTCGTGGTCGTTGCGGTTCTTCATGATGACGCTGTTGAGCTTGATGCCCTTGAAGCCCGCCTCTACGGCGGTATCAATGCCCTTGATAACCTTGTTGAGGTCACCGGTGCGGGTGATGGCACGGAACTTTTCGGCGTCCAGCGAGTCGAGGCTGATGTTGAGGCGGTCCATGCCGGCGGCCTTGAGGTCATGGGCCATGTGCGGCAGCTGGCTGCCATTGGTGGTCATGGTCAGGTCGTCCAGGCCCAGGCCACCGATGTCCTCAACCAGTTTCACGATGCCCTTGCGCACCAGGGGCTCGCCCCCGGTCAGGCGGATCTTCTCGACACCGAGTTCGCGGAAGATGCGGGCAATGCGCCCGATCTCTTCCAGGCTGAGCACCTGCTGGCGGGGCAGGAATTCCATGTCCTCGCTCATGCAGTAGACACAGCGGAAGTCGCAGCGGTCGGTGACGGAGATGCGCACGTAGGTGATGGTGCGCCCGAACTGGTCGACCAGTGCCTTTTGCGGTTCGGACATCGTGTTCTCCTTACTGCTCGCTCATGGCCTGGAGCTGTACCGGTTCGCCGTCGCGCGTGAAGATGGCGAACTGGTCAAGATTTTCACCGGTGGTGAGGGTCTGGGCCATGCGCGTGAGGTGTTGTTCGGTCTCGTCCTCGGGCGCGGGCTCGCCGTTGCGCCCGGGGAGGACGGCGGTCATCAGGAATTCCCAGTTGGTGCTGACCTGGTCCGCTTCTTCGACAATGTCCTTGAGGCGGGTCTGGGGTGTCAAGGGGAAGTCGCGGACCATCAGGGGCATGAGGGTGCCCTGGTCGTCCATGTCGGCGTGTTCGCCGTTGGCGGTTTTTTCCTGGAGGCGCTGGACGTGGATGAGTACGACCAGGAGCTTGGTGCCGGGGCCGTCCATTTCGGACATTCTGGCCAGGTCGTCGAAGGTGGCGATTCTTGGTTCAGGGGTGAAGGTTTCTACGGTCATTGTCTACGCCTTACTGGGATTCTGGTCAGTATCCAGACTGTTGGTTTGCTGCCGGCATTGCTACAGGGGACCCCTTTCAGGGACCGCTGTGAACCCATCCATGGGCGCTGGCGCGATGACATCCTGTCATCGAGCCTCCCTGAAAGGGGTCCCCTGCATCAATGCTCTGACCCCCCAGGGAGTCGCTGCCCCCGATTCTATCTGCGCCAATCGCAACATGTTCGCCATTCATTGCACCAGAGGGTTGTCAGCGCCGCTGAGGTCAATGCCTTCAATCCGGGAGCGCCCGGCCAGGATCTGGAGGTACTGGCTGACGGAGCGGCGCCAGACGGATTCCTTCAGATAGGTGGCGATCTTTTCCTTCACGGCTTCGTAGGGCAGCTGGTCGCCGCGCTGGCGTTCGTGCAGCCAGACCACGTGGAAGCCGTAACGGGTTTCCAGTGGATGGGCGGAGAGTTCGCCTTCGGGGAGGCGATCCAGGGCCTTTTCGAAGTCGTGTGAGGTGTCGCCGGGGCCGACGGTGCCCATGTCACCGCCGGCTTCGGCGGACGGGCATCTGGAGTGTTTGAACGCCAGCCGTGTGAAGCGGCCCGGGTCGGCCTGGCAGACGCGGATGATCCGGCGGCAGCGTTCGCGGGCGGCGACGCGGGCGTCGGCGTCGTCGGCCGGGGCCGGGCGGAAGATGTGGGAGACGTGGTACCGGCTGGGTGAACGGAAGCGTTCGCGGTTGCTTTCGTAGTACTGTCGGCAGGCGGCTTCGTCCGGTTCCGGGTTATCCAGTTCCTGGTCGAGGAGCTGACGGATCTGGGCTTCTTCCTGGGTTTCCGCGGTCTGGCGGTTTTCACCGGTGATGCCCTGGCGTTCGGCTTCTGTAATCAGCATCGTGCGGATGGACAGGGCGCGTGCCGCTTCTTTTCGGGCTTCCTGGAGCGATGATGCCGGATGATATTGGACTTCCTGATCAATGGCATCTTCGGTGATAGTGCGACCGTTAACCAGGATTTCGCCACCGGCGACTTGCTGAATAGGGATGGCTTGCATGCTGTTACCTCTGTCTCTGCTGCAGGTCGGCCGCTACCGGGGATGCTCTCCGGGAACCGCTACAAGCACATCCCTGTGCGCTACGCGGTGACCATCCATGGTCACCGAGTTTCCCTCCGAGCATCCCCGGCACCGGCCGCCCCGTGATTTCGGGCTCTACTGCGGCCGTACGATCTGGTACCGCCGGGCCACGTATTCCACCGGCCAGCTCCAGATGTGCACCAGCCGGCTGAACGGGAAGGCGGTGAACATGAGCAGGCCGAGGAAGATGTGGGTCTTGTAGATCCAGTGCACGTCGACGATGTATTCCCATGCCCCTGCCTGGAAGGTCACGATGCCCTGGGCCCAGTGGGCGAGCTCGAGCATGACGGCGCCGTCCAGGTGGTCCATGGAGACGAACAGGGTGCACAGGCCGGTGATCAGCTGCAGGTAGATCAGGCAGATGATGAAGGTGTCCATGGGGCTGCTGTTGGCGCGCACACGGGCGTTGAACAGCCGCCGGAACACCAGGTAGCTGAGGCCGGCGAAGCAAAGCAGACCGAAAAGGCCGCCGGCGACCATGGCCATGATCTGCTTGGCGCCCGGCGTCATGCCCAGTGAGGTGTAGACCACGGTGGGCGTGAGCAGGCCGAACAGGTGGCCGAAGAACAACAGCAGTATGCCCACGTGGAAGGCGATGCTCGCCCAGCGGAACGCCGGCGGGTTGTTCAGTGTCTGGCTGGACATGGCCCGCCAGGTGTACTGGCCGCGCTCGTAGCGCAGGAAGCTGCCGAGCAGGAAGACGGTGCCGGCCAGGTAGGGGCCGACGCCGAAGATCAGTTGGTTGATGTAGGTTTCCATGGTGTCTCTCCCCTGAATCAGCGTTGGCCGGCGGCCTGGGCGCCGGGGTTGTCCACCCAGCGCACAGGGATCTCGTCCGTGGGTGTGGTGGCGGGGCCGGGGCTCGTGTTGCCGCAGCCGCCGCCGGCCGGGTCGTTATTGCCGAGGAAGGTGACCTGTTCCTCTTCCCAGATCTCATCCATCCTGGTGATGGATTCGTCCGGACCCTCGTTGGCGGCCAGTTCCCGCATGTCGCGGGCCTGTTCGCAGCTGCCGCCGATGGCTTCCAGCGCGTGGAAGAGGGCGGCATAGGGGGATTCCTTTTCCTCCAGGCGGGCGCCGAGCAGCACCATGACGGGCATGGCGTCACCGAGCATGTCGGTGATCTCGGTTTCGTCCTGGGTGGAGAGGTATTCCAGGAACAGCGGGATGTGGTCCGGCAGTTCCTTGGCGTCCAGTTCGTAGCCGTTGAGGCGGTAGTGTTCCATCAGGTCGACCATGGCCTGGCCGCGGTCCCGGGACTCGCCGTGCACGTGTTCGAACAGGTGCAGCGACAGGTGCCGGCCGCGGTCGAACAGGCTGACGTAGTTCTCCTGGATTTCGCCCAGGGGGCGTTCCGCCAGGTCGTCGATCAGGGCCAGGAGTCCGTCACGGGCCTGGCCCGTGAGGCGCGACTCCTCGCGGATGACCTCGGCCAGCTCCGGCAGGGCTTCCTGCATGGGCCCTGTCGGGTAGGCCATGAGGTGGGCGATAGCGCGCAGTGTTTTCATCATGATCTCCTCAGTTGCCCATCTTCTCAACGCGAACGGAGAAGAACTGGCGCTTGTTGTTGGGCTTGCCGCCGAAGACATCGGCGTCCTCGCCACCGCCGGCATTGCAGCCGCTGCCGAAGCTGAAGCCGCAGCCGCCGCGCTCGGTCTGGCCGTCGTACATGGAGTGGGCGTATTCGCGCTTGTTGGTCGGGATCACGAAGCGGTCCTCGTAGTCGGCGATGGCCATGTAGCGGAACATCTCCTCGACTGTGTGCACGTCCAGACCAACCCGCTCCAGCACCTCGGTGTTCTCAACGCCATCCACGTTGCGTCCGCGCATGAAGGCGCGCATGGCCAGCATCCGTTCCAGGGCGTGGGTGATGGGCTGCTCTTCACCGGCGGTGAGCATGTTGGCCAGGTAGCGCACCGGAATGCGCAGCTGGTCCACATCCGGGATGGCGCCGTTGTAGCCGATACGGCCGGATTCGGCGGCGGACTGGATGGGCGACAGCGGCGGGGCGTACCACACCATCGGCAGGGTCCGGTATTCCGGGTGCAGCGGGAAGGCGACCTTCCACTCCATGGCCATCTTGTAGACCGGGGAGTTCTTGGCGGCTTCCAGCCAGTCGTCCGGAATGCCCTGGCGCCGTGCTTCGGCCTCGATCTCCGGATCGTGCGGATTGAGGAAGACGTCCATCTGGGCTTCGTACAGATCCTGCTCGTTCGGCGTGCTGGCTGCTTCCTCGATGCGGTCGGCATCGTAGAGCATCACGCCCAGGTAGCGGATCCGGCCCACGCAGGTCTCGGAGCACACGGTCGGCTGGCCCACTTCGATGCGCGGGTAGCAGAAGGTGCACTTCTCGGATTTGCCGGACTTCCAGTTGTAATAGATCTTCTTGTACGGGCAGCCGGAGACGCACATGCGCCAGCCGCGGCACTTGTCCTGGTCGATCAGTACAATGCCGTCCTCTTCCCGCTTGTAGATCGCGCCGCTCGGGCAGGACGCGACACAGGTCGGGTTGAGGCAGTGCTCGCACAGCCGGGGCAGGTACATCATGAAGGTGTTCTCGAACTGGCCGTAGATCTCCTTCTGCACGCCCTCGAAGTTGTAGTCCTTCGAGCGGTGCTTGAATTCCGTGCCCAGGATTTCCTCCCAGTTCGGGCCCCATTCGATCTTTTCCATGCGCTTGCCGGTCAGCAGCGAGCGTGGCCGGGCCGTGGGCATGGTCTTGGCGTCGCCCGCCTGCTGCAGGTGGGCGTAGTCGAAGTCGAAGGGCTCGTAGTAGTCGTCGATAGCCGGCATGTCCGGGTTGGCGAAGATGTTCGCCAGTACCCGCCAGCGCCCGCCGATGCGTGGCTGGATGCTGCCGTCGTCGAGGCGTTTCCAGCCGCCCTTCCAACGCTCCTGGTTCTCCCATTCCTTGGGGTAGCCCACGCCGGGCTTGGTCTCAACGTTGTTGAACCAGGCGTATTCCATGCCCTCGCGGGAGGTCCAGACGTTCTTGCAGGTCACCGAGCAGGTGTGGCACCCGATGCACTTGTCCAGGTTCAGCACCTTGCCGATCTGTGCGCGTATCCTCATGTCATGCCCCCTCTGTCCGCATGGCATCGCCCGATTCCTCGTCCATCCAGTCGATGTTGCTCATCTTCCGGATGACGATGAACTCGTCGCGGTTGGAACCGACGGTTCCGTGGTAGTTGAAGAAGTAGCTCTGCTGGGCGTAGCCGCCGATCATGTGTGTCGGCTTGAGCACCGCCCTGGTTACCGAGTTGTGAATGCCGCCCCGGTTGCCGGTGATCTCGGATCCGGGCGTGTTCACGATCTTCTCCTGGGCGTGGTACATCATCGACATGCCCTCGGGCACCCGCTGGCTGACCACCGCCCGCGCCGTGATGGCGCCGTTGACGTTGAAGGCCTCGATCCAGTCGTTGTCCTCAATCCCGGCCTTGGCCGCGTCGGTCTCGCTCATCCACACGATCGGGCCGCCCCGCGAGAGCGTGAGCATCAGCAGGTTGTCCGTGTAGGTGCTGTGGATGCCCCACTTCTGGTGCGGGGTGATGAAGTTGAGCACGATCTCGGTATTGCCGTTGCCCTTCTTGTTCATGATCGGGTCGATCGTCTTCATATCGATCGGTGGCTTGTACACGCACAGGGTCTCGCCGAAGGCGCGCATCCAGAGGTGATCCTGGTAGAACTGCTGGCGCCCGGTAATGGTCCGCCAGGGGATCAGCTCGTTGATGTTGGTCCAGCCGGCGTTGTAGCTCACCTTCTCGGACTCGATGCCGGACCAGGTGGGCGAGGAGATGATCTTGCGCGGCTGGGCCACGATGTCATTGAAGCGGATGGTTTCGCCTTCATGGTGGCGGGCCAGGTGCGCGTGCTCGCGGCCGGTCTGGACGCTCAGCGCGTCCCAGGAGCGCACCGCCACGTGACCGTTGGTCTCAGGCGCCAGGCTCAGGATGGTCTCGCAGGCGTTGATGGCGGTGCGGATCTTCGGACGCCCCTTGGTGCTCACATCCTCGGTGACCCGGCCGTTGAGATCGCCCAGGAATTCCACCTCGTCGTTGGTCTTCCAGGTGATCCCCTTGCCGCCGTTGCCCACGTTGTCCATGAGCGGGCCAAGCGCGGTGAAGCGGTTGTAGGTCTCGGGGTAGTTGCGCTCCACCGGCACCATGTTGGGCATGGTCTTGCCCGGAATGGCGTCGCACTCGCCCTTCTTCCAGTCCTTCACGTCCTTGGGCTGGGCCATTTCCGCCGGGGTGTCGTGGATGTGCGGCAGGGTGGTCACGTCGGTTTCCTCACCGAGGTGGCCCTGGCACAGCTCCGAGAACTTCTTCGCGATGCCCTTGTAGATGTCCCAGTCCGAACGTGATTCCCAGGCCGGGTCCACGGCCGCGGTCAGCGGGTGGATGAAGGGGTGCATGTCGGAGGTGTTCATGTCGTGCTTCTCGTACCAGGTCGCGGTCGGCAGCACGATGTCCGAGTACATGCAGGTAGTGGACATGCGGAAGTCCAGTGTGGTCAGCAGGTCCAGCTTGCCGGTAGCCGCGTCGCGCCACTGCACTTCTTCCGGCTTCTCCGCGTTGGGGATGCTGTCCAGGTCCTTGCCCTGCAGGCCGTTCTCGGTGCCGAGCAGGTACTTGAGGAAGTACTCGTGGCCCTTGCCCGAGGAGCCCAGCAGGTTGGAGCGCCAGACGAACATGTTGCGCGGGAAGTTGGCCGGGTTGTCCGGATCCTCGCAGGCGAACTGCAGGCTGCCGTCCTTCAGGGACTGCACAATGTAGTCCTTGATCTCCATGCCCGCTTCCTTGGCCTCGCGGGCGACCTGCAGCGGGTTGCGCGAGAGCTGGGGCGCGGACGGGAGCCACCCCATGCGCTCGGCGCGCACGTTGTAGTCGATCATGGAGCCGTTCCAGTCATCCGCGTTGACCAGCGGTGACAGGATCTCATCCATCTTCACTGTCTCGTGGCGCCACTGGCTGGTGTGGGCGTAGAAGAAGGAGGTGGAGTTCATGTGGCGTGGCGGACGGTGCCAGTCCATCGCGAACGCCACCGGCGCCCAGCCGGTCTGCGGCCGCAGCTTCTCCTGGCCGACGTAGTGGGCCCAGCCGCCGCCGGAAACGCCGACACAGCCGCACATCATCAGCATCTTGATGACGCCCCGGTAGTTCATGTCCATGTGGTACCAGTGGTTCATGGCGGCACCGATGATGATCATGGACTTGCCCTGGGTCTTGTGGGCGTTCTCGGCGAACTGCCGCGCCACGGTGATGACCTTCTCGCGCGGCACGCCGGTGATGGCTTCCTGCCAGGCCGGGGTGTAGGGCACGTCGTCGTCATAGGTGCTGGCCACGTGGTCGCCGCCCAGACCCCGGTCAATGCCGTAGTTGGCCACCATCAGGTCGAATACGCTGGCTACGCGGGCGGTGCTGCCGTCGGCCAGGGTGATGGTGCGGATCGGAACGCGACGCTGCTGCACCGGGTCATGGCTGGTGTGGGAGAAGTGCGGGTTGCCGCCGCCCCCGAAGTAGGGGAAGGCTACGTTGGTGACGTCATCTGAACTGTCGATGTGACTCAGGCGCAGGTGGATGTCCTTCCCGTCGCCGGTCTTCTGCTCCAGGTTCCACTTGCCCTTGGTCTCGGTCCATCGGAAGCCGATGGAGCCGGTGGGGGCGACCAGGCTACCGCTGTTCTCGTCCCAGGAGATGGTCTTCCAGTCGGCGTTGTCCTGCTCGCCAAGATCATCCGCGAGATCCGAGGCGCGCAGGAAGCGGCCGGGGACGGTGTTGCCGTTCTCTTCGTCCAGCAGGACCAGGTAGGGCAGGTCGGTGTAGCGGCGCACGTAGTCGTCGAAGTAGTCGCTCTTACCCTCAACGTGCCATTCCTTGAGGATGACGTGACCCAGTGCCATGGCCAGGGCGGAGTCGGTGCCCTGCTTGGGGTTGAGCCAGATGTCGCCGAACTTGGAGGCCTCGGAGTAGTCCGGGGTCACGGTGACGGTCTTGGTGCCCCGGTAGCGGGCTTCGGTCATGTAGTGGGCGTCCGGGGTGCGCGTCTGCGGCACGTTGGAGCCCCACATCATGAGGAAGGTGGAGTTGAACCAGTCCGCGGACTCGGGCACGTCCGTCTGCTCACCCCAGGTCTGGGGCGAGGCGGGGGGCAGGTCGCAGTACCAGTCGTAGAAGCTCATGCAGACGCCGCCGATCAGCGACAGGTAACGGGTGCCGGCGGCGTAGGAAACCATGGACATGGCCGGGATCGGGGAGAAGCCGATGATCCGGTCCGGGCCGTAGTCGCGCGCGGTGTAGACGTTGGCGGCGGCGATGATTTCCTGCACTTCCGTCCAGTCGGCGCGAACGAAACCACCCAGGCCACGGCGGGACTTGTAGGACTGGGCCTTCTGTGGGTCCTGAACGATGGACGCCCAGGCTTCCACCGGGTCACTGTGCTGCTTCTTCGCATCCCGCCAGAGCTCCACCAGGTGGCGGCGCACCATGGGGTACTTCAGGCGGTTGGCGGAGTAGATGTACCAGGAGAAACTGGCGCCCCGGGCGCAGCCGCGTGGTTCGTGGTTGGGCAGGCCCGGGCGTGTGCGCGGGTAGTCGGTCTGCTGGGTCTCCCAGGTGACCAGGCCGTTCTTCACATAGATCTTCCAGGAGCATGAGCCGGTGCAGTTAACACCATGGGTGGAACGCACCACCTTGTCGTGCTGCCAGCGGGAACGGTAGCCGTCCTCCCAGCGCCGGTCCTCGTCCACGCTTACGCCGTGGCCGTCGGCGAAGGGTTCCCTCTGGCGCTTGAAGAACGTCAGTCGGTCCAGAAAGTTACTCATCTTGATCTCCTCAGGTTTGCCCTGTCCGCGCTGCCCAAACGTTGAGCTTTCTCAATGCTCAGGCTGATGGGCCCTATTCTGGTCAAAAAGAAGTATCAGGTCTGCATGGATACCACGAGATAACCGGGGTCTACCCCCCAAGGGATAGGAAAGGATTACACGCGGGTTTCAGTGGATTCGCCAAGGGTAGCCAGGAGGCCGGCGGCGATGACGATCAGGCCGATGCTCATCAGGGGGGTGAAGCGCCAGCCGAAGGCGTCCGTGATCAGGGGGGTGGAGGCATAGGCGAAGGCGACTCCCAGGGCACACAGAACCAGAAGCCCGGCTGTGAGCGCGGGGCAGGGGAGCCGGGTCAGCCTGTGCAGATAGACCACGCCCGTGGCGAAGCAGCCTGGAACCACGCCGAGCCCCGCGCCCACCAGAAGCAGGTGGCTGAACTGGGTTGCCAATGCCAGGCCGGCTAGGGCCGGGATCAGTGCCAGAAAGGCCAGCAGCAGCACGGTGCCGGGTCTGGCGGCATGGACGGCCCAGCGGTAGAACGGCCACAGCAGCGGGATGCCGATGGCTGCCGGGGCCAGCAGGATGAAGCTGAACTGGGTGCTGGTGAACCCAAAAGTCTGGGACACCAGGGTTACGAGTGCGCCGAAAACGCCCCAGCTGCCTGCCGCCAGCGCCAGTACCAGCGTGGCCAGCGGCAGGGAACTGGAGAGGTTCCAGTTCTTGTCTGCGGGCTGCATTGGATATGGGACCTCATGCATGATGGGCGAGCATTGTGGTTTCAGTAGTTTGAGTGTCTGCGCAACCGTCATGCTGGTCAAAAGGTCATTAGGGGTAGCTGCTGTTGAATTGGTGTAACATGTCTATTACTTTCGATATACGCCCAGTCCTACACGCTTGCTGAGAACCAGATGCGCCTTTTCAGGGATTCGCTGATTGCCCGTATCGGAGTGGCCCTGGCGGCCGTTGTGATACTGGCACTGATCAATATCGGGGTTTCGCTGGCAATTTCCGCCAGTGCCCGGGGCGACGCCGCCGCCATCAACCATTCCGGACTGGTGCGTATGGAACTCCAGCGCCTGGTGACCCTGGGGGAGGCTGATGCCGCGCCGGAGCGAATTCAGGAGCAGATGCAGCAGATCACCGCCCGCCTTGAAAGCCCCCTTCTCAACAGTGCCATGCCGGGGCTGGCACATCCGGTGACGGACCAGTACCAGCATGTGCGGCTGACCTGGCTGGCCCTGATCCGGCCGGTCTACTCGGAAACACTCGGGGGAACCGCCACGCTTCTGCCTCTGCGCGGGACCACCGCCTTCATTGAGGAGGTGGATGCGCTGGTGACGGCGCTGGAAGCACGCGCCGAGTCGCGTATTGCGCTTCTGGGCATGGTCCAGGTGCTCTCCCTGATCCTGACCCTGGCTGTGGTGGTAGTACTGTTCCTGGACGTGCGCCGGCGCGTGGTGGAGCCCCTGAACCGGCTTCTGGCCATGGCGAGGGCGGCGGCGCGGCAGGATTTCACTCAGCGTACCGGCTTCCGTGGGCAGGATGAGCTGGCCGTGCTGGGCCGGACCTTCGACCAGATGAGCGAATCCCTCTCCCGGCGCTACGCGGACCTGGAATCACAGGCGGCGGCGCGCACCGAAGAACTGGAGCGCAGTCACCGTGCGCTGCAGCTTCTGCACAGCGCCAGCCGCTCGCTCTACGGTTCCTCGGACCTGTGCGAGGGGTCGGTGCCGTTGCTGCAGCAGCTGGAAGGGCTGCTGGACATTGGCCCGGTCAGCCTCTATCTGCATGAGCAGGAGAACGAGTCCTCGTTTGAGGCGGTTACCACCTTCGCCCAGGCACGTCCGGAACACTGCCGTTCCTTCAACTGCGACGCCTGCCTGACGGGTTGCCATACGTTCGAGGACCAGCCCGAGGAACACCGCAAGCGGCTGCTTCTGCCGGTGCGCACCGGGGATGACCTGGTGGGAACCCTGGAGGTCTGGTATGAGCGTGACCGGACCCTTGAGCATCACGAACGCCAGCTTCTGGAGACCCTGGCGGACCAGCTCGGTACTGCCGTCTACCTGAACCGCCGGATGACGGAGCAGCAGCGGCTGACCCTGATGGAGGAACGAACCGTGATCGCCCGTGAGCTGCATGATTCGCTGGCGCAGTCGCTGTCCTATCTCAAGATGCAGGTGGCGCGCCTGCAGAAGCTGCAGCAGGAGTCCGATCGCGAGGTGGATGCCCGCGAGGAGGAGGTGATCCAGGAGCTGCGCAACGGGCTGAACAATGGCTACCGTCAGCTGCGTGAACTGCTGACCACCTTCCGCCTGCAGTTCGATTCACCGGGCCTGGAAGAGGCCCTCCACCGCACGGTCCAGGAGTTCAGTGACCGGCTGGGCTATCCGGTGTCACTGGAGTACGACATGCCGCCCCGGATGTTCTCGCCGAACGAGGAGATCCATGTGCTCCAGATCGTGCGCGAGGCACTGGCCAATGTGCTCAAGCACGCCCAGGCTACCGAGGCCTCGGTGCGCGTTTACCAGCGTAATGGTTCGTTGCGGGTGGTGGTGCGGGACAATGGCGTGGGCCTGCCCGACGGAGGGGTGCCGCCGAGCCATTACGGCATCGTGATCATGCGTGATCGCAGCCAGACACTGGGTGGTGAGCTCAGTATGCGCAACAGGGAAGAGGGCGGCGCCGAGGTGCGCCTGATGATTCCCCAGAACAACTCCGGCCTGATCCAGGCTTCCTGATCCCCTTGATGAGTGACCAGTAACGGGATGATGTTATGACCCAGACAGACGAAAAAACGCCGGCGCGGATTCTGCTGATTGATGACCACCCCCTGCTGCGCCGGGGCATTACTCAGCTCCTGGACATGGAGGACAGCATGACCCTGGCGGGGGAAGCCAGCAATGCCCAAGAGGGCATCCGCCTTGCCGGGGAATTGGATCCGGACCTGATTCTTCTGGACCTGAACATGCCGGGCACGGATGGTCATGAGACGCTGCGCAAGCTGCGTGATGATGGTTTTCCCGGCCGCATCGTGATCTTCACCGTCTCGGATGCGGAGGATGACGTGGTCGCGGCGTTGCGCGCGGGCGCTGATGGTTACCTGCTCAAGGACATGGAGCCCGAGGACCTGATGAGCCGGCTGCATCAGGCAGCCGTGGGCAAGCTGGTGATCAGCGACCGGCTCACGACCCTGCTGGCCGACGCCCTGCGTCATCAGCACACGCCGGAGGCGGAGGGACCGGACTACGCCAGTCTGACCCCGAGGGAGAAGGACATCCTGCGCCACATTGCGGAAGGGCTCTCGAACAAGATGGTGGCCCGGCGACTGGACATCAGCGAGGGTACCGTCAAGGTGCACGTCAAGCACCTGCTCAAGAAGCTCGGGCTGCGCTCCCGGGTGGAGGCCGCCGTCTGGGCGGTCCATGAGGGCTACGCGGAAAACTCATGAGAGGTCGTCCATAAGCGCCGAGAGGGTGGCGCGGCCCCGGCGCTGGTTGGCGTCGGGGTCCCTGTCCGAGCTGCCCTCGCGCTCCACGTGCTCATCCGGCATCTCATCCAGGAAGCGGCTGGGAATGGGCTCGATGACCTCACCGTACTGCTTGCGCTGGCCGGCGTAGGTCAGGGTCAGGCAGCGCTGGGCGCGGGTGATGCCCACGTACATCAGCCGCCGCTCCTCCTCGATGGTTTCCGACTCGATGCTGCTGCGGTGCGGCAGAAGCTCCTCCTCCAGCCCCATGATGAAGACATTCGGGAACTCCAGGCCCTTGGAGGCGTGCAGGGTCATGAGCTGGACCCGGTCGCTGTCGTCCTCTTCCTCCTGGCGGTCCAGGATGTCACGCAGCACCAGGCGGCTGACGGCCTCCTCCAGTGTCTGCTCCGTCTCGCCGTCGTCCTCGTTCGGCTCCATCTGCTCGATGGAGTCCAGCAGGTACCAGACGTTCTCCATGCGCTTCTGGGCCTGCTTGGCGCTGGAGGCGTTCTGGTGCAGCCATTCCTCGTATTCCACTTCCGTGAACATCCGGCGGATCACGCCCAGGGTGTCGTCGCCGCTTTCAAGCTGCTGGCGGACGTCGTGCAGGAAGTGCGTGAAGCGCCGCAGTTTCTCCAGCGCACGGGCCTGGATGTGGCTGTCGGCGCCGACTTCATCCAGGGCGCGGACCAGGCTCATCTGACGCTGGCGGGCATAGCCGGTGAGCTGCTCCAGGGTGCGTGGGCCGATCTCGCGGCGGGGCACGTTGACCACACGCAGGAAGGCGACGTCGTCATCCGGGTTGGTGAGCAGGCGCAGGTACGCCATGGCGTCCTTGATCTCGTTGCGGGCAAAGAACGAGGTACCTCCGGAGATCTTGTAGGGGATCTGGTAGGCCTGGAGCTTGATCTCCAGCAGTTTCGACTGGTGGTTGCCCCGGTACAGAACGGCGAAATCCCTGTATTCCGACCGGCTCCGCAGGCGCTGGTCCAGGATCTCGGAGGCGATGCGTTCGGCTTCCCCCTCCTCGTTGCGGCAGCGCAGCACGCGGATGGGGTCGCCCACGCCCAGCTCGCTCCACAGGGCCTTGTCGAAGACGTGGGGGTTGTTGGCGATGACGGTGTTGGCGGTGCTCAGAATACGGCGCATGGAGCGGTAGTTCTGCTCCAGCTTGACGATCTTCAGCGAGGGGAAGTCCTCCTTGAGCTGGGCCAGGTTCTCCGGCCGCGCGCCGCGCCAGGCGTAGATGGACTGGTCGTCGTCGCCCACCACCGTCAGGCCCTGGCGGTGGCCCACCAGCAGGCGCACCAGTTCGTACTGGCTCAGGTTGGTGTCCTGGTACTCGTCCACCAGGAGGTAGCGGATGCGACGCTGCCACTTCTGGAGCACCTCTTCGTGGTTGCGGAACAGCAGTACGGGCAGCAGGATCAGGTCGTCGAAATCCAGGGCGTTGTAGGCCTTCAGGTAGTCCGCGTAATGCTGATAGATGACCGCAAAGCGCTCCTCGTGGGCGTCATTGGCCCGGCTCAGCGCCTGGTCCGGCAGCAGCATGGCGTTCTTCCAGTTCGAGATCGTGGTCTGCAGGTCGCCGACCTCGAGCCCGGTATCCGGGGCATGTTCGGCGAGCAGGTCGCGCAGCAGGTTGCGGGCGTCCTCGGCATCGAAGATGGAGAAGCCGGGGTGGTAACCCACCGCGTCGTGCTCCTCGCGCAGGATCGTCAGCCCCAGGTTGTGGAAGGTGGCCACGGTCAGCCCGCGGGCCGCCCGCCGGTCCACCAGTTTGCTGACGCGTTCCTTCATCTCCCGCGCCGCCTTGTTGGTGAAGGTCACGGCGGCAATGTGGCGCCCGGGGTAGCCGGCGTATTCGATCAGGTGGGCGATCTTGCGCGTGATCACGCTGGTCTTGCCGCTGCCGGCGCCTGCGAGCACCAGCAGCGGCCCGTCCAGGTACTTAACGGCTTCGCGTTGGCGGGGGTTGAGATCGGCCACGGGGCTGTCCTCCTGATTGGAGAGGCATTGTAGCATTGAGACGGCATGGCTTGATCGGGGCTGGATCGAGTGGTTAAATCTCTCTCACCCAGTAATCAGGAACAGGGAGACGTTCATGGGCAAGCCAGCCGCCACTCTCGGCGATTTTCACACCTGTCCCCAGTTTGATGGTCCCAAACCCCACGTGGGCGGCCCTGCCGTGCAGGGTTCACCGAATGTTCTGATCGGTGGCCGTCCGGCCGTGCGTCAGGGGGATAAGGCCGTCTGTGTGGGACCTCCGGATACGGTCAGCGAGGGCTCGCCGACCGTCTTCATCAATGGCAGACCGGCCGCCACCCTGGGCTGCGCAACGGCCCACGGCGGCAAGCTGGTGGTCGGCAACCCGACCGTGCTGATTGGCTGAGACGCGGCTTTGCCGGTTCAGCCGTACCGGCCGGTGATGTAGTCCTCGGTCTTCTGCTCACGCGGATTGGTGAACAGGGTGTCCGTGTCGTTGAACTCCACGATCTCGCCCATGTGGAAGAAGGCGGTGTAGCCGGCCACCCGGGCGGCCTGCTGGAGGTTGTGGGTGACGATGGCGATGGTGTAGCGGTCCTTCAGTTCGTCGATCAGCTCCTCGATGGTGGCCGTGGCCAGCGGGTCCAGTGAGGAGGCTGGCTCGTCCATCAGGATGACTTCCGGGTTCACGGCAATGGCCCGTGCGATGCACAGGCGCTGCTGCTGGCCGCCCGAAAGGGCAGTACCCGGTGTCTGCAGCCGGTCCGAAACCTCCCGCCACAGCCCTGCGCGCTTGAGCGAGTGCTCCACCAGTTCGTCCAGATCCCGGCGGCCGTTCACGATGCCGTGCAGCCGCGGAGCGTAGGCGATGTTCTCGTAGATGCTCTTGGGGAAGGGGTTCGGCTTCTGGAAGACCATGCCCACGTTGCTGCGCAGCTGCACCACGTCCACGTCGGGGTGGTAGATGTCCTCGCCGTCCAGCGTGATCTGACCTTCGATCCGGACACTCGGGATCAGGTCGTTCATGCGGTTGAGGCAGCGCAGGAAGGAACTCTTGCCGCAGCCGGACGGGCCGATCAGAGCCGTCACCTCGTTTTCGTGGATATTGAGGTTGAGGTCATGCAGTGCCTGGGTCCTGTCATACCACAGGTTCACATTCTCGGCCTTTACCTTGACGTTCTTCTCGGCAGTGCCGGCCGTCTGGGCCGGGGCACTGGTGTCGGTCTGCCCGGTCATAGAGGTTACTGATTCCGTGGTTTCTGGGGATTCGGTTGTGGCTTCAGAGTACATACGCACCTCGTATAGCGCTACCAGCGGCGCTCGAATTTGCGCCGCAGAAAGACGGCCGTGGCGTTGAGGGTCAGCAGCACCGCCAGCAGAACCATGATGCCGGCGGCGGTTTTCTCCACATAGGCCTGCTGGGGTTCCGAGGCCCAGGTGAAGACCTGTGCCGGGAGCACGGTGGCGGCTTCAAAGATGCCGGAGGGAGCCTCCGGGATGTAGGCGATCATGCCCACGATGATCAGCGGCGCCGTCTCGCCCATGGCCTGTGCCAGGCCGATGATGGTGCCGGTCAGTATGCCCGGCAGCGAGGAGGGCAGCACATGGTCGCGCACCACCTGCCAGCGGGAGCAGCCCATGGCGAAGGCCCCCTGGCGGATGGGGTCCGGCACGGCCCGCAATGCCGCGCGGGTGCTGATGATGATGATGGGCAGTGTCATCAGCCCCAGGGTCAGGCCGCCGGCCAGGGCCGAGGAACGGGGCACGCCGAAGAAGTTGATGAACAGCGCCAGACCCAGCAGGCCGAAGATGATCGACGGCACCGCCGCCAGGTTGTTGATATTGACCTCAATGGTCTGGGTCAGCTTGTTGTCCGGGGCGAACTCCTCCAGATAGACAGCGGACATGACGCCGATGGGAAAGGCGAACAGCAGGGTGATGCCCAGCACATAGAGTGTGCCCACGGCCGCCGAGAAGATACCGGCCAGCTCCGGCAGCTTGGAGTCCCCCGAGGTGAAGAAGCGCGTATTGAAGGTGCTCTGGATGCGCCCTTCCTCAGCCAGTGCATTGACCTGCTCCTCCAGCTTGTCCGGGAGGTCCGGGGCGCCCCCCTGTTCCTTCACGGCGGGGGAAACGTTGCGGCCGTGCTTGAGATACTGGTCGATCTCGGCCTTCACAGGCACCCATGTCTCTTCCGTGGTCCCGAGCAGGTCGGGATTACGGTCGATGGCGCGCGGAATCGAGCGGGTGGCGCCGCGTGAGGCGACCTCGCGCATGTCACCGTCCAGTGCGAACTGGCCCAGGCGTTCCGAGCGCTCGTTGTACTCCAGCGTGACCTTGACCTGATGCTGCCAGAAGGCGGTGTAGCCCTGGCTGATGATGTCAGTGAAAAACGCCACGATGATCGCGAAGGCGATGGTGACCGCACCAATGCAGTAGGCCTTGAAGCGCCGCTCGGCGCGGTAGCGGCGGCGGATGCGGGGGTCGTTGGCGGAGCCGGTCAGTTTGCGCGTGCTCATGTCGGTTCGCTCAGTCGTATTGTTGCTTGAAACGCCGCACCATCACCGTGGAGATGATGTTCAGCGTCAGGGTCACAATGAACAGCACCAGCCCCAGTGCGAACGCGGAGAGCGTCTGGGGGCTGTCGAAGGACTGGTCCCCGGTCAGGGAGTAGACGATGTTCACGGTCACCGTCGTCATGTCCTCGAGGGGGTTCCAGGTCAGGTTCGGGCGTACGCCCGCGGCCATCACCACGATCATGGTCTCGCCCAGCGCCCGTGAGACGCCCAGCAGGAACGCCGAGATCACCCCGGGCAGCGCTGCCGGCACCACCACGTTGCGGATGGTCTCGGAACGTGTCGTGCCCAGGGCGAAAGCGCCCTCGCGCAGGCTCTGGGGAATGCTGTTGATGACGTCATCCGACAGTGACGAGATGAAGGGGATGATCATGATGCCCATGACGATGCCGGGCGAGAGGATGTTGCTGTAGGAGGCGTCCAGCCCGAAGTAACCGGCAATATCCACAATGATGGGCGTGACGGTGACGGCGGCAAAGAAGCCGTAGACCACGGTTGGGATGCCGGCGAGGATCTCAAGGATCGGCTTGACCACGCCCCGGGTCTTCAGGGAGGCGTACTCGGACATGAAAATGGCCGACAGCAGCCCGATGGGCAGCGCCACCGCCATGGCAATGCCGGTGACCATGAAGGTGCCCGCGAACAGTGGCACCGAGCCGAACACGCCGCCACCGCCCTCGCTGATTTCGTCACCACGGCCGGCAGCTTCCAGGAAGGAGTCGCCCGGGTCCCAGACGGTTCCCGTGATGAACTCCCAGACGCTCACCTCGCGGAAGAAACGCATGGCCTCGAAGATGACCGACAGCACGATGGCAATGGTGGTCATGATGGAGATCAGGGCCGCGCTCAGCAGCAGCCAGCGCATCAGGTTGTCGAGCTTGATGCGCGCGCGGAGGCTGGGCTGGATTGCCCTCAGGCCGAAACCGAAACCGGCCGCCGCGGTAACCAGCGTCATGGCCAGCACCAGTTCCGATGGCAGGGCAATCCAGCCGAGAAGATTGAGCAGCGAGGCAACAAAGGCGACCCCGATGGCCGGCACCGCCATGGACACCACGGAATACCAGCCGTATTGCTGGGGTCTTGAATGAAGCCGGATCCCTTCGGCCTGGGTGTTCAGTGCCTTGCGGCGACCCAGGAAGAATCCGGCGTAGCCCAGCGGGATCAGTCCCGCGAGCAGTATCAGCGTGGTTTCACCTACGCTCACTGTTGCCTCCCCTCTATACGCTAAAAACCCGGCTGGCCACCAGGGGTGGACGCAGCCGGGAAGGGTTCAGAGATTACTTGAGATCGCTGCGCTCAAGGTTGACCCGGTCAGCGACGCGTTCCTGCCACTGCTGGCGGGCCTTGTCCGGAAGCGGGATCAGGCCTTCTTCCACCAGCAGGCCACCCGGGCCGATCATCAGGTCATCCATGAAGAGGCTGACGTAGCCGTCGATGCCGGGTGCAACCGAGCCTTCATGAGCCTTCTTGATGTAGAACCAGAGGCTCCGGGCCACCGGGTAATCTTCCGTCGAGATGTTCTCGGTGGTGGGCTCAACGCCGTCAACCTTGGCCGCCTTGACGCTGCCCCGGTTCTCTTCCAGGAAGCTGTAACCGAAGACACCGAAGGCCGCCTTGTTCTCCTGGATGCGCTTGATGATCAGGTTGTCGTTTTCGCCGGAATCCACGTAGGCACCATCAGAGCGGATATCGGTGTATTCCTCGGGGTAACCGGCTTCCTCGCTGACCGCGGCCATGACCAGTTCCTCGAAGGCGTCCCGTGTGCCGGAAGTGGTCGGCGGGCCGAGGATCTCGATCTCGCGGTCCGGGAGGCTGGAGTCGATCTCGCTCCAGTTGTCATAGGGGTTCTCGACCAGCTCGCCATCCTGTGGGACTTCGGCGGCAACGGCCAGCAGGATCTGCTCACGGGAGAGGTTGAGGTCATCGTTGTCGGCGCTCTGGGCGAAGACAATGCCGTCAGAGCCGATCATCGCTTCCGTGATCTCCTCCACGCCGTTCTCCTGGCAGCGCTCGAATTCGCTGACCTTCATGCGGCGGGAAGCGTTGGTGATGTCCGGTGTACCGGCGCCGACGCCTTCACAGAAGAGCCGGATGCCGCCGCCGGAGCCCGTGGACTCGATGGTTGGGGTGGGGTATTCCGTGGTGGCCCCGAATTCCTCCGTGACATAGCTGGCGAACGGGTAGACCGTGCTTGAGCCAACAATCCGGATCTGGTCGCGCTCCTGGGCGACAGAGACCGTGCTGGCGCTCATCAGTGCCGCCAGTGCGATGGCGGATTTCTTCCAGGTCTTCATGGATGCACTCCTCAGGTTGACCCACTTTCCCGCAACAATGACGAGTCTATGGGTGTCGTGTGACAGTTTTATGACAACGGTGAAAGAAAGGTCCGGATCGGACCCGGGTCTGGGAACCGCCCCGGCTGGGGGCCGGACCGGTTCCCGGAGGGCTGGCTCAGAAGCTGAAGATGGCGCCGACCATGACGTGGTCGCCTTCATCCTCGACGCGGTCGTACTGACCGGCTTCCGCCCAGATGCTCAGCGGCTCGTAGAGCTGGTGTGAAACACCCAGGGTGATCTCATCGCGTTCCTTTATAGTCGTCTCGTCATCCGGCGAGACGCGCTGGACAGCGCCGTAGTACTCGGTACGGCCCTGGCTGAAGGTGCCGCGCAGAGCGGTGAAGGTGGTTTCGTCGCCCGCGGGGTCGTTATCCACGTTCTCCTGGATGGAGTACTTGGCGCCGAACTCGAACTGGCCGATGCCGTAGATGCCGGATACGCCGTAGGTGTTCTCGCCGACGTAAGTCTCACCACCGGGGATATTTGTTTCGCCATCACTGTATGTATTGGTTGATTCGGCCTTCCGATCGTCATAGCCGGCATACAGCCCCCAGTTGTCCGCCGTGTAGCCGCCGGCAATCGAAAGGCCAACCTCGTTGCTGTCTTCGTTGGTTGGTCCCTCATCACGCCCCTGGATCCGAGCCTGGGTGCGGAAGCTGAAACCGTTCCAGTCCGGGCTGTAGTAGGCGATCTGGTTGTTCTCACCGGCGAAGGCCTCATCGGAGATCTCGGCGTCTTCCGCTACCTCGGTGGCGTCGACGATCAGGTCCTCGTAGACGCTGTCGAAGTTGCCGGCCTGGACCTTGCCGAAGTCGCCCTTCACACCCAGGAAGGCACTGTCCTGGTTGTCGAGCCCGCCGCTGTTGTCATCACTGCTGTATTCCAGCTCGACCTGACCAAAGGCGGTGACCGCGTTGCTGACCCGGGTCTCGAAGGCAAAGCCGAGAGTGGAATCCTCGTCATCCAGCTCGGTGGAGGCGTCCCCGTCCCCATTCTTTTCCGAGATCACCTTGGGCTCCACGGTGCCGTAGAGGTTGAAGGTGGTGTTCTCCGCCAGGCTGAGGCCTTCATCGGCCGTGAACTCCAGGGCCTGCGCGCTGGGTGCGGCCAGGGTGGCGGCGATGGCGGCGGAGAGAAGTTGTTTTCTGGTCATGGCATGCTCCTTCGGTTTGCGTTGTGCCAGATTAAGTGTGATCCAGCCCTGAAAGTCTGTCATTGGGTTCCATCAAGTTCTTCTAATGGAAGCAGGTCGTTGCCCTGCGGGCTTCCCGCGAGCGTCTGGCGACGAGTCTATGGAGGGGGTATGACATTTTCGTGACATTGAGGAAAGAAATTCCTCCTTTGCGGAGGGGGTCGCGGGACCTGTACCTGAGTGCCCGCATCGCTATAATGGCCACCGGACTTCAAACCCACCGGAAACGGTTCCCCATGAGCTCAATCAATCAGGCCATTGCCAATGAACTGGGCATCAGCCGGCGCCAGGTGGATGCCACCGTGGCCCTGCTGGACGAAGGTGCCACGGTTCCCTTCATCGCCCGTTACCGCAAGGAAGTCACCGGCTCTCTGGATGACAGCCAGCTTCGCCAGCTCGACGAACGGCTGCGCTACCGCCGGGAGATGGAGGACAGGCGCGCCACCATCATTGAGACCATCCGGGAGCAGGGCCAGCTGACCGATGCGCTGCTGGCCAGCCTCAGTGAAGCGGACACCAAGGGTCGGCTGGAGGACCTCTACCTGCCGTACAAGCCCAAGCGCCGCACCAAGGGGCAGATCGCCCGGGAGGCGGGGCTGGAACCGCTGGCGGATGCGCTTTTTGATGACCCGAATCAGGACCCGGAAGTGCTGGCCGGCGACTACCTCAACAGTGAGGCGGGCATTGAGGATGCGAAGGCGGCACTGGATGGCGCCCGTTACATCCTGATGGAACGCTTCGCCGAGGACGCGGACCTGCTGGCGCGGCTGCGTGACTTCCTGTGGCAGGACGGCCAGCTTCGGGTGCAGGTGGTCAATGGGAAAGAGGAAGAGGGTGCCCGTTTCCGCGATTACTTCGACCACAGCGAACCCCTGAAGAAGGTGCCCTCGCACCGCGCCCTGGCCATCTTCCGGGGCCGCAACGAGGGCGTTCTGCAGTACAGCATCGAAGTGGGCGACCCCGAGGCGGACAGCCGCGCGCCGCATCCGGCCGATGGCATGATCGCCTCGCACTGGGGTATCCGCAACGAAGGCCGCCCCGCCGACCGCTGGCTGGGCGAGGTGGTGCGCTGGACCTGGCGGGTCAAGCTGAGCACCCATCTGGAAACCGACCTCATGGGCAGCCTGCGCGAGCGGGCGGAATCCGAGGCCATCCAGGTCTTTGCCAGCAACCTCAAGGACCTGCTCATGGCCGCGCCCGCCGGCAAGACCGCGACGATCGGCCTGGATCCGGGGCTGCGTACCGGCGTGAAGGTGGCGATCGTGGACGGCACCGGCCGCTTTCTCGACCAGGGGGGCATTCATCCGCACGCGCCCAGGAACCAGTGGGACCAGTCCATCGAGCAGCTCGCCGGCTGGTGCCGCCAGCACGGGGTCGGCCTGATCGCCATTGGCAACGGCACCGCCTCCCGGGAGACAGACCGGCTGGTAGGGGATCTCATCAAGCGTTACCCGGAGCTGGGCGTGACCCGGGTCATGGTCAACGAGGCCGGGGCTTCCGTGTATTCGGCCTCCGAGTACGCCTCCAGGGAGCTGCCGGACCTGGACGTGACCATCCGGGGCGCCGTCTCCATTGCCAGGCGCCTCCAGGACCCGCTCGCGGAGCTGGTCAAGATCGAGCCCAAGTCCATCGGCGTGGGCCAGTACCAGCACGATGTCTCCCAGGTGCAGCTGGCGCGCACCCTGGATGCCGTGATCGAGGACTGTGTGAATGCCGTGGGTGTGGATCTCAACACCGCGTCCGTGCCGCTGCTGACGCGGGTGGCCGGGCTGAACACTGGCATTGCCGAGAACATCATCCGCCACCGGGAACAGAAGGGCATGTTCCGCAGCCGCCGGGAACTGATGGAGGTCAGCCGGCTGGGGGAAAAGACCTTCGAACAGGCCGCCGGCTTCCTGCGCATCATGGACGGAGAGAACCCGCTGGACGCCTCGGCCGTGCACCCGGAGGCCTATGGGTTCGTCGAGGCCCTGGCGAAGAAGGAGGGGCGTTCCCTGGGTGCGATTATCGGTGATCACGCATTCACCCGGGCCCAGGACCCTGCCAGACTCGCGGATGAGCGCTTTGGTGAACCCACGGTCCGCGACATCCTGAAGGAGCTGGAAAAGCCCGGCCGGGATCCGCGCCCGGAATTCGAATACGCACAGTTCCGCGAGGGCGTGGAGACGCTGGCGGATCTGGAACCCGGCATGAAGCTTGAGGGCAATGTCACCAACGTGACCCACTTCGGGGCCTTCGTGGACATCGGCGTCCACCAGGACGGGCTGGTGCACATCTCCGCGCTGTCCAACGAGTTCGTGAAGGACCCGCGGGATGTGGTCCGCGCCGGGGATGTGGTGACCGTGAAGGTGCTGTCCGTGGACCGGGACCGCAAGCGCATTGAGCTGACCATGCGCATGGGCGATGAGCCCGGGCAGGCCACCCAGGGCAGCGCCAAGCCGAAAAATGCCGGTAAGGGTGAACCTGCCGGGAAAGGGCCGCGTAACAGCTCCGGCGGTCGCGGGTCGAAACCGAAGAAGCCGGAAGCCGGTGGCGCCATGGCGGATGCCTTTGCCCGCGCCCGCCAGTCCGACAAACAGCATTAAACGGGAGTATTGCATGGGGGAACGCCGTTTCAGGGCCCTGGAGTCGATCGCCGGCGGTGACTGGCCGGGATTCCGCAAGGGGCTGGAGAAAGAGGGGCTGCGGGTGGATTCCGAGGGCGCCATCGCCCGGACGCCGCACCCGGAAGCCCTGGGTTCCGCCCTCACCAACCCGGCGATTACCACGGACTATTCCGAGTCCCTGCTGGAACTGGTCACCCCTGTGTGTGAATCCACCAGTGAGCTGATGGCCGCCATCGAGGGCATCCATGCCTATGTTCACCGCCACCTGGGCGACGAGACGCTCTGGCCCCTGAGCATGCCCTGTCGCCTGGATGGTGAGCAGAGCATTCCCATTGCGCATTACGGCACCTCCAACATCGGCATGCTCAAGACCGTCTATCGCCGTGGTCTGGCCTGGCGTTACGGGCGCATCATGCAGAGCATTGCGGGCACCCATTACAACTTTTCTTTGCCCGACGCTTTCTGGCGGCAGTGGCAGCAGCAGCTCGGCGATCCGGGCTCGCTGGCGGACTTCCGCACCCAGCAGTACTTCTGGCTGATCCGCAACTTCCGCCGCCAGAGTTGGCTGCTGATGTACCTTTTCGGCGCTTCGCCGGCGCTGGACACCAGCTTCATGAACGGCAGCCGCTCCGGCCTGGCACCGCTCGGTGACCGCACGCTCTTCCAGCAGGGCGCCACTTCGCTGCGCATGAGTGACCTGGGCTACAACAACCAAGCCCAGTCCTCGCTGGACATCTGCTTCAACCGGCTCGAGACCTACACCGACACCCTGGACAACGCCATCCACACCACCTGGCCGCCTTACCAGGAAATCGGCCTCTTCCGGGATGGCGAACGCATCCAGATCAACGACAGCGTGCTGCAGATCGAGAACGAGTACTACAGCGCCATCCGCCCCAAGCGCACCACCGAATCCGGCGAAAAACCGCTGCATGCCCTGCAGGAAAGGGGTGTGGAATACGTGGAGGTGCGCTGCCTCGACCTTGATCCGTTCTCCGCGGTGGGGGTAAGCGAGGACCAGCTGGATTTCATGGACCTGTTCCTGCTGCACTGCCTGGTCAGCGACAGCCCGCTGATTGACGATAACGAATGCGACAGCCTGGATAACGCCTTCCAGGACGTGGTCCGACACGGGCGTGATCCGGGTGCGCGGTTCTGTTTCGGCGCCGGCGCGGAGCCGCTGGCGCAGGCAGGGCACCGGATCCTGGACCGCATGGCGGAGCTGGCGGCGGTGCTGCCGGGCGCTGAACGCTACCAGGCCGTTCTTGCCACCATGCGCGCCCGGCTGGACGACCCCGCCCAGACACCCTCGGGCCGTCTGCTCAGTGAGCTGGGTGATGGCCGCGAGCTGGTGGACTGGGGGCTGGCTACGGCCACCGCCCAGCAGGCGCAGGTGCGTGACAGGGCCACTGACGGTTGGGATGCGCACCTGGCGGAACTGGCCCGCCAGTCACTGGCCGACCAGAAGGCGGTGGAAGATTCCGAGAGTGAGGATTTCGAGACCTTTCTGGCCCGCTATCTGGCGGAATGAGGGCCGCCCTGTGAACTCCGTCCGCACCGCGGGCGGCAGTGGCGCACAGTCCCGGCATGTCCAGTTGTTGGACAGTATGGCGACTGTTACCGTCTTTTACACAGGGTAACGCACCGTTACCGGGGCCAAAAAACCGCATCCGGAGGAACAGGGTCATGGCCAGGAATGGGGAGCTGGGCTGGGACCTGGAGTCGCTGAACAAAGCCTATGAGCATGGCTACATGGCGGCGTCCATTCACATGGAGCCGTCACGCTGCCCTTACTGGACGGACGTGATCCGCGCCGCCTGGGAGGCGGGCTGGGAGGACGGTCACCTGGACTGCACGATGAAATCGGGCAGCAGCACTTCCCGCACCGGGCCGGAGGGCGATGCCTCATCCCCGCTGGACCCGTTGTTCTCTTCGCTGTCAGCCTGATCCTGCCCTGAGGCCTGTTCCAGTTCCGGGAGCTCACTGACGAGCCGCTTGCTTACCGCCCTGCGGATATCCGAGCGCAGTGTCTCCTGGCCCTCAGCACTGCGCAGCTCATCCACGGAGCGGCCACTCATCAGCATCACCACCTCATGGCGCAGCCAGGGCGTATGCGCTTCAGCCTTTTCACGGGCTTTCGCGTCATGGAAGCGCAGCGTCACCTCCGCCTTGGCGTAGCTGCCCGCCTCATCCGCATCCCCGATATTGACCACAAAGGCGGGAGACAGTTCCAGGTAGGTGGATGGCGGTCCGTCACTCCCTCCGCCACCCGCAGCGAGCGCGAGCGGCGCGGCGAGAGCCAGAAGTAATACCGTGAATTGACGCATGAAGGATGCTGTCCGTGATTGTGGGTGATAACTTACACCCCATTGTAGGCGGCCGGGGGCGCTTGTGCACCCGGCCAGGAGAAACGGTCACAGGAGTAGGCATGCGATTCAACCGGATTGTTTTCTCCCTGATTGCGCTGGCCTGTGTGGCGGTGCTGGGGGTGGCGCTTTACATGGAGCACATGATGGGCCTTGAACCCTGCCCGCTGTGCATGCTCCAGCGCATGGCGTTCGTGGGCGTGGGGCTGGTGGCGCTGCTGGCGGCCCTGATCGGCCCCTCTGGCTGGGGCGTGCGCCTGGGCGGTGGCCTCATGGTGATCCCGGCTCTGGCCGGCGGAGGGCTGGCCGGCCGCCAGCTCTGGCTCCAGAACCTGCCTGCGGATCAGGTGCCGCCCTGTGGCCCGGGTTATGACTACCTGCGTGAGACCTTCCCGCTCACGGAAGTGATCCGGATGGCACTGGAGGGCGATGGCAGCTGCGCGGAGATCCAGTGGCAGTTCCTGGGCCTGAGCATTCCGGGGTGGAGCTTTGTGCTGTTCGCGCTTGCCGCACTGGCGGGCGTCGGCCTGCTGGTGGTTGGCGCCGGCCGGCGGCATGGGTTGCTGGACTGATGATGTTCCGGTAATTTGAAAGCGCACATGGTGGAGAAGAACAACAGCAAGGGAACCTGACAGGGTTTCCGGAAACACCTGATCCGATGATGGAGGGGATTATGCTGGAAGACTGCCGGAATGCCCGGGAGCGCTGGGGCGGCGTCACAGAGCTGGTTGACCGTTGGCTGCAGGCGCGCCAGCGGCTGATTGTGCAGTACTGCGGGCTCAGCAACAGCCCGGATTTCAGCCAGACCGAGCCGCTTTACGAACAACTGTCATCCCTCTGTGAGCAGCTTCTGGACTATGTCTCCGCCGGCCATTTCGAGGTCTACGAGCAGCTCATGAACGAGGCCCGTGAGTTCGATGATGGTGGTATCGAGGTGGCCAACCGGGTCTACCCGAAGATCAGCAAGACCACCCAGGAGATGCTGGCCTTCAACGACCTGCTTGAGGTGAGCGAGAAGAACGAGGAGGACATGCGCGCCATGTACGCCCGCGTCTCACGCCTGGGTGAGATCATGGAGGAGCGTTTCGAGCTGGAGGATCTGCTGATCGAGAACCTCCATAACGCGCATGCCGACCAGGTGGCCTGACCGGGGCCCTTACTGGACCTCGATCAGCTCCACGTCAAAGATCAGCGCCTGATTGGGGCCGATCGAGGGCGGACCATTCTCGCCATAGGCCATTTCCGGTGGGATGTAGAGCCGATAGCGATCGCCTTCGTCCATCAGCTGGAGCCCTTCCGTCCAGCCCGGGATGACCTGTTGCAGGCCAAAGGTGGCGGGTTCACCGCGCTCCCTGGAGCTGTCAAAAACGGTGCCGTCAATCAGCTCGCCGGTATAGTGGACCGTGACGCGGTCGTTCTCGGCCGGTGATTCACCATCCCCTTCCTCGATCACCTTGTACTGGAGTCCCGATTCGGTGGTCTTCACGCCGTCACGCTGGCGGTTCTCCTCAAGAAAGGCCCTGGAGGCGGCCAGGTTATCTTCGGCATCGCCACCGCTGCTGGTACCGCCCTGCTGGCCGGAGTTGTTGCCGGCGGCTTCATCCTGAAGGCGTTTCTGGTAGTTGCTCACGGCCTCCTGGATCTCTTCGTCGGAGAGCCGGGCCTCGTTGCCTTCCATGCTGTCACGGACACCGGCAATGAAGGCATCACTGTCGAGATCCTGCATGTCCTGCTGGATGCGGTCGGCAAAGAGCTTGCCCATGGCATAGCCGAGCCGCTGGTCCTCGGACTCCAGGTTCACATCGGATTCGGCACTGCAGCCGACCGCCAGCATCAGGCAGGCGCCGGCGATGGTGCTGCGCTGCAGCGTGAGGGAGGTGCGTCGCGTCATCATGGTTCTCCGTTGGCTTCCTTGATCTCCCGCCACAGCCCAACCAGTGCTTTGGCAAGGGCTGGGTCGAGCCCCGGGAGGAGGCTGTCCAGATTATGACGGGCCAGGGCCGTGGGCGAAAGGCCCGGCTGCGTGACGGATCCGTCATCCGCAAGATGCTGCCACCACCAGGCCAGCTCCACCTGTTCGGAGTCCAGCTCCGCCTGCTTGACGGTGTCACGCAGTGATGCGGCGGTATCGTTGCCCCTGGGCAGGTTCATTCTCAGGGCACGCAGCTCGGCCGTGACGCCAGTGCGCCACTGGTGGATGCCCTCGGGTTCAGTCTCCGGCGCATGGCGGCCATGGGCGGCACAGAACAGCGCCACCAGGATGGGTGTCACCGCCTGGCCCTGGTTCTGGGCTTCCAGGCACTGCCCTGCAACCCCCTCGTGATGCCAGAGGGTCAGCACGTACTGCCAGAGAGGATTGTCCAGTGACAGATTGTCGGGGGGCTCCTGCCGTGGCATGGGGTCTTTCCTGTAGAATGCCGCCATGATCGCATTCAATAACCTGACACTTCAGCGCGGCGGCCAGTGGCTGCTCGAGGACTGTTCCGCCACCATCCAGCCGGGGCAGCGGGTTGCACTCGTTGGCGGTAATGGTGCCGGCAAGTCCAGTCTCTTTCAAATGATCCTGGGGGAACTGGCACCGGAACACGGGGAGATCCAGGTTCCCGGTGGCTGCCGCATTGCCCATATGGCCCAGGAGGTGGGCGGCAGCCAGCGCACGGCACGGGACTTTGTGCTTGATGGCCACGCCGAGCTGCGGCGGCTGGAGGAACGCCTGGCCCGTGCCGAGGCCAGTGGCGACGAGGACGGGATGGTCCATGCCCACGGTGAGCTGGACAACCTCAAGGCCTGGGATGCCCCGCGCCAGGCCGAGGCGCTGCTGCGCGGGCTGGCATTCACGGATGAGGACATGGACCGGCCGGTGGACAGCTTCTCCGGGGGCTGGCGCATCCGCCTGAACCTGGCCCAGGCCCTGATGGTGCCGTCGGACCTGCTGCTTCTGGACGAGCCCACCAACCACCTGGACATCGAGGCCTGCTACTGGCTGGAAAACTGGCTCAAGCAGTACCAGGGCACGTTGCTGTTCATCTCCCACGACCGGGATTTCATGGACCGGGTGGCGACCCACGTCATCCACTTCGAGCACCGTAAGCTGTTCTATTACGTGGGCAACTACCACGCCTTTGAGCGCCAGCGCGCGGAGAATCTGGCCCGCCAGCAGGCGGAGTACGAGAAGCAGCAGAAGCGCGTGGCCGAGATCCAGGCCTTCATCGACCGCTTCCGCGCCCAGGCCAACAAGGCCAAGCAGGCCCAGAGCCGCATCAAGGCGCTGGAGCGCATGGAGACCATCGCGCCGGCGCACGTGGATTCCCAGTTCGAGTTCCGTTTTCCCGAGGCGGACAAGGTCTCCAACCCGCTGCTGACGGTGCGTGGCGGCGCCGTGGGCTATGACGGCGAGCCGCTGCTTCGAGGCATCCATCTGCACCTGCTTCCGGGCAGCCGCATCGGCCTCCTGGGCGTGAACGGCGCGGGCAAGTCCACCCTGATCAGCATGCTGCGCGGGGCCACGCCGCTTCTCAGCGGGGAGCGGGTCACCGGCGAGCACTTCCGCCCGGGCTACTTCGCCCAGCACCAGCTGGACGAACTGGACCTGGACGCCAGTCCCTTCCTGCACCTGCAGCGGTTGACCCCGGGGGCGTCGGACCAGTCCATCCGCAACTTCCTGGGGGGCTTCGGCTTCCGCGGCGACGACGCCATGGCGAGCATCCGCAACTGCTCCGGGGGCGAGAAGGCGCGCCTGGCACTGGCCATCATCGCCTGGCAGAAGCCCAACGTACTCTTCCTGGACGAGCCCACCAACCACCTGGACCTGGAGATGCGCCAGGCCCTGACCATGGCGCTGCAGTCGTTCAATGGCGCCATGGTTCTGGTCTCCCACGACCGTCACCTGCTGCGCAACACCGTGGACACCTTCTGGCGGGTAGCCGACGGCACCGTCACCGAGTTTGACGGGGACCTGGACGAGTACGAGCGCTGGCTTGCCGATGGCGGGGAGCGGGCTACCGGCGGGAACGGAAAGCAGTCAGCGCCACGGGAATCCGCCCCTCAACCCGCAGTGAAGGAAAGTGCGGCCGATAAGCAGGCGCGCAAGAAGGCCGCGGCCGAGCAGCGCCAGAAGATGGCGCCCCTGAAAAAGGAAATCGAGCGTTGTGAGAAGGAGCTGGAGCGCCTTGCAAAGGAAAAGGCCGAGGTGGAAGAGGCCCTCGGCGATACCGGCCTCTATGACGCCGAGCGCAAGGATGAACTGAAGCAGCTCCTGGACCGCCAGGCGGAGCTGGCGCGCCGGGAATCCGAGGCCGAGGCGGCCTGGGTGGAGGCCAGCGAGTCCCTGGAATCACTGGAGACGGAAGCCTACTCCTGAATCACCAGGTCGACATCGGCCTGTTTGACCCGCTCCCGTTCGCTCATGAGGTCCGCCCGTGTCAGCGGGTGTGCCTCCAGCCAGTCGTCCGGGAGTGACAGCGTGAGCCGCGCGCCCTTGGCGCTGAGGCTGAATGGCGGCGGTGGCGCGCCCGCACGCCCGTGCTGGAAGAGCACCGCGAGCCGCAGCATCACGGCCAGCCGCTTGATCGGCTGGATCTCGTCCGGGTAAAGGTGCTCGAACAGGGCGTTGTTGAACTTGCGCCTGTGGGTGCGCACCAGGGTGGCCAGCGCCCGCTGGTCATCCTGCGAGAATCCCGGCAGGTCCGAGTGGGTCATCAGGTAGGCGCCGTGCTTGTGGTACTGGGTATGGCTGATGGCCAGCCCGATCTCGTGCACCCGGCAGGCCCAGCACAGCAGGCTGGTGTGGTAGGCGGTGTCGATGCCCCAGGCAGGTCCCGCCTGCTCCAGTGCGCGGGTGGCGGTGGCTTCCACGGCGGAGGCGTGGTCCAGGTCCACGGAATAGCGTTCCTGCAGGGCCTGGATGGTGCGTTCGCGCACGTCCTCATGGTTATCCCGGCCCAGCAGGTCGTAGAGAACCCCTTCACGCAGGGCGCCGTCGGCGAAATTCATGGACTCGATGCCCAGCGATTCAAAGGCGGCATAGAGTATGGCGAAACCGGCCGGGAAAATGCTGCGCCTGTCCTCGCGTACCCCGAGCGAATCCAGCTTTTCCGTGCGGCCAATGTCGATCAGGCGCTTGCGCAGTGACTTCATGGCCTCCCAGGTAACCCCCTCGCGGCTGAGGTTCAGCTCGTTGACCACCCCGATGATGGCCTTGATGGAGCCGGAGGACCCCACGCAGTTGTGCCAGCCGCGCTGGCGGAAACGCTGCTGGATGTTGAGCAGCTCCTGGCGTGCGTGGGTGATGGCTCTGTCCATGCGCTTGCGCGAGATCTTGCCGTCCGGGAAGTAGTCGTTGCGGAAGGACACACAGCCCATGTGCAGGCTTTCCGTCTCGCGCGCCTCGAAGCGTTCGCCGATGATGAACTCGGTGCTGCCGCCGCCGATGTCGATGACCAGCCGGGGGCCGGCGTCATCCGCGAGGGTGTGGGAGACCCCCAGGTAGATGAGGCGGGCTTCCTCGCGCCCGGCTACGATCTCCACCGGGCAGCCCAGGGTCTCCTCGGCCGACTGGATGAAGTGATCGGCGTTACGGGCGGCACGCAGGGCGTTGGTGCCCACCACCCGGACCGATTCCGCGTTCATGCTGCGGATGCGCTGGGCGAAGCGCTGCAGGCAGGCCAGGCCGCGTTCCCTGGCCTCGGCGGAGAGGTAGTTGTCACGGTCCAGCCCGGCACCGAGCTGGACCTTCTCGCCCATTTTCTCAATGGTGCGGATCTCGCCGTGCACCGCCTGGGCCACGACCATGTGGAAGCTGTTGGAGCCAAGGTCCACGGCGGCCAGCAGCCGGGGGGCGTCCTGGGAACTGTGCGGGGAAGTCACCTGTCTTGAAATCCTGCTGAAAGCCCATATATTCTGAACAGCGCCGTGTTCAGGGCTGGTATCTGATCCGGATACTAACCCGCGGAGCGGCCCATGTAACAGAGGGGATCCTCGCGTGTCCCGGTGACAGCCGGTTACGGCGGGCAAATTCCCATTCATACAGCAGCAATTTGGAAGTAGGGCGATGAGCGACAACATTGTGAGCGTGACCGACGGCACCTTCGAAGACGAAGTTCTCAAGTCGGACGTACCGGTTCTTGTGGACTACTGGGCGGAATGGTGCGGGCCCTGCAAGATGATCCATCCGGTTCTCGAAGAGATTGCGGACGAGTACGAGGGCAAGCTCAAGATCGCCAAGCTCAACATCGACGAGAACCAGCAGACGCCGCCGCGCTTCAACATCCGGGGGATCCCGACCCTGATGCTGTTCAAGAACGGCGATGTGGACGCCACCAAGGTGGGTGCACTGTCCAAGTCCCAGCTGACGGCGTTCCTCGACAGCAACCTGTAACGTTTTCGCCCCGGTCTGCCGGGGCGCTGTGATGCACTATGGTGGTTGGTGGACTGATTCTCGCCGGAGGGCGCGGTGAACGGATGGGCGGAGAAGACAAGGGGCTTCTGCGCCTGGACGGGCGCTCCTATGCGGCTCACCTGGCCGACGTTCTGTGTCCGGTGACCTCCGCGGTGGCCATCAGTGCCAACCGCAATGCGGATGCCCACGGGCAGTGGGCGGATACCGTTCTGCCGGATAACGCCTTTGCCGAAGCCGGCCCTCTGGCGGGGCTGGTGGAAGGTCTTCGATGGGCCCGTATGCGTGGATTTCAGGGGCTGGTGGTGACGCCCTGTGATACGCCACGGCTCCCGCCCATATGGGCGGTTCAGATCCTGGAGGCGGCGCGACGGCGCCCCGCCATTCCCTGTCTCTCGGACACCGGTGAGCGGCGACACCCGCTGCACGGCTACTACCCGGTAGCGCTGCTGGGCCGGGTTGAGCGCTATCTCAGTCGTGGCGAACGCCGGGCACTGGAGCTGGCGGAACAGCTGGGCGCCGAATGGATGGACTGCAGCGCCATGGTGGAAGGGTTCCTGAACGTGAACGAGCCCGGGGACCAGGCGCGGCTCAGCAGCGAGGCGCGCTCAGAGACCGTCTGAATCCGCCCAGCGCCGGGCTGCCTCGCGGTCACTGGCCTTCTGCTCCACCCAGTCGCTGTTACCCGCCGCGGTGATTTCCTTTTTCCAGAAAGGAGCGCGGGTTTTCAGGTAGTCCATGATGAACTGGCAGGCCTCAAAGGCATCCTGTCGGTGGCGGCTGCTCACCCCCACGAAGACAATCCGCTCTCCGGCCCGGATCTCGCCCACACGGTGCACGATCTCCGTGCGGTGAATGGTCCAGCGTCGGTCGGCCTCGTCCACCACGGCCTGGATGGCGGTTTCGGTCATGCCGGGGTAGTGCTCCAGGAATAGACTCTGGACGCCGCTCTGGTCACCAAGGTCGCGGGCAAGGCCAGTGAAGCTGCAGACCGCGCCGATCGCAGGGGCATCGTCTTCCAGCGCGGCCAGGACGGGCTCGATCGCCAGCGCTTCGCTCTGGATGCGGATCATTTCAGCCTCCGGTGACCGGTGGGAAGAAGGCCACTTCGTCCCCCGGATTCACCGGCGTTTCCTCCCGGGCCATGGCCTGGTTCACGGCCATGAGCACACAGTCGTCGTCCAGCAGTTCGGCCCACTCGTCGCCGCGCTTTTGAAGCTGCTCACGGATATCACGGACACAGGTGATGCCGTCGGCGGGCAGCTGTTCCTCGCTGATCCCCAGGCGTTCGCGCAGACTGGCAAAGAAACGGATTGCAATACTGGATTCAGCCATGGAGAAGCTCCGAAAACGGCAGGAAGGAGACTGGATCACCGACTTCCAGGGTCTGGTGCTCCGGAATGATGGCCAGCCCGTGCGACCAGCAGGCACTGCTGAGGACGCCCGAACTCTGGGTCGGCGCTGATTCAAGCCAGGTGCGGCCCTCGATGGAGCGACAGCGCACCCGCTGGAACTCGCGTCGGCTCTGGGGGCGTTCCACCGCGAATCCTGCGGGCATGGTGCAGGGTCGGGGCATGAGCTCGCCGTCCTCTCCCTGGCAGGCGCGCAGGAAGGGGCGGCCCAGCACCAGGAAGGTCACCAGGACCGCCGCCGGATTGCCGGGCAACCCGAGGACGGGGGTTTCGTTGATATGGCCGAACGCCAGAGGTTTTCCGGGTTTGATGGCCATGCGCCACAGGTCCAGCTCGCCCAGCGCCCGGATGGCATCACGGATGTGATCCTCCTCCCCCACGGAAACGCCGCCGGTGGTGATGATGGCGTCCGCCTGCTCCGCGGCCTGGGCCAGTGTGTCCTGTGTGGCCTCCAGAGTATCCGCCATGGTGTGGAACGGGACGGGCTCCCAGCCGGCGGCGCGCACCAGGGCGGTCAGCATGGGTTGGTTGGAATTGTGGATCTGCCCCGGCGCCAGGGGCTGGCCGGGCGGGATCAGTTCGTCGCCGCTGCTGATGATGGCCACGCGCAGAGGGCGGAAGGTGGTGATCTCCGGAAGTCCGGCGGAGGCGAGCAGCCCCAGATGCCAGGGATCCAGACGGGTTCCGGCGTTGATCAGGGTCTCGCCGGTATCAATGTCCTGCCCGGCAGGGCGGATGTTCTGGCCGGTGCCGGGAGACTGGAGAAGCCGGACCCGGTCGCCTTCGGTCTCGGTGTTCTCCTGCATGACGACGGTATCCGCCCCCTCGGGAATGGCGGCGCCGGTGAAGATGCGGGCGGCCGTGCCGGCCTCCAGGGGGTGGGGGGCCTGCCCGGCGGGCACGCGCTGGGAAACGGGCAGTGTGCCCGCTTCGGCATCCGCCGCGCGCAGGGCATAGCCGTCCACGGCGCTGTTGTCCGCTGGCGGAACCTGTACCGCTGAAACCGGGCTCTCGGCGAGGATCCGCTGGAGGGCGTCATTCAGGGGCGTGGTCTCGGTACCGGGCAGGACCCGGGCGGCCTTCATCAGTTGTGTCCGGGCCTCATCCACGCTGATCAGTGTGTCCGTGCCCGCCATCAGTTGGCTCCCCGGGCGGCATCAAGGGGAATTTCCCGGTCCAGTCCGCTGAGGTCCCGCTCGGGTTTGCGCTGGACCAGGGCGGAAAAGTTGCAGGGTCGATGGCGGCTGTCGAGCTGGTCACGCACGATGCCCTCCCAGGCGGTGCGGCAGGCGCCGGTGGAGCCCGGCATGCAGAAGACCACGGTATGGTTCGCCAGCCCGGCCAGGGCCCGGGACTGGATGGTGCTGTTGCCGATTTCCTGGGCGGAGAGACGGCGGAATTCCTCACCGAAACCCTCGATGGTCTTTTCGAACAGCGGGCCCAGCGATTCCGGCGTGCTGTCACGCTCCTGCAGGCCGGTGCCGCCAGTGATCAGCACGCTCTGGATCTGCGGATCCACGATCCAGCGGCTGACCAGAGCCCGCATAAGGCAGGTGTCGTCCTGCAGCAGGCGCCGCGCCACGATGTTGTGACCCGCCTCAAGGGCGGCATCCACCAGGAACTGGCCGGAGCTGTCCTCGCTCGGCCCCCGGCTGTCAGAGATGGTCAGGATGGCAAGGTTGAGGGGCGCGAAGTCACTGGCTGATGCCATCGGGTCGGGTCTCCTGTGAGGGTTCCTTGATGCTGCCATGATAAGCGCAGCCGGGGGCTGCACCAATGCCTCCAGTGGGGTAAACGCGGGGGTTTTGCACTGCCGTTGAAAATGGTGTATTTTGACAACTCCTGATTAAGGCAGGCGGGTCGGTGCCCCACCCATCCGCCAATCCCGGAATCTCCGTTCTGACCCTGGTTTCACTGAATCGCCCCGATCGGCAGAACCCGGGCAATCCGGAACTTCGCTTCCCCAGCAGTCTGATAACAACCAACTTCATCCTATCCATCCAGACGTAATCCCAGACAATCTATGAATCTGACCGAACTCAAGAAAAAACCCGTTCCCGAACTCATTGAGGTTGCCCAGGAGATGGGCCTCGAAAACATGGCCCGTTCGCGAAAGCAGGATGTGATCTTCGCGATTCTCAAGAAACACGCCAAAAGCGGTGAGGACATCCACGGCGATGGCGTGCTTGAGATCCTCCAGGACGGGTTCGGGTTTCTGCGGTCCGCCGATTCCTCCTATCTGGCGGGCCCGGACGACATCTATGTCTCGCCCAGCCAGATCCGGCGGTTCAACCTGCGCACCGGGGACTCGATTTCCGGCAAGATCCGGCCTCCGAAAGACGGCGAGCGGTATTTCGCACTGCTCAAGGTCAACGACATCAACTTCGGCAAGGCCGACAATACCCGCCACAAGATCCTGTTCGAGAACCTGACGCCGCTCTTCCCGGAGGAACGGCTGCGGCTGGAAGCCGGCAACGGTTCCACCGAGGACCTGTCGGCGCGGATCCTGGATCTTGTCTCCCCCATCGGCAAAGGCCAGCGTGGCCTGATCGTTTCTCCGCCCAAGGCGGGTAAGACGCTGCTGATGCAGACCATGGCCCAGTCCATTGTGCGCAACTCCCCTGACTGCCACCTGATGGTGCTGCTCATCGATGAGCGCCCGGAGGAGGTCACGGAGATGCAGCGCACGGTGCGCGGCGAGGTTGTGGCCTCCACCTTCGATGAGCCGCCGGCACGCCACGTGCAGGTGGCCGAGATGGTGATCGAAAAGGCCAAGCGCCTGGTTGAGCACAAGAAGGACGTGGTGATCCTGCTGGACTCCATCACCCGTCTCGCCCGGGCCTACAACACCGTGATCCCGTCCTCGGGCAAGGTGCTGACCGGTGGTGTCGACGCCCACGCCCTGGAAAAGCCCAAGCGTTTCTTCGGCGCTGCGCGGAATGTGGAAGAGGGTGGCAGTCTGACCATCATGGCCACGGCCCTGGTGGACACCGGCTCCAAGATGGACGAGGTGATCTACGAGGAGTTCAAGGGCACCGGCAATATGGAGGTGCACCTGGACCGCCGGATCGCCGAGCGCCGCACCTATCCGGCCATCAACGTCCGCCGTTCGGGTACGCGCCGCGAGGATCTGCTGGTCAGCGAGGACGAGCTGCAGCGGGTCTGGATCCTGCGCAAGCTCCTGCACTCGATGGATGACGACGTGGCCGCCGTGGAGTTCCTGATCGACAAGCTGCGGGACACGAAGACCAACGAGGAATTCTTCCAGGCGATGAAGAAACGATAACCCCGCAGGAGCCTTCATGCAGTACCGGGATCTGCGCGATTTCATTGATCAGCTTGAACAGCAGGGCGAACTCAAGCGCATCACCACCGAGGTTGACCCACGGCTGGAGATGACCGAGATCGCCGACCGGACCCTGAAGAAGGAGGGACCGGCGCTGCTGTTCGAGAACCCGACGGGGTACAACATGCCGGTTCTGGCGAACCTGTTTGGCACGCCCAAGCGCGTGGCCATGGGCATGGGGCGTGACAGCGTCGAGAGTCTGCGCGAGATCGGCGAGCTGCTGGCGTTCCTCAAGGAGCCGGAACCGCCCAAGGGCTTCCGTGATGCCTTCGACAAGATGCCCATCTTCCGCCAGGTCATGAAGATGGGGCCCAAGATCAAGCGGTCCGCGCCCTGTCAGGAAGTGGTGCTGGAAGGGGATGACGTGGACCTCTACCAGTTGCCGGTGCAGACCTGCTGGCCGGAAGATGCGGGGCCGCTCATCACCTGGCCACTGGTGGTCACACGCGGGCCGGAGAAGGAACGCCAGAACATGGGCATCTACCGCCAGCAGCGGATCGGGCGCAATCGCCTGATCATGCGCTGGCTGGCCCATCGCGGTGGAGCGCAGGATTTCCAGCAGTGGCAACAGCAGCATCCGGGCGAGCCCTTCCCGGTGGCGGTGGCGCTGGGGGCTGACCCGGCCACCATCCTGGGGGCGGTGACACCAGTGCCGGATACCCTTTCCGAGTACGCGTTCTCCGGCCTGCTGCGTGGCTCGCGCACCGAACTGGTCAATGCTGGGGTAGGTGACCTGCAGGTGCCGGCCAGCGCGGAGATCATCCTGGAAGGCTACATCTACCCGGATGACACGGCGCCAGAGGGGCCTTTCGGGGACCATACCGGCTACTACAACGAGGTAGAGACCTTTCCGGTCTTTACGGTTGAACGCATCACCCACCGGAAAAATCCCATCTACCACAGCACCTATACGGGGCGCCCCCCGGACGAACCCGCGGTTCTGGGCGTGGCCCTGAATGAGGTGTTCGTACCCATCCTGCGCAAGCAGTTTCCGGAGATCGTGGACTTCTACCTGCCTCCGGAGGGCTGCTCCTATCGCATGGCCGTTGTGACCATGAAGAAGCAGTACCCCGGCCATGCCAAACGCGTGATGATGGGTGTATGGTCCTTCCTGCGCCAGTTCATGTACACCAAGTTCGTGATCGTCACCGATGATGACATCAATGCCCGCGACTGGCAGGACGTGATCTGGGCGATCACCACCCGCATGGACCCGACCCGCGATACCACCCTGGTGGACAACTCGCCCATTGATTACCTGGATTTCGCATCGCCGGTAGCAGGGCTGGGTTCCAAGATGGGGCTGGATGCCACCACCAAGTGGCCTGGTGAGACTGACCGGGAGTGGGGGCGCCCGATTACCATGAGCGACGAGGTCAAACGCCGGGTGGACGAACTCTGGCCCCAGCTCGGCCTCGACTGAACTCCGGCCGCCTGCGCCGCGTACGAGGATACTATGGACGCCAACGCGCAACAGCCGAAGACAGACCTGTTCCATCTCAGCGAGATCGGGCAGGTCGGTAACGACATCTATCAGGTACGGTTCGAGTGGCCCCAGGGCCGCCCCGTGCCCTTCAGTGCCGGGCAGTACCTGGCCATCCATCTGCCCGGGCGGGATCCGGCCTGGTTTTCCATCGCCAGTGCCCCCGGGGCCGAGCAGCTGACCCTTCACATCCAGGCGCCGCCGGAGTGGGCCAGTGCCCATGAAGTCATGGAATACCTGCGTCACGAGGGCTGCGCCCGGATCTCCATGCCCTATGGTGAGGCCTGCCTGAAGGAACCCCCCGGGGCGCCGCTGCTGCTGGTTGTGGCCGGGACAGGGTTTGCCCAGGCCAAGAGCATTGTGGACTACCTGCGCTTCAGCCGCATGGAGCAGCCGGTCACCCTTTACTGGGGGGCACGCGACGCCGGGGACATGTATCTGCGCGGGACCGCTGAACGCTGGGAGGAGGCCTGGCCGGACTTTCATTTCCGGCCGGTGGTGTGCGAGGCGGATGCGGCCTCGGACTGTCATCATGAACGCCTGGCCGAGGCCATCCTGGCGGATGGCCATGACCTGGGTCAGGTGAAGGTCATTGCCAGCGGTTCACCCGCAATGGTTTACAGCGTTCTGGATGGTCTCACGCCTGCCGGTTTCGACCCGGCCCGCTTCCACTCGGACGTGCTGCAGTACGCCCCGCGCGGCTGAGGCCTCAGCGCGCCGGGGTACCGCTGCGGCGCCGGGGCTCCGGCATGGGCAGCCTGGGCAGACCATGGTGCTCGAGAACTCCCTGGCGAAGCAGGCGGACGCTGTCCTCGTAGCGGCCCAGGTGGGCGTAGAGCCGGCACAGTTCCGCGGCCGTCTCCTGGCTGTGGCGTACTCCGAGACTGGTTTCCAGGTATTCCCTGGCCTTGCCCCAGAGCCGGTTACGCAGGCTGATGCGCCCCAGGGCCAGCAGCAGTTCCGGGTTGTTGGGGCGCTCCTTGAGCCAGCCCTCAGCCGCCAATAACTGCTCATCCTCCCTGGGGCCCTGAATGCGGCCGTAGAGGTTGATCAGCAGGTCACTCCAGCTGTGGCGCAGGACCTTGCGCAGCAGGCTTTCGGCGCGGGACTCCGCGCCCAGGCGGGCCAGGTGGTTGGCGTAGTGATGCACCACGGACTCGTCATTGCGCCGGGGCGGGGGAAGCTGATCCCAGACCCGGTCCAGATGGTCCAGGTTGCGCTGTTCCGGGGGCTGGCGTTCCAGCCGCTCGGCGGCCTGGTCAAGCACGTTGAGCCAGACTTCCTGCTCCAGAACGGTCAGGCTGCTTTCATCCAGCGCGGCGTGGCGGCGCAGTTCCGGCAGCAGTTCACTGAGTGCCTGCCAGTCCTCGAGGTTGCGGTAGACATTCGCGAGCTGGCGCATCACGTGCGGGTGATTGGGGGAGTTGCGGCGCAGGCGCAGCAGTGTTGCCAGGGCCTGTTCGTTGCGTCCGGCGTTGAGCTGCAGCCGGGCCTGGGTCAGGCCGACCGCCAGATCCGAGCCAGCGGTGCTTTCCCAGGCGAGGCGCAGGAAGCGGTCGGCCTCCTCCTGGTCACCCTGCTGGTGCGCGGCTTCCGCGGCTGACAGGTAATTGATGAGCGGTGTTTCCGCGTTGCCGGCACCCTGTTCAAGCAGTTTGCGTGCCCGGCCCCAGTTGCCCTCGGCCAGCTCCAGCAGCCCCTGTGTGGTCCGGCGCCGGGCGCGGCGGCGCCCGCTGTTGCGCCACCACTGGCCCATGGCACCGGGGCTCAGGCGCAGCCCGCGCACAAGCCCCAGCAGCCAGTGCAGGATCAGGGCGGCCAGCACCACCAGTGACATCCCCACCCAGAAGTTGGTCTCAATCAGCCAGGTTCCGATGCTGATGCGTATGTAGCCGGGGTCCTCCGACATGCCGAGGCTGAGAAGCGTGCCTGCCAGCACGGCGACGCACAGAACAATGAGCAGGGCCCTCATTGGCTGGTCTCCCCATTGTCATCATCCGACTGGGGCGGACCGGATTCGTCGGCACGGGCCCGCAGTCGGGCCTTGAGCAGTTCCAGGGATTCACTGATGTCCGGCGCTTCGGCCTGGAGGCGTTCATCCCGGAGGTCGCTGATCAGCTCGCGCAGTGCCGAGGCCGTCTGGTTGCTGCTGTCATACCAGCGCTCCAGCCAGTCCCCGGCACGCCCGAGGGAGCGCCGGTAGACAGCGTTGTCGCCGCGCAGCAGGGCGGCGGCGGCCTGTTCGAACATCAGCTGGAGATGGAGCTGGGCCTGGGTTTCCTGCTCGGGGGTCAGCAGGGCCTGGGTGGGCCCCTCCACCCGGCGGATACGGACCATGCGGTCGAGAACGTCCAGCAGCTGCTGCCACAGGCCGGCATCCGTCTGCTGACTGCTCTTGCTGTTGGCGCCGGGCGGTGTGTCGGCCGGGTCCAGGGACTGGGTACGGCCCAGCTCCGGGATCATCCCAATGGCGGCCTCGAGCTGCAGATGGATGCCGGTCCGGTCCACCGGGTCCATGGTGCGCAGCGCCAGGATCTCCTCGGCAAGGGCTTCGCGGATGGGGTGGACGCCGGCGGCGTCGATGCCCGCCAGCAGTTCATCGGTGCGTTCCAGAAGGCGCAGCGCTCCCTGGTGGTCGTTTTCCAGTTCCAGCCGCTGGTTGGCGAGGCGCAGCAGGTACTCCGCTTCGGCGAGCAGCCAGTCGGTCCGGGTGCGCTGACCCAGTCCGAGCAGGGAGCGGGCGTTGTGGGCGATCTGGCGCGACTGGGTGTCCAGTGCGCTGGTCTGTTCGTCGAGTTTCCCTTCAATGCGGTTGAGGCGCTGTTCACGGGCCTCGCTGCTTGAGCGCTGACTCTGGCGCAGATCCGAGGCCATGCTGCTGAGGGTGTCGAGACGGTTGCTGAGCTGCTGCTGGCTGCGGTGCTGTTCCCACAGCATGGCCCCGGCGCCAAGCAGGCCCGCGGCCAGAAGGAGGATGATCAGCCACAGTGGCCAGAGCCGCGCGGGGCTGGGCTGGGGGCTGGCTGTGGTGGTCGCCGGAAGCTGTTTGCTGTTGTTGTTCACGAGTGTCCGTTACTCCGCGTTTGAGGGGGACGCCCCGCAGGCGTCGATCAGCCCGTCCGGGCTCATGGCCGGGGCCACCCGGACGTCGCGAAAGCCGGCGTCACGGGCCTGCTGGGCCACCCGTTCCACCGGTACCACGAGGCAGCGTTCCCGCAGCTTCGAGTCTGCATTCTGACCCACCTCGAGCAGGCGCTTCAATGTTTCCCCGGAAAGTGCGAGCACGGTGTCCGGGTCAAAGGTGGTGAGGTGTTCCCGGAGCGTGGCCTCGGGCCAGTCGATGGGGGTGCGCTCGTACAGTGGGAGGACCTCAACACGGGCGCCGCGATCCGTCAGGGTATCGCGTAACAGTTCCCGCCCCCGGTCGCCGCGTGCGATCAGGACTTTTTCGCCGGCCACAGTCTCCGGCTGGAATGAGGGGCAGTTGAGCAGGGCCTCGGAATCATGGCCGCTGAGCGGCGCCTGGCCAGGGAGGCCGGCATCGCGGAACACCCTGGCGGTGCCTTCGCCGGGCCCCCACCACTCCAGGCCCACGGGCCACTGCGGCCACCAGTCATCCGCCTGCTCCAGAAGCAGACGTGCGGCATTGGGGCTGACCGCGATGATCTTCCGGAAGTTGTCCAGTTCCTGGATCAGGCTGCGTTCACGGCCATCCAGTGTGCGGGGCTGGATGGCGATCAGCGGCAGCGCACGGCTGCAGGCACCGGCCTGCTCGAGCGCCTGGCGCGTTTCCTCCGCCCTGGGTTCGGGGCGGGACACCAGGATCCGGCGCCCGGCCAGTGGCGGGTTATTCGGGCTCGTAGCCATAGACCTCGGCCAGGATGGCGCCGGCGCCCTTTTCAAGAAGCTGTTCGGCCAGGCGACGACCAAGGGCTTCGCCTTCGCTGCGATGGGCGCGCCCCTCAACATGGTGAACCCGGCTGCCGTCCGGTGAGGCCACCAGGCCGCGCAGGTGGAGCTCATCCCCTTCCAGTTCGGCATAGGCGCCGATGGGGACCTGGCAGCCGCCTTCCAGGCGTGTGTTCAGGGCCCGCTCCGCCAGTACCCGGTCGCGGGAATCGGCATGGACCAGCGGTTCCAGCATGGCGATGAGCTCGGCGTCGTCCGCGCGGCACTCAATGCCCAGTGCGCCCTGACCGACTGCCGGCAGGCTGATCTCCGGCGGGATCTCGTAGCGGATGCGCTCGTCGAAGCCCAGTCGGCGCAGGCCGGAGGTGGCCAGCACGATGGCGTCGTACTGGCCGTCATCGAGCTTGGCGAGGCGGGTGTTGACATTGCCGCGCAGGGTTTCGATGCGGCAGTCGGGCCGGTGCGCCGCGAGCTGTGCCTGGCGGCGCAGGCTGGAGGTGCCGATAACGGCGCCTTCGGGCAGGGCGTCCACATCCGCATGGTGGTTGCTCACGAAAGCGTCCGTGGGAGCGCCACGTTCACAGATGGCCATGAGCCCCAGGCCCTCGGGGAAGACCATCGGAACGTCCTTCATGGAGTGAACGGCGATGTCCGCACGCCCATCCAGCATGGCTTCTTCAAGTTCCTTCACGAACAGGGCCTTGCCACCGATCTTGGCCAGCGGCACGTCCAGGATCTTGTCGCCCCGGGTCTTGATGCCCACCAGCTCGACGCTCAGCCCTGGATGGGCCTGTTCCAGCCGGCTCTTGATGTGTTCGGCCTGCCACAGGGCAAGCTGGCTCCGGCGGGTGGCGATGCGCAGGGTGTCTCGGGCCATGGAGCGGCGGTTCCTCAGTGGGTGGATGATGTCAGGGGTCCCCTAGGGTAGCGTTTCAGGGGGCCGTTGTCGCCCGTTACTGCTTCAGCCCTGGAGGTGCTCGCGCACGCTGCCGGCGTGGCGGCGGCTGACGCGCAGTCGGGTGCCCGCCGGGTCCGAAAGCTGGGCCTGGTGGCCGGACTGGGTGCGGGTCAGTGCCTCCAGGTAACGGCGGTTGACCAGGGTGTGGCGGTGGATGCGCAGCAGGTGCTCGCCGTGGGCCTGCTCCAGCTCGCGCAGGCTGTAGTCGCACAGGGTTTCGCCGCGGTCATGGACCAGGGTCACGTACTTGTTGTCGGCGCTGGCGTAGTAGAGCCGGTCGAGCTCAACGCGCTCCACGCCAGCCTGGTTGCGGACCACGATGGCGGGGTTGTCCTCTGGCGCAAATTGCCGGCTCTGTGGGCGATTGACGCGGCCGGCGCGGCTCAGCGCGCTGGCCAGGGCCTCCCGGCGCACGGGTTTGACCAGGTAGTCCGTGGCGTCCACCCGGAAGGCGCTCAGGGCGTAGTCGTCATAGGCGGTGCAGAAGATCACCGCCGGTGGTGTGGCCTGGGCGGTCAGCTCCCGGGCTGCGTCCATTCCGTCCATACCCGGCATCCGCACGTCCATGAGCACGATGTCGGGCCGGTGTTCCGCTGCTTTTTCCAGGGCTTCGGTGCCGTTGCCGGCCTCGGCGCAGACCCGGCAGCCCTCGATGGCTTCCAGCAGCCGTCGCAGCCGGTCCCGGGCGGGGGCCTCGTCGTCCACGATCAGGACCCGGTGTTCCGTCATGCCTCGTTCTCCCTGTTTCCCGGCAGTCTCAGCGTTACGGTGAAGTGGTCATTCCCCTGGCTGGCCTTGAGAGCCGCGGTGTCTCCGTAGACCGCCTGCAGCCGGGCCCGGATGTTCTCCAGGGCCATGCGTTGGCCCTGGTGGCGGCCTGCCTGGTCGCTGGCCAGAGGATTGTGGATCAGTATATAGAGCCAGCGCCGGGTCCGTTCGGATTCCACCCGGATGGTGCCGCCCCCGGTCAGGGGCTGGATGCCGTGATAGACCGCGTTCTCCATCAGGGGCTGCAGGATCAGCGGTGGTACCGGCAGTTCGCTTGCGCTGTCGTCCAGGTGCCAGTCCACTTCCAGGCGCGGGCCCAGGCGCAGCTTTTCGATGGCGAGGTAGCGTTCGCACAGGCGCAGCTCCTCGGACAGAGGAATGAGGCGGGTCCCGGCGGTGTTCAGACTGACCCGGAAGAGGTCGCAGAGATCCAGCACCACCTCCTCGGCGCGTTCCGGATCGGAGGCGATCAGGCTGGCAATGGTATTCATGCTGTTGAACAGGAAATGGGGCTGGATGCGCGCCTGGAGCGCGGCGATGCGGGCCTCAACTTCCGCTTCCTCCTGGCGGCGGCGCTGGTACTGCAGGTGGAAGTAGCGCAGCGCCATCAGGGTGATCAGCGCTGCCATGAGCAGGTTGCGCAGCAGGGTGAACGGGGCGTCCAACGGCGAGAGCGCGGGGTTGAGAAGCCATTGGCCGAACAGTGTGAAGGCGGCAGTGTCCACCAGTACCAGCAGGGTGATGGCAACAGTGGCAAGCGGCACCCCCAGGGATTCGAGTTGGCTCCTGAACGTGCAGATGAGGCCGGCGGCGGTCAGGGTGACCCACTGGGCCAGCAGCGAGGCCAGGCCCAGGTAGTGCCAGTCCAGCAGGCCACTGGAAGGCCGGGCCAGTGCGAACAGCAGCACCACCAGCTCGGTGGTGAGCACCAGCAGGAACACGGCCCGGACCTGGCAGAGATCCGGGATGAAGCCGCCGTCGTTTTGTGGCTCCTGGCTCTGGTTCATGGTGACATAGGGCGCCGGATTGGAAGGCTGTTATACTGCGCGGCCTGCGGGTGCATTTGATTCCATGACAACAGGATAGACCATGAGCGACGAGCGGAAAGCGGCGGCCAAACTCTGGGGCGGGCGGTTCAGCGAGCCCACGGATGCCTTTGTGGAGCGGTTCACAGCCTCGGTGGGCTTTGATCAGCGGCTCTACCACCATGACATTCGCGGTTCCATTGCCCACGCGCGCATGCTCGCGAAGGTCGGCGTGCTCACCGCTGAGGAGGAGCGCCAGATCATAGAGGGTCTGGAGGCCGTGCACGCCGACATCGAGGCGGGCCGTTTTGAGTGGTCGGTGAGCCTTGAGGACGTGCACATGAACATCGAGGCGGCGCTGACCGAGCGTATCGGTGTCACCGGCAAGAAGCTCCACACCGGGCGTTCGCGTAACGACCAGATCGCCACCGATATCCGCCTCTACCTGCGCGACGAGATCGACGCCATCGCGGTTGAACTGGGCCGGCTGCAGTCCGGCCTGATTGAGTTGGCTGAGCGCGAGGCGGACACCATCATGCCCGGCTTTACCCATCTCCAGAGCGCCCAGCCTGTGACCTTCGGCCACCACATGCTGGCCTGGAACGAGATGCTGCAGCGGGACCATGAGCGGCTGCTCGACTGCCGCAAGCGCGTGAACCGCTTGCCGCTGGGCGCTGCGGCCCTGGCCGGCACCAGCTACCCCATCGACCGCCACTACACCGCGGAACTGCTGGGCTTTGACGGCCCTACTGCCAACTCACTGGATTCGGTCAGTGACCGGGATTTCGCCATCGAGTTCAGCAGCTTCGCCGCGCTGCTTCTGACCCATCTCTCGCGCTTCAGCGAGGAACTGGTGCTGTGGACCTCCGCGCAGTTCAGCTTCGTGGATCTGCCGGACCGGTTCTGCACCGGTTCCTCCATCATGCCCCAGAAGAAGAACCCGGATGTGCCCGAGCTGGTGCGCGGCAAGACCGGGCGCGTGAACGGCCATCTCATGTCCCTGCTGACCCTGATGAAGGGCCAGCCGCTGGCGTATAACAAGGACAACCAGGAGGACAAGGAGCCGCTGTTCGACACCGTGGATACCGTCAAGGGCTGCCTGCGGGCGTACGCGGATATGATGCCGGCGCTTTCCGTGCGCAGGGACAACACCCGGGCCGCGGCCCGGCGCGGTTTCGCCACCGCCACCGACCTGGCGGACTACCTGGTGCGGCAGGGCCTGGCGTTCCGGGATGCCCACGAGGTGGTGGGGCAGGCCGTTGCCTATGCTGACCGCGATGGTCGCGACCTGGAAGACCTTGAGCTCGCCGAGCTGCAGCAGTTCAGCGGGGCGATCGGTAACGATGTCTACGAGGTGCTGACCCTGGAGGGTTCCGTGAGCTCCCGTTCCCATGTGGGTGGCACCGCGCCAGTCCGGGTACGGGAGGCGGCTCGGGAGGCGGCGCAGCAGTTGGAAGCGCTGACGCAGGGTGGCGCTGCGGGTTAACCACGCGCCCTGAAGAAACCGCCCCGGCTGCCGGGCTGGGCCGGGGGTGCGAGCTGGTCCAGGAGTTCCGGGCTGGTCAGGCGATAGCCCTGACCGAAGTGCAGCCCCAGTTCACGCACCTTGCGCAGGGTGGCGTCGTCCTCAATGAAGGGGGCAACGGTCACCGCGTCGCACATCAGAGCCATCCGGTGGATGGCTTCCACCATGATCACCTGCAGCGGGTTATCCGCCAGGTCATGCACCAGGCTTTCGTCCAGCTTGACGATGCTGATTCCCAGATCACCGATCAGGTTATGGGTCTGACCGCTGATACCGGCGGCATCGAGGGCGATCCGGCACCCTGCCGCCCGCAGTGCTTCAGCACTCCGCCGGGCCTCATCCGGGTACCGGCATGCTTGGGTCTCGCGGATCTCAAAGCAGAAGCTGGTTGCCTCGAAGGAGCTGGCCTCGATCTGGTGTGCCACCTCGTCCGCAAAGCTGGCATCAAGAAGGCTGCTGGCGGACAGGTTGAAGCTGATCATCTTGAGCCGTGGCTGCATCAGGGGGTTCTCCTCCAGCCAGGCCAGGGCGCGGGCGATGACGCGCCGGTCCAGTGCATACCCCAGATCAAAGCGTTCCGCCAGCGGCATGAAGGAGGCCGGGCGCCAGAGTTCCTCGGCGCGGCGGCCCTGGTCGTCCGGCTCCCGGTAGAGCCTTGCCAGTACCTCCACATGGTCGCCCCAGGTGGCGCTGGCGATCGGGCGCAGTGCCTGGAAGTGCAGCTCGATGGCATCGGTGGTGATGGCGTACATCAGCTGTGCCAGGTCCTCGCGGGTAGCGGTTTCGTCACCGCCTTCGGCGCCGGTGCGGTAGAGGTTGAGGCTGGAGGGGCCGGTGGCCTTGGCGGTCTCGCACAGGTCCGCAGCCAGGGTGAGGCACTGCTCCGGTGATTCGTCGGTCACCAGGTGCAGGGGCAGGAGACCGGCACTGACGGTGGTCTGGATGGTGTCGCCCCGCCACTCAAAGCCGAAGGCGCTGACGGCATCCCTCAGGTTGTGGCAGACCTTGACGGCTTCCTCCGTACCGCAGTTGTCCAGAATGATGACGAACTGGTCGCTGGCCACCCGGGCAAGGGCATCGCGCTGGCGCAGACGGCCCGACATCATGCTGCTGATTTCCCGCAGGTAGCGGTCGCAGCCACCGGAGCCAAAGCGGGCGTTGAGGGTGCTGAAACCGTCCAGATCCAGGTGCACCAGGGCGTGGGGTGTGCCGGCCTCACGCTGGAGGCTCAGGGCACGGTGCAGGCGCTGGAGGATCTCGCGGCGGTTAAGCAGTCCCGTCAGCGGATCGTGCCGGTTCAGGTAGTGGACGTGATCCTCGCCATCCAGCTGGGAAACCCGTTTGTCCCGGGCCACCTGCGCCGCCCCGAGCAGCTCCCCGCCGGGGGAGAAGATGCGGTTGAACTGGATCTCGTAGACCGTCTGCTGTTCCTCGGACTGCGCCAGGGGCATCTCGATGCAGAAGCCTTCCTGGCTCATGGCGCGTTCCCACAGGCGGGCGTAGAGGCGCCGTTCCTCCGGGTAGTCCGCGAGCAGATCCGTGAGCTGGTCGCCCACATTGGGCATGACCCCGAAGGCGGCCTGGAAGGCATCATTGTAGGCCTGGTTGACCGCGACGATTTCCAGTCCCGGGTTCATGATGACGATCAGATCGTTCGAGGCGGCCAGCACGCTTTCGGTACGGTACTTCCAGACCTGGGCCGAGTGCGCGTCCGCACGGCGAGTGGTGATGTCCACGGCGCTGCCGGCGATCAGGCGGCGTTTGCCGGAATCGTCCAGGCTGCGACCGGTGAGCCGCAGCCAGCGGTGGTTCTGGTTGGCGGTGAGCACCGGTACTTCCATGGAGAACGGCTCGCCCTGGCGCAGGCACTGGAGAATGGCCCGGCGTACCTGGCTCTGGTGCTCCTGAAAGTAGAACAGCACATGCTCCGGGTCGAGCTGATTGCCCGGCGGCAGGTCCAGCAGGTGGTAAAGGCCTTCGGACCAGTGCAGGCGGTTGAAGTCCGGATCCAACTCCCAGATGCCGAGGCCACCACTCTGTTCGGCCAGGCGGAATACGCGGGTGTCCAGGGGCGTGGCCTGGCGCGGCCGTATGCGCATTGCCTCGTCGGTGCTGGCCGTGGCGTCACTGGTGGAGCGGCGCAGGTTGATGGAGAAGAAATAGCCGGAGGCATGGCGAACGGTGATCAGCGCGCTCTGGCCCTGCTCCAGGGCATCGTTGAGCGGGGGCATGAGGGGGTTATCCTCGCGGCTGGCCACAAGCTCCTTCATGGGCAGCCCCTGCATTTCCAGGATGCCGTAGCCGAACAGGGCCTCGGCGGCGTCATCCGCTGCCTGGATGACACCTTCGTCGTCCACCTGCAGGCTGGCTGGCTCGGCGTTGGCGCTGCTGCCCGGCTCGGTGCGAACCCGCTTGATCAGATATTCCCTCATAGCGCCCGAGATTAGCAGAAAGCATGGCGACCGGGTGACATCCGTGTGTGAGATCCTTCAACTGTGGCGTTATAATACTGCGTTTCTTCGGGAGGTGGCTTATGCGCGGATCGATCCTGGCACTGCTGGCGCTCATGCTGGTTCTGGCCGGCTGCGGGCAGAAGGGACCGCTCTACCGCGAGGGCGACCCGGAAGGGCCGGAAAGTGCCCGGGTTCCGGCTTCGTACACCATTCCCAGTCATCTTTGCTGATCAGGGCAGACGCCGACCATGGATTTTTTCAACCGACACGACGGCGAGCTCTACGCCGAATCCGTACCGGTAAGCCGGATCGCTGCGGCTCACGGCACGCCCTGTTACATCTATTCGAGGGCCACACTGGAGCGCCATTTCCACGCCTATGACCAGGCGCTGGAGGGGATGCCCCATCGCATCTGCTATGCGGTAAAAGCCAACAGCAACCTGACGGTGCTCAATGTACTGGCCCGGCTCGGTGCCGGTTTTGACATTGTTTCCGGTGGTGAGCTCGAGCGCGTCATCCGGGCCGGAGGCGATCCCGGGGCGACCGTTTTCTCGGGCGTGGGCAAGCAGCGCTGGGAGATTGAGCGTGCCCTGGAGGCCGGGGTGCGCTGCTTCAACGTGGAGTCCGACTTCGAACTGGCCATGATCAGCGAGGTGGCCTCGGAGCGCGGCCGGATCGCGCCGGTGTCGGTGCGCGTGAACCCGGACGTGGATGCCGGGACGCACCCGTACATCTCCACGGGCCTTAAGGAGAACAAGTTCGGCGTCGAGATTGAGCAGGCGCGGGTCCTTTACCGCCGGGCGGCGGAGATGCCTGGCCTTGAGGTGGTCGGCGCGGACTGCCACATCGGCTCGCAGCTGCAGAGCCTGGACCCGTTGATGGATGCGCTGGAGCGGATGCTGGCGCTGATCGACGCGCTCGCCGAAGACGGCATCGCCATCCAGCACCTGGATATGGGCGGAGGTCTCGGTGTGCCCTATGGCGACGAGCAGCCTCCCAGCCCCGGCGCCTACGGGGAGGCACTGAAGGAGCGGCTGGCCGGCCGGGACCTGGAGCTGCTTCTGGAGCCGGGGCGCTCCATTGCCGCCAATGCCGGGATCATGGTGACCCGGGTGGAGGGCATCAAGGGTGGCGATGAACACCGGTTCGCCATTGTGGATGGCGCCATGAACGATCTGATCCGGCCGTCGTTGTATTCCGCCTGGCAGCGGATTGAGGCGGTGACCGACCCGAGTGGCATCCAGCCGGCCGTCTACGATGTGGTGGGGCCGGTCTGCGAGACAGGGGATTTTCTGGGCAAGCAGCGCGAGCTGGCGATTGAGGCGGGCGACCTGCTTGCCGTGCGCTCGGCTGGCGCCTACGGTTTTGTCATGAGTTCAAACTACAATACCCGCAACCGGCCGCCGGAGGTCCTCGTTGACGGGGCGGATGTGCACCTGGTGCGCCGGCGGGAAACACTGGAGGAACAGCTGGCACCGGAAATACCGCTGCCGGAGCTGGGTTCATGAGTGGCGACGGGCGCCGGGGGCGTGGCGGCTGGCTGCGCTTTACCAAGATGCACGGGCTGGGCAACGACTTCATGGTGGTGGATGCCATTACCCAGCCGGTGCAGCTTGAAGCCAGCCAGATCCGGTCAATGGCGGACCGCCATCTGGGCGTGGGCTTTGATCAGCTGCTGATGGTGGAGCCTCCGGAGCGCCCTGACGTGGACTTCCGTTATCGCATCTTCAATGCGGACGGCTCCGAAGTGGAGCAGTGCGGCAACGGCGCCCGGTGTTTCGCACGGTTCGTGCGCGACCAGCAACTGACCCGCCAGCACCGGATACGGGTGCAGACGGCCACCGGCATCATGACCCTGGAGGTTACAAAGAAGGGGCTGGTGCGGGTGGACATGGGGGTGCCGGAGCTGGCGCCCGCAGCCATTCCGTTCGCGGCGGACGAACAGGCGGTGACCTATCCGATTACGGTGGACGGCCAGGAGCTGAGCATTGCCACGGTCTCCATGGGCAACCCCCATGGCGTGCTCGTGGTGGACGATGTGGACACAGCGCCTGTGGAGAGCCTGGGCCCGCTGATTGAGGCCCATCCGCGCTTTCCGGCCCGGGCCAACGCCGGCTTCATGCAGGTGGTGGCGCCGGATCGGATACGGCTCCGGGTGTTCGAGCGCGGTGTGGGCGAAACCCGGGCCTGCGGCAGTGGCGCCTGTGCCGCGGTTGTGGCCGGGCGGCTGCGTGGTCTTCTGTCCGAGCGCGTCACAGTGGAGTTGCTCGGCGGTCCCCTGACCATTTCGTGGCCGGGGGATGGGGCAGCTGTTACGATGGAAGGGCCCGCCACGCGGGTCTTCGAGGGGCGGATCAAGCCACCCGGTGACGGACGCCGCTCCCGTCAGGGTGGTGGTCGCCCGCAGAACAACAGGAAAAAGAAGGGTAATGCATGACAGACCCGACAGCGGAACCGGCAACCACCGGGGTCTCCGAAGCCGATGTGGCTGAGTACCTGGAGGCCAACCCGGATTTCTTCGAGCGTCATGAGCATCTCCTGCAGAAGCTGACACTTCCCCATGATAGCGGTCAGGCGATCTCGCTGGTGGAACGCCAGGTGCATCTGTTCCGCGAGCAGCGGGATGCCCTGCGTGAGGAACTGTCCGGCCTGATCGGCATTGCCCGGCAGAATGACCAGCTGTTCACGCGCAGCAAGCGCCTGCTCATGGCGCTTCTGGATGCCCGTTCCGTGGAGGAGGTGGCAGCGATACTGGATGAGACCATCCGCGGTGAGTTCCAGCTTCAGAGTGCGAGCCTGACAGTGCTGACCGATGGTGAACCGCCCTCCCAGTGCGGTGCCGTGCGCTACCTTCAGCGGAACAGGGCCCGGGAGGTGTTCGGTGAGGTACTGGATGAAAGCCAGCCGCTTTTCGGCCGGCTGCGTGACAGCCACCGTGAGGCGTTGTTCTCCGCGCCGGAACGGGTGGGTTCAGCTGCGGTGATCCCGGTGCGCCGGGATGAGTGCGTCGGCCTGATCGCCATTGCCAGTGAGGACGAAGGGTATTTCCACAGCAGCATGGGGTCGCTGTTCATGACCTACATCAGCGATACCCTTGGCCGGCTGCTTCCGCCGCTGCTGGCGCCGGAAGGCCGGATTGCCATGCCCGATGCGGAAGCCGGCCACTGACCCATCACTCCGGGAGTTCCAGCATGGCGTCCACTGATGCGTACGCGGAACGGATCCAGGCGGCTGAGGGGCTGCCAGAGCCGGTGCAACGCTTTCTGCGCTACATGGCCTCGGAGAAACGCAGTGCCCAGCGGACCTGCGAGCACTACGGCCGGGATCTACGCAGGCTCTGCCAGTGGTGCGACAATCAGGAGCGTGACCCGGTTGCTCTTAACCAGGCCGAACTCCGCCGCTATGTCGCCGGCCTGGCCCGCGAGGGACGTTCCGGCCGCACCATCGCGCGCCATCTTTCCGCCATCCGGCGGTTCTACGGGTTCCTCATCCGTGAAGGACTGGTAGCCGACAACCCCGCTCTCGACATCCGCCCGCCGCGCAACCAGCGCCCACTGCCCGGCGTGATGGACGTGGACCAGCTGCACCATCTGCTGGAACAGTCTCCGGAGGATCCTCTGGAGATGCGGGATCTGGCCATGATCGAGCTGATGTATTCCTCAGGGCTGCGCCTGGCGGAGCTGGTGGCACTGAATGATGCCGACGTGGATCGCCGTGATGCCAGCGTCCGGGTGACCGGCAAGGGTGGCAAAACCCGCATCGTTCCCATTGGCCGCGCTGCCCTGGCGGCACTGGACCGCTGGCTGGAACAGCGCCCGGCACTGGCGCTGGCCAGTGAGTCGGCGGTATTCGTCAGCCGCAGAGGGCAACGTATCCATCGCCGCACGGTACAGGCCCGCCTGCGGCGCTGGGGGCAGCGCTGCCACGCGGACCAGGGCCTGCATCCGCATCTGATGCGTCATTCCTTTGCCAGTCACATGCTGGAATCCAGTGGCGACCTGCGGGCCGTACAGGAATTGTTGGGACATTCGGATATAGCCACCACACAGATCTATACTCACCTGGACTTCCAGCATCTGGCCCAGGTGTACGACAGCGCGCATCCGCGTGCGCGGCGGCGCAAGGCCGGTGACAGCGGAGCCAGGACGGAGCAGGGGCGGCATGAGTGACCAGGACTGGCGGCAGAAATACCTTGCCGCGCTGGAACAGCATGAGCAGGATGAAAAGCAGTGGCAGCAGCGCCAGAACAGTCTCCAGCGGCTTCTGGTCCGTGTCTCGCTGGTTGCCGAAGGGCAGGACGGCGAACTGGATCGGCTCCTTGGCGAGCTGCGGGAACTGGTCCGTGAAGGCGACCCTGATCCCGGCGCCCTCCGGCGCCTTCAGGATGCGCTGGAAACGCACGTTTCCGGCTTCGATGAGGAACGTCAGGCGGTTGTCAGCCGTCTCCAGCAAGCGCTGCAGGGTCTGATCGATCCGCTGCGTTCCCGTGCGGGACGCAATGAACGCCGTCGACTCAGGGCGCTGGAGCGCACGCCGGCAGACACTGTTGGGCGCTTCAACGCACTACCCGGGATTCTGGAGCAGCTGGCGGAACTCCAGCAGCAGGTTCTTTCCGAGTCCGGGGACGCACAGAAGCGGGGCTCGTTCTGGCAGCGGGTTCTTGGTGGCGGAGCTGACGTCAGGGAAGAAGAGGCGACCGAAGCAGACTCTCCGGACAGTAACGCTGACGAGCCGGAGGACAGTGAGCTGGCTGCCGGGCTCGATCTGGACAGCGGTGAGCCCCGGGCCGACGATGAGCAGTTCCGCAACCTCTGTGCCCGGCTTCTGCAGCTTCTGCGCCATATCCAGCAACATATCACACTGCCGGAACCGGCCCAGGAACGGATTGAAATCCTTCTGGAAAGGGTCCGTGCAAGCGAAAACTGGGGCCAGATCCAGGCGGTTCTGGATGAGGTCGTGCACCTTGTTGTGGCGGCCGTGGGCCGGGGGCAGCGGGAGTTTGAGCAGTTCCTGGCGGGTCTCGACCAGCGGCTGGTGCGGTTGCGCACCCAGTTTGAGACGGGGGCACTGGACTTCGGTCACTGGCAGGAAGTGTCCGAAGCGTTCGACCAGCGCATCGACCAGGAACTGGATGAGATGGGCAGCAGTGCCCTGGGAGCGACTGAACTCAGCGGGCTGCAGCAGGCGGTTCGTGATCACGTGGATCGCCTCAATGCCACACTGACGGAGTACCGTGAGGCTGATACGAAGCGGGAACAGGCCCTGCGGGAACAGGTTCAGGATCTACAGGAGAAGGTGACCGCCATGGAGGCCGAGTCCCGGGAAGTGCAGAAGGAACTCAGAAAGGAGCGGGAACGGGCGGCTACCGATATGCTGACCCAGCTGCCCAACCGTGAGGCGCTGGAGGAACGACTGGACCAGGAATACCGGCGCTGGCACCGCTATCGTGAGCCAACGAGTCTGGCCATCATCGACATCGACTGGTTCAAGGGCATCAACGATACTTACGGGCACCTGGCCGGCGACAAGGTCCTGCAGCTTCTGGCCCGCTCCCTGCGGGAGAACCTGCGTGAGACGGACTACATCGCGCGCTACGGTGGCGAGGAGTTCATCATTCTGCTCCCGGCAACGCCGCTGGAGACCGCTGTTACCGTGCTGGATAAGCTGCGTGAACGGATCCAGGCGCTGCCGTTCCATTTCCGGCATGAACGGGTCGAGGTGACCTTCTCCGGTGGCGTGACCGGCTTCATGGAGGTTGATGGCCCGGACCAGCTGCTGGATATGGCGGACCGTGCCCTGTATCGCGCCAAGGAGCAGGGCCGTAATCGCGTCATTCCCGCTGCCGAGCAGGACAAACGCTCGGGAGGAGGGCGCTGATGCGGCTGCTGGTGGTTTTTGCGGCGTTACTGGCGCTGGTCATCCCGGTGGCGGGGCAGGCCATCCCGTTCCCGGCGACCGATAACCTGCCCGAACTCAGTGTGGACCAGAAGCTCTGGCTGCAGGACAAGGAACGCATCCGCCTGGGCATTCCCTCGGGCCGTCCGCCGCTGGCCTACCGCAATGAATTTGGTCGGGTCCTGGGCACCGAATCCGGCTATGCCCGGCTTCTTGAGCGCAAGCTGGGGACCCGTGTGGAAATGGTCGGCGGCAACCCCCTGCTTCTTGAACGCATGCTGGCCCAGGGCCAGATCGACGCGATCAGCATGCGCTTCGCCAATCGCTCAACCGGCAAGTACCGGTTCACCCGCCCCTACATGCAGGTGCGCTACGGCATCTATGCCCGCCGGGACAACGCCAGCATCAGCCGGCTTGGCAGCCTGGAAGACAAACGCGTGGTCTTTCTGGACGGTGACCGCTACCCATTCCAGCTCCTCGACCGCATCCCCTCGTTCACGCCCCTGGCAGCGCTGACGCTGAGTGAGGCCATGGACATGCTGCGCAGTGAGGAAGCGGATGCACTGCTCGCTCCCGTTCCGGTGGGGGATCAGTATCTGGAGAACAACGACCTGCGCGTTATCCAGAGGGTGCAGGTCATGGAGGAGCGCCCCTTGCCCATGTCCTACGCCGTCCCCTTCGAGGAAGGAAAGTTGCGGGGCATTCTGGATGCGGCCATTGATTCGATGACCACCCTGGAGCACCGCAATATCCAGGGGGCCTGGATCGGCCATGAGGAGATTTTCGGGGACACCGAGGAAGAGGTGGTGCTCACTGCGAATGAACGCCAGTGGCTGAAGGACAACCCGGAACTGAAAGTGGCCATGCGGACCGGTTGGCCCCCGGTTGAGTTCCGGGGCGACAGCAAACTGGAAGGCGTGATTCCCGATCTTCTGTCACTGATCGAGGCGGAGCTTGATTACGAGTTTGAGCGGGTGCCGGTTCCCTCCGGCGAGACGGTGGATTCGATGCTCGCTGATGGGACAGTGGATGTGGTACCCGCGCTTCCGCGCACACCGGATCGCCAGGACGAGCACCTGTTCACGCGCAGCTATCTCAGTCTGCCGGTGGCCATCGTGGTGCGTGATGACCACAGCTTTGTGGGCGATCTCTCCGAGCTCGATGACAGTGATCGGGTCGGTGTGGTCCAGGGCATGGCCGCCGGAGAATACCTCAACCGACACCACTCGGCTCTGGATATCACGGAAGTGACCTCCATCGAGCAGGGGCTGCGCCGTGTGGCCAATAACGAGCTGGATGTGATGATCACTCATATCCCTGGTGTCAGCTACAACGTCTCCCGTCTCGGTCTGGATAATCTCCGGATCACCAGCATCGCGCCTTTCCAGTACGATCTAAGGCTGGCCGTAAAGGCGGAATACCCGCAACTGGTGGGGATTCTGGGTAAGGCCCTGAGCCGCATTGACCGTTCGGCCCTGGATGAGGTCTACAACCGCTGGATCAAACTCGATGTGGAACAGCAGGCGGACTACACCGTGGTCCGTCGGGTGGGGATCATCGCCCTGCTGGTGCTGGCTGCTTTCTTCTACTGGAACCGCAAGCTCTCCCGGGAAGTGGGTGAACGGGTACGTTCCGAACAGGCCCTGAAGCGCAGCGAGGAGGAACTGCTCGACGCCAAGCAGCGGGCCGAGGACCTGGCGGACCAGGCCGAGGAGGCGAACCGCGCCAAGAGCGAGTTCCTGGCCAACATGTCCCATGAGATCCGCACCCCCATGAATGCGGTCATCGGCTACACGGAACTGCTTGAGCGCACCATTACCGACGAGCGCCAGCGCGGCTACCTGGAGTCCATCAAGGCCGGCAGCCGCAGTCTGTTGACGCTGATCAACGACATCCTGGACCTGTCGCGCGTGGAGGCGGGCAAGATGCGGCTTGAGTACGGGCCACTGGATCTCAGCCGGCTGCTGGAGGATGTGCGCCATATCTTCACGATCCGGGCGGGCGAGAAAGGGCTGGAACTGGTCTTTGAAATGGACGAGAACATGCCGCCGGTGATGGTCCTGGATGAAACCCGCCTGCGCCAGGTGCTGTTCAACCTGGTGGGTAATGCCATCAAGTTCACCGACCATGGTGAAGTCCGGGTGCGTGTGGCCTGGAAGGAGAGCGAGGCCCCCGAGCTGTGCATCGAGGTGGTCGACACCGGCATCGGCATTCCCGAGGAGCAGCAGGAGCGGATCTTTGAGGCCTTTGAGCAGCAGGCCGGGCAGAGCAGTCGACTATACGGCGGCACCGGTCTGGGACTGGCGATCAGCCGCAAGCTGGTCGAGATGATGAACGGTGAGCTCAGCGTGCGCAGCCAGCCCGGTGAGGGCACGACCTTCCGCGTGCATCTGCGTGATGTGGAAACAGCGCTGGCCGCACCGGATGTGAATGATGAGACGCTGGCGGTACGTTATCGCTTCAGTTGCGGCCGGGTCCTGATCGTGGATGACAACCCGGTGAACCGCCAGCTGGTGCGGGATGTGCTTGAGCCCGAAGGGCTTGCGGTTGAAGAGGCTGAGAATGGTGTTCAGGCGCTGGAGAAGGCGCGTGCTTCCCGTCCGGACCTGGTGCTGATGGATATCCGCATGCCTGAGATGGACGGGTTTGCGGCGCTTCGGGCCTTTGGCGAGGATCGCAAGCTCAGTGATATCCCGATCGTGGCGCTTACTGCTTCGGTCATGACCAGCGAGGCCGCGCGCATCCGCGAGGCCGGATTTGATGGCTATCTGCACAAACCCGTGAGCCGGGAGATCCTGCTCGGGGAGCTGGCGGATTACCTCACCCATGAACGCATTGATCTGGAACAGACGGATGAGGGGAGTGAGCCGGAGAATCTGACAGCCTGGAGCGACCTCAGCGAGGAGCAGCAGAAGCGGGTGATGCGCGCGCTGCGTTATTCCCTGATCCCGCAGGCCACGTCTCTGGTCGACAGCGGCGACCCGGAGGCGCTCCAGGCGTTTGCCGAAGAACTGCAGTCACAGGCGCGGGACCAGGGCGTTGAGGAGCTGGTGGCCTTCGCCGATCAGCTGGCGGAGGCCGTGGCCGGCTTCGAATTGGACCGGGTGCAGCAGCTGCTGGAACAGTTCGCGGGGGAGGCTTTTCTGCCGGAACCGGAGTAGGGCTGTTCAGAGGCAGTCGTACTGGTATTGGCGGTCGAAGGCGACGGACACCATATGCACGCCCCGCCGGGACAGGTCCTCCACCAGGTCCCGGTTGGTGAGTATGCGGCTGCAGATGTGATGGATACGCTCCTGGCGCTGCTCGCGGCGGCTGAGGTTGTCGCCCTCAAAGTCCAGAAGCAGATAGGTCTTGGGGTGTCCATCCTCGGGGACTGTGGCCTGCTCGTAGCCCTCATAGCTGGCATGTACCTGCTTCAGGGTCGAGGCCAGGCGGTCCTCGAGACGCTCGCTGGCGCCAGCCATCGCAGCCGGGGTGAGCAGCAGCGTGGTTGCCAGAACGGTGAGCCAGTATCCTGTCGAAACTCGTAGCATCATCGCATTCAACGTAACAGAACGTAACAGCTGTATTATCCTCGGCTGTTCCGGATAATGCAGCCGGTTTGACAGCTTTTTAATATTCCAGCGTTCGCTCTGCTACAGGGCTCACAGGCGTCATGTGCGCTATGCTGTGAAACAGACGCAGGCAAACGACGGGCAAACGCTATGTATCAACTGGTGTTTCGCGGGGAGTGGGAAGCAGGCCTCGACGAACAGTCGGCGCGGGAACGGGCCAGGGGGTTGTTCAAGGCCAATGATGCCCAGCTGGAGAAGATGTTCTCCGGTGAGCGCGTGGTGATCAGGAACCGGCTTGATGAGGCCACGGCGCACAAGTATCAGGCCGCCATGAAGAAGAACGGGCTGGTGGCGCATATTGAGCCCATGCAGCAGGCCGGGGCGGTGGAGCAACCACAAGCCCGCTCGAATGAGGGCCGTGACCCATCGCCTGCAGGCGGCGATGTGGCCGTGGAACCGGGTGACCGGCTGCCGGTGGCGGGTGAGAAGGTGGATTCCATTCTGGCCGGCTCGGATCTCAGCCTGGGCGCTCCGGGCGAGCGGCTGGGGGACACACGGGAGGAACCGGAACCCGTGTTCGAGCACCTGGATGAATGGTCGGTGGCGCCGCCCGGCGAGGATCTTGGGCCGGAAACTAAGGAACCCCAGCCACCTGCCCCGGATGTGTCGCATCTTTCCCTGGAGAATGGTAACGGACGGGGTGCAGGTTGAGGGAACCTACAACCGCTAAGGGAGTCCATTGTGTCACGGGGGGCCACGCTGTCTTCCAAGTGAACGAGCCATGGAGTGCCGTATTCGAGCCCGGTTGGTTTGAGCCCGAATGGTGGGGAGAGGCCGCGGAGCCTGTAGCGGCCGGCGGCCGTGGAGGCGCGTGGTTCGTGAGTGGCGCCAGTCTGGCCATGGTCCTGCGTTACTACAACCGCGGCGGGCTGGTGGCTCGGGTCTCGAGCAACGCCTATCTGTACACGGGGCTTGCCCGGACCCGTTCCGTTGCTGAGTTCAATCTCCTTAAAGCGTTGTACGATCAGGGTCTTCCCGTGCCAAGGCCAGTGGCCAGCGCAGTCTGGCGTTACGGCTTTCTGCACTACAGAGCCGCCATCCTTGTAGAGCGACTGGCGGATACCCGGTCACTGGGAGAACAGGCGTCGGCATTATCGGATGCCTGGTGGTACCGCGTGGGCGCAAGCATCCGGCAGTTCCATGACTACGGTGTTGATCATCCAGACCTTAATTGTTTCAACATCCTTCTATCCCAGGAGAAGGTTTACCTGATTGATTTTGATAAGGGGGTTATTCGATCTCCTTCGGTACGCTCGAAATGGCCTGATCGTAACCTCAAGCGCCTTCACCGGTCGCTGATGAAACTGGAAGGGGTTTCCCCGTCACGTCTGAGCGAGGGCTGGAATGCACTGCTGGCCGGTTATGGCAAGGGGACCTAGCAACACCAGATGAACAGCTGTGAACTGTCCCGGCATTCTGTCTGGTGTTATTATCTGCGCCTTCCTCTGAGGCAATCGACAAGCGACGGTTTTAATGCAATCCGCATGGCGGCGAATTCATACGATTCTGGCCCTGATGTTCTTTCGCTTTGCCGCGAAAGGCTGGCTGCCTGCCCGCTGGTTTGAACCCGATCTTCCTCCGCTGGCCGACCGTGCTGCCCGTGAGGGCCGATTGACCATCGAAATCGTCAGTCACTGCTGGCAGTACTCGCACTTCCTTGTCTATCAGCTCAGTTCACTGGTGAATTTCCCGCCGCAGTCGGTTGACGTCATCATGACGGTGTTCTACTGCCCTGAGGATGAAGGCACGCGCCGACTGCTGTCGTATTTCGAGCAAAAGACCCCTCCCAATGTGACCTGGAACTGGTGGCCTGTTGAACGCCGCCGGCTTTTTCGCCGCGGTATCGGACGTAATCACGCGGCGCTGGCCACCAACGCTGACTGGGTCTGGTTTACAGACTGCGACCTGATGTTCAGAGAGAATTGCTTCGAGGAACTGGGGGAGCAGTTGCAGGGGCGTCGGGATGCGCTGCTGTTTCCGAGCGAGGAACGTGTGACGGAACTCCTTGCCGAAGATAATCCCATGCTCAGTGCGGGTTCGGGAGAGCCGCAGGTTCTGGATATCGCAGACGAGAGCTTTACCCCGCACTATCCCTCTCGCGCCACAGGTCCGCTCCAGATAGCACATGGTGATGTGTGCCGGGCGGTGGGTTACTGCCGGCGGATCGGTCTTTACCAGCAACCAGTGGATACATTCGCCAAGTGTCATGAGGATCGTGCATTCCGTTGGCTGATCCGTAGCCAGGGGGTGGCGGTTGATGTGCCCGGCGTTTACCGGATCCGGCATGTGGCTAAGGGACGTTATTCGGGTAGTGAAGCCAACACAAGGCTGCGTACCCTGATCCGGCGCTGGCAGGATAAGTGGGGGAGCCGATGAGCATTGGGTCAGGGTACGCATTCGTTACGCCGACCTGGAAAGGTGATCTGGAACACCTGCGGCTCCTGAGACTGTCACTGGACCGATCTCCCCTGAGCGCTGTTCCGCACTACATCGTGGTGCAGACGGAGGATGTGGCGTTTTTCAGGGAGTTTGAGAGAGGAAGCGTCCGGCTGCTGACCACGGCCGATGTTCTGGCACCGGAGGTGGAGCGTCGACGCGCCCGAGCTTGCGCCATCAGTGCGCGAGTGGGGCGCCATTGGACCCGAATAGCAGGCAGTCTTAAACGCGCACTCGGCATACCGCGCTGGCCCGCCTACACGGGGTGGCACACCCAGCAGATCTGTAAACTGACCCTGGCTAATGAGCTGGATGTGGATCGGGTGGTCGTTCTGGATTCGGATGTGATCGTGACACCCGAAGCTGCCCTCACGGATTTTGAGCCACCGCGAGGGAAGGTGGTGTGTTTTGCAACCTGGCAGCCGATGGATGAACTCGGTGGCAAAGTCCGGAACTGGGTCAGGGAATCTGAACGATTAGTCGGGCAGGCGGCGGTCGTCGATGGCAAGCTGAACACCTATTTTGACACGCCGTTTGTGCTTGAAACGGCTGTCGTTCGGCAGTTGGTCTCCTGGCTTGAGTCGACCTATGGAAAACGGTGGGACAGGGTTCTTTTGAGCCAACCCCCGCGCCGGTGGTCTGAGTTCGGCATCTACAAGGCCTTTCTCCGGATGTCATGGCCTGTTGATGATGTTGAATGGCGCAGGTTCGACTGTATGCGCTATATCTATGATGCCCCGAGCATCACGGAACTTCTGGAGCTTGTGGAGACGGAAATGGATACGGAAACAACGCACTACATCACCATCCACTCTCACAGCGGTGGGCGCGAACCTATCCCCTTCGAAACCCTGTCACCCCGACTCCATGATCTCATCCGGCGTTAGGAGTACTGACCTATCCATGGCACATGCACGCGAAGCTGCTGAGACCGGGCCAGTGGCCCGTAAGATCATTCAGGCGCTGCCGTTTCTTGTCCTGATCTGGCTTCTGGTGTCCGTTGTGGGTCCATGGAAGGACCTGTACAAGACGGTGTTCCACGCGCTGGTGATTCCTGCAACGCTGGTCACCTGGCGCTATGCCATCGGTCTCCGAGTTCTCAGGGATCCCTTTATCCGCGTCGTAGGTGTCTTCTGTATTTACGTGGGCATCAGTACGTTTTTAGTCGGTCCTGGATCGCTCGCCAACGATCTGAAAATTCTGCGCTGGGGCGTTGAGTCCTTTTTCTCAGTTATTGCTCTCTGGATCTGTGTTGAATGTTTGCGCGACGCCCCGGCGCTTTGGGGGCGTTTGTTTCTGGGTGCCTGCGTCGTCGGTGCTGGCCTAGGGTTCCTTTTCTGGGACGGAGGCAGGGTCGAAGGCCTTGGCGCTTTGAGTCACCCCATCCAGGGTACTTCGATCCTTCTTGCGTATCTTGCCATGGGATGTTTTCTGCTCACGCAGAGTGTTCCCCGCTGGCGGTGGGAAGACTGTCTGCTGATCTTTCTCGGTTGCAGCAGTGTCGCCAGCTTCGCCTTCCTGTCGCAAAGTCGCGGGCCGATACTGGCATTCTGCATTTACTTCTTCGTCCTGCTCCCCTTTGCAACAGGCCGGAATCTGAAACTGACCGTCAGTCTTCTGGTGCTGGTTCTGATCCTGAGCGGTGCTGTCATCGAGTGGCATGAGGGCCTCGACTCGTTCCTTAACGGGCTGATAGAGCGCGGTGACTCAAAGCGCCTTGAAATCTGGAAAGGTTACCTGCTGTTCCCGCCGGACTCGCTGTTTCTGGGCTACGGTGCGGGTACGGAACCGGAACAGATGCATGCGGCCGCAGAGTTCTGGCGCCCGAATAACTACATCGTCACCCATGCGCATAATCTCTGGCTGGGCACCTACGCCGAGACAGGCATCATCGGTGTGCTTTTCCTAGTTGCGATCTTTGGTATGTTGACTTGGGTGGCCGTCACCAGAGCAAGAGAGTGGGGTGAGATCGCTGGCCTTCTGGGGATTATCGGACTGGTCCTGATGCTGACGTTTACGGATGAACATACGCTGGTGCTGTCGATGAAGCCCATCTGGCTGTTTGCCTGGCTACCAATGGTTCTGGTCTGGCAGTGGACGCGTGAACCGATTTCAAGGGACATCCATGAGCGACATTGAAATACAACCGGTCTTCTGCATTTTCTCGTTCAACCGGGCGCAGTTCCTCGATAACTGTGTGCGCTCGATTACTGACTGCATTCCCGGTGCGCGCATCATCGTTTTTGATGATGACAGCGATGACGCGGAAACCCGTATGGTTCTGGACCGGATTCGTGAACATCACGAGGTGGTGCTGCCTGAGGCTCATGGGGAGCACAAGCACGGTGGCCTTTACTGGAACATGCAGGCCGCGTTCGAATCCCTGGAGGATGAGGCGCTGGTCTGCTTTCTTCAGGATGACTGCCAGGTTGTGCGCCCTGTGCTTAAGGAAGAGTTTGAAATCCTGTATCAGACTTTGAAAAATCATCCTGATCTGGGGTTTATCCACCCTTGTTTTATCCGGGGTATCGATCAGAAAAAATGCCCGGTTCATGACGCGAACAGTAAAGACGGGGTTACCTATTTCAGGGAAGACTGGGGCCAGAGCGCCGGGGTACATTATTCTGACCTTTTTTTGACTCTTCCCGGACGTCTCAGGGCGCACAATTGGCGATTCTTTACCTCTGAGCCGGAAAATGACCGGCAGGCGCGGGATGCGTTTGGCCGAATGGCCTATATGCGCTCACCATTTGCGATGTGGTTGCCGGAGGTTCCTGCGTATAGGGGCAAACGTAAAACCTTGGCACTAAGGCTTGCAGAGCGCTCACAGCAATGTGGGTTTTATCCGTTTGATGTCTGGTCACGCCAAGAAACTGTGAACTTTATTAATCGTCCGGACGACAGCCGGCCGCCGGTTGCCGAGGAATGCCTGGAGTGCCGGGAGAGAACACCGCGCAGGCCATGGAGCTATAATCCGTTGCGAGGTAAGCGCTTTCTTAAATTGCTCCACAGCATTGAACAAGCCATAAGATGAACCTGGAAACCGGACCCAATGCCAGTCGCCTTTGAACTTTGTGCCAGAGTTTCGGCTCGGATCGGCCAGGAGGTAGGTTCTTACTCTAACAAGCGGGTGTCACCGGCTTGGGCAGCTTTAATTGTATCTGGAACCGGCAGAAGTTATTCATGAACGCCGTTATTAAACTGCTTCGTCCCCACCAGTACCTGAAAAACGGCTTCGTCCTGATTGGCCCACTGTTTGCCCATCAGTGGGATGCAGTTACGCTCACGCAGGCAGGGCTGGCGTTTCTCGCCTTTTGTGCCATGGCAAGCGCCGTTTACGTGCTCAATGACCTGCTAGATGTGGAGGCGGATCGTGCGCATCCAACCAAATGCAAACGCCCCCTGCCCAGCGGCGACATGACCACGGGGAGTGCCAGGGGATTGCTTGGGGTCTTGGTGGCCATCTCTATGGTTCTTTCCTGGCTGGTAAGCGGTTGGGTACTCGGCTTCACCATGGCTTATCTGCTCCTGAACGTTGTCTATTCCTGGCGCCTCAAGCATGTGGTCATCCTGGACGTCTTTCTCATCTCAGCCGGGTTCATGCTGCGTATCTTTGCCGGGACCATTGGTCTTGGGATTGCACCCTCCGCCTGGCTGCTGTTGTGCGGGCTCATGGTGACGCTGTTTCTTGGCTTCTCCAAGCGACGCGCAGAACTGTTGGTGCTGGAAAATTCAGAAGCGGACTACGACAGTGCCGTCACTCGTAGAGTGCTCGATGACTATAGTCCCGTGATGCTGGAACAATTCATTGCGGTTACCGCCGCATGTACAGTCCTCAGCTACGGGCTCTATACCGTCTCACCCCAGACCATCGAACTTCATGGCACTCCAAACCTGATTTATACGGTTCCATTTGTCGTGTATGGGATCTTCCGTTATCTCTTCCTTCTCCACCAACACTCCAAGGGTAATGACACTGCCAGGGATCTTCTGACCGACTGGCACATGATCCTGGCCGCCTTTACCTGGTTTGGGGCCACTTTGTGGGTGTTGGCATGAGCACGGCGTCGGTCACGCACGTGGACGGCTGGCGATTGAAGGCGCTGGTGCTGTCCGTTGCGGTAGCGACGGTTGGTTATCTTGCTTTTTCGCTCTGTGGAGGCTGGGAGGAAGTTGTTGCTGCTTTCGTCCAGATTAGCATTACCGGTACTGCCGCCGCACTGGCTATGTCGCTGGTCAACTACGGCCTGCGCTTTGCGCGCTGGCAACTCTACCTTTCACGCTTAGGCCATAAGATCAACGTGTTACCCAGTGCCCGGATCTATTTGGCCGGTTTCGCTCTTACGACGACCCCTGGCAAGGCCGGTGAGGCGTTCCGTGGTCTGCTGCTCAAACATCACGGCGTGCCTTATCCAACTTCCTTTGCTGCTTTCTTCAGTGAGCGGCTATCCGATCTTGTGGCCATTGTGATCCTGGCATTGATCGGTCTGACTCAGTATCCGGAGGCTCGCGGGCTGGTACTGGTCGCCATTGCCGGCATTGTTGTCGCCTTGACGTGCCTCTCAAGTCGTCGCCTCTTAGACAGAATCCATCACTGGACGCTGCAGCGCGAAGGTAAACTGTTCAATATCCTCCAGCACCTGGTAATGATGCTGAATGACGCCCGACGCTGCCACAGTCCAGGGCTGCTTTCCGTTGCTACAGTGATCAGCATCATTGCATGGGGCGCCGAGGCGCTGGCCTTTCACTGGGTACTGCAGTGGCTGGGCGCGGACCTGGGGATGTCATTCGCCATCTTCGTTTACGCCCTGTCCATGCTGGCAGGAGCACTGAGCTTCATGCCCGGTGGTTTAGGTGGTGCCGAGGCCGTCATGGTTTCGCTCCTGACCCTCAAAGGAATCCCCATGCCGGCAGCGGTTGCAGCGACTGTCTTCATTCGCCTGGCGACGCTCTGGTTCGCCGTGGTTATTGGTCTCGTGGCATTAATTCAAAGCCGTCACGGTGAGGGCGAACCAATATGAACGCGCTCCTTTCCTGGAACCGCATTCCTAAACTGACGCCGAACCGTGTGCAACGACTCACAAAACCCGCCTTACCAGGGCAGAATAGCGAGAACGGCCCCTGCACACTGTATGGCAACGGACGCAGTTACGGGGACGTGTGTCTGACGGATAACGGGACCTTGTTGCAAACCCGGGAGCTGGATCGATTCATCGACTTCGACCCAACGCAGGGGATTATCCAGTGCCAACCAGGCGTCACGTTGGGCGAGATCCTGGCGCTGGTCGTGCCTCAAGGCTGGTTCCTGCCGGTAACCCCCGGCACGCGCTATGCGACCGTCGGTGGCGCCATTGCCAATGATGTTCACGGAAAGAATCACCATTCCATGGGCAGCTTTGGCCATCACGTGAAGGCAATTGAACTGGCCCGCTCCGATGGGGAGCGTTTTAGCTGCTCTACAACCGAGAACGAACCATGGTTCCGGGCCACAATTGGGGGGCTGGGTCTGACCGGGCTCATCGCATCGGCGACCCTGCAACTGAGCCGCATACAGAACCCGTGGATGTGGGTCGAATCCCATCGTTTTGCTAACCTCGACGAGTTCTGGGAACTCAACCGCGAGCTGGAAGCCCAGTGGCCCTATACGGTAGCCTGGGTGGATTGCCTGGCAGCAGGGCGCTCACGTGGCCGAGGCGTGCTCTATGCCGCCTGCCATGCGCCTGCGCAACCGATTACCCCCGCTCCGTTCAAAGAGAGATCCCGGAGCATTCCCTTTGAGTTGCCGGTTTCGCTGGTCAACAACGCCAGCCTGTGGGCGTTTAACCAGCTGTATTATCATAAGCCGGTCAACCCGGGTGGTGAGCTTACCCACTACGTACCTTATTTCTATCCACTGGATGCGATCGGCCAGTGGAATCGCATCTACGGCAAGGCGGGCTTCTACCAGTATCAATGCGTGCTGCCACCGGAGACCGCACCAGACGCTCTGAGCGAGCTCCTCAAAATCATTGCCCGCTATAGGCAGGGATCGTTTCTGGCAGTGCTCAAGACCTTTGGCAATCAGTCGCCCGTCGGCATGCTTTCATTCCCCAGACCCGGCGCGACCCTCGCTCTGGATTTCCCTGATCGCGGGGCTCGAACACAGCGGCTTTTTGAGGTGCTCGATCGAGTGATCAGCGAAGCCGGCGGTGCACTCTACCCGGCCAAGGATGCCCGTATGCCTGGTTGGCTGTTCCGCCAAGGCTATCCGTACTGGGAGACATTCAGCGGTTTCATTGATCCACAACTGACCTCTCATTTCTGGAAACGGGTGACCCAATGAACGCATTGCGAAATGTCTTGATTATCGGAGCTACCTCAACGATTGCCGAACACACAGCTCGCCAGCTTGTCGCTCAGGGTGCCAATGTGTTCTGCGTGGGACGAGATCCCGAAAAGCTGGCTTCAATCACTCAAGATCTAAAGGTCAGATCCCCTGCGGCCACCATTCGCTCGAAAGCCATGGATTTGTGCGATGACAAAATGCACGAATCGATGCTGGAAGAGACTCAGGTAGCTCTCGGCAGCCTAGATGCGGTATTGATCGCCCACGGTACATTGCCTGAGCAGAAAGCCTGTGAGGTGTCTGTAGCCACGACCCGCCAAGAGATCGAGACCAATGCACTCAGCGTGATTAGCCTGCTTACACTCTTAGGAAACCGCTTCGAACATCAGGGCGGCGGTGTCATCGCGGTAATCAGTTCCGTGGCAGGCGACCGGGGGCGACAGAGCAATTACGTCTATGGTTCCGCTAAAGGCATGGTCACAATCTTCCTTCAGGGACTTCGCAACCGTCTCTATAAAAACGGTACCGATGTGGTGACTGTCAAACCAGGGTTTGTCGATACCCCAATGACGGACGGGCTCGAAAAATCAGGCCCACTTTGGGCGAAACCCGATGCCGTCGCCACCGGCATAATCAAAGCCATGCGTAAAGGTCGTCACGAGGTCTATTTACCTTGGTTCTGGTGGGGCATCATGCAGATTATTCGTTATATCCCCGAGTTCGTTTTTAAGCGACTCTCTTTATGAGTGATGATAAAAACACTATTGCCTTTTTTGACTTTGATGGGACCTTGACGAAAGGCGATACTTTTATGCCCTTTCTTAAGTTTGTAGTAGGAGCTCCGCGATACTATGTAGGTTTGCTTTGGCTTAGCCCAATCTTTTTTGCGTATCTATTGTCACTGATTTCCAACGAAAAAGCCAAAGAAGTCGTAATCAGGTATTATGTTCGTGGTTTTGAATATGATCACTTGCTTCGGCTGGGGGTGGAGTTCTTCCAAAAAGTTCTCACAAAGAAATTATGCTCTAGAATGATTAAAAATTTGGAATGGCACCAAGAGCGCGGTCATCGTTGCGTGATAGTCAGCGCATCACCGGCCATTTATATTAACCATTTTGGTGAGCAATATAATTTTTCGGACGTTTTGGCGACTGAGCTCGAAGTATCTGAAGGAAAAGTAACAGGAAATTTGCAAGGCAAAAACTGCTATGGGTTCGAAAAACTCAGGCTAGTCAGAGAGTATTCAGTTAGATTTCCTTGCTCTTATACTTATGCATATGGTGACTCTAACGGTGATAAGCCAATGCTTATGTGGGTAGATAAAGGATTATTTGTTCAAAGGAAAAAAATTTATATTTGTGTGAAGGTAAAGATTGAGAATGTCTGAGCGTTTGTGGATTTATCCGTTAATTGCTGTAGCTGCGTACATCGCTCTTTCAGTATATGTTCTCTGGACAGGGCATCCTCATGAAGACGCATACATCCTTTATATTTTCTCCGAAAACTTTGCGGCTGGTGAGGGGATCTCATATTTTAAAGGCGGACCTCCAGCAGAGGGGGCTACAGACTTCCTGTGGATGATTGCGTTAGGAGTTTTAACGTATGCAGGAATCGATGTTGCGCTCGCCGCTACCATACTTAATGGGGTGGGTGTTGGCATTCTAGTTTTCGCTTTATCCTTGTTTTTGCCTTTGAGGCAGCTTGGAAATAGGTTGTCTCATGTCATTATGTTGGGGGTCGCTGTAATAGTTATTTTGTCGCCAATAACAGAGGCCTCGTTGGCAGGGTTCAGTACTGGTCTTTACTCTGGGATAATAGCGTTATTTTTATACATCATTTACAGAAATAACGATAATCTTAATCTGTTGATCCCCTTTATTGGGTTGGTTCTGGGGCTTTTTCGTCCGGATGGCGTGATTATTGGGGTTTCAGGGGCTCTGGTGGGGTTGCTTAACTCATACAAAAACGAAGGGCTTAATGTTTACTTAAAGTCGTCGGCAATCTGTTTTGTTTTGGGTTGTTTTTATTTCTTTTGGAGGTATAACTATTTTGGGAGTCTTTTGCCACTCCCTTTGTACGTTAAAGGAAGCTCTTCTGATCTCCTGCCAGGGTTGGCGTCTCATTTTAAATGGGTTGGGCAAAGTGCGTTCTTGGTTATCATGGCGATGTTGGCGATATTTTTAAGCAATAATCGCCGCAATATTGTTTTAATGATAACGCCAGTTCTTTTGCTCTTCTTTTTTCTTTCATTTGCAACCCTGAGTCAAAATGTAAGTTATCGATTGCAGGCCCCTGGGACTGTTGCTGTATTGGTGTTGGCAACACTGTTTGTGAGCTATTGTTTAGCTTCAAAATCTAAAAACAAAAAGCTTTCTGTTGTTATGCTGGGGCTATACGTTTTTTCAATTCTGCAGTATCTTGATGATACGGTTGATTATGTTCACTATGCTCAGGGTGGGGCCTACATTAATAGTTTTCCCTTTTATCTAAAAGATTATGCGAGCTCAAGCACTGTAAGTGGCTTGACGGAGGCGGGAAGGTTTGCCTATTGGCTTCCAGGAGAGAAGTATGATCTGGTGGGGCTAAATACGAAAAAAACGGCAATTGAGGGTGCAAGCCCACAGTATATCTCGAAGCTGGACCCTGATTTGCTCTTTATGCATCATGCCGGAACTGCTGAATTCTCAAATGTTTGTAATAACAAAAAATGGTGCCAGATAACGTCTGAAGAGTTGTTCTCTTCAATAGAGGCGGAAAAGGCTGGAGTCTGGGATGAATATAACTATGGCGTCAAGCGTGCTCCATTGGCGATCTTCGACTTCCTTGGAAGTAGTAAAAATAGATTTGACTATTATGTGATGTATTATGAAGGTGGGTTTAATCATTTTTATGCACTTAAGAAATCCGGAGAAATCGAAAATTTTCAATTTGAGAAGGCGTTGAGTAAAAGCTTCCAAGATAAAAATGGACGTTCCTATTTGGACCTAAAAAATGCTTTTTAGGGGCTCTGCCTAAGCAGGAGGATGCTGGTTTCTGGATTTGGCTGCCAGGTGAGAATGTGTTGTTATGTGACTTGGCGCAATTCTCACACTTGGGGCACTAAGTTATCCGGTGCGGTAATCTAGTTGTCATGAATTGAAACAAGAGACTTCAGTTACCGGCTATGTTGAAAAAAAGTTTGAAGTCTATCGAGTTTTCTTAAGAGTCTCGAACGCTTCAATGGATGAAATATCCAAGGCTTCTCCAAAACGGTAGTGAGCTCCAGATTTTGTTCGGCAATGGGTAGCTGAGCCGGGTCACGGGTTGTAAGCGCCGAAATGCGTTCCTCTGTCATAAATCTATAGGGATAAAGGCCGGCCCTGTTGCGTCGCTCAGCAATCTGAAATGCGAGCGTTTTACCTTTATTGCGATAAGCAGGTGGGTTAGGTAGCCACATCACAAATGGAGCGTATAGGTAGCCCATCTTCATGAAGTGCTGTCGAGCTTGTTGTTCATTGTCGTATTCATCGCCATGGAAACACCACTGGACTTCCTTTAGACGACCTGAAAGCGTTATGGAGATGTCGGAATAATGCATGCCGGCAACATTTTTATTGCTTTCATGGTGGCAGAAATAAACTCCGTATTTCGCTGCATATCGGAATCGTTCCAGCGTTTTCTTCCGAGTATGCCCTTTCTGGAAAACCGGAGCGATAAAACCTGCCTTAGGATTTGAAGCGAAATAGTTTTTAATAAAGCTCCTATCCTCGTTTTTTATGGGACGAACCATCTGAGTGTCATCCTGAAGGAAGCAGATGATCTCGTCGTGGGTTTCTACAGAGTAAAGAGCATGTTGCATATTATTATAGAGGCCACCGTGCATGCTTAGATTGTGAAGCGATCCAGGCTTTCGTACTTCGTGACGCTCTGTGAGATCTTTGAGAATACGCCGGGTTTCCGGATCATCACTGTTGTCATCATAAATAATGATGGTTGAATCGGGCGCACAATACTCTACCGACTCCACACAATTTTGAAGATGTGGTCCACGGTTGTACGAAAAAATAAATGTAATCATTAGGCGTTAGTCCGAATTCGGCTTACGATTGGTATGTGTGCCAGAAATATTTGTTAGGCTAGTATTCGCATCAATTTCAACCGAGGTCCGATGCCGTAATTTGAATCTCATATTATGCAGTGTACGATGAATTCGGCACCAGAGCATATAAAGTCGCCACCGAACTTTCCTTGAACCTTTCCGCTTATTCCTTGTCGACTCACCGGAATCAATGGTGGACTCGAAATCCGGGTTGTTCGTGACACAGGCTGGGAGCAGGCCGAAACACTCGACTTTGTTCCACCAGAACTGGTCCATCTCAATATCCACTGGCTCGCACCAGGTTTCTGCGTGAGCCAGAAATTTTTCAGCCGCCCGAGGGGTGAGATAATACGCCGTTGTGCTTTTGTGTCCGCGCAGGAATTTGGCAACGGTCAGGCCTTCCCTCGACATCAGCGGTATGCTGTCAGTATTGCGGGAACGGGAAGGAAACAGCCGCAGGCATTCAACCTCTTCCGGTAGCGACGGGATCAGGCGGATAAACGCGAGAAAACCTTCAGGGTCGATCTGGGCATCATCCTCCAGAACGATGCGGGAAGTGCCGGATTCCGAGCATTCCTTCCAGACATTGTAATGACTGGCATAGCACCCCAGGTGCCCCGGGGTTAGCGGTATTTCACCAAGGGCCTCGGAGCGTCTGCGGTCATAGTGGTCGAACAATGGGTGACCTTGCTGACCGTCGACGGCTTCAAAGAATCGAAAGGGCAGCCCCAGTTCCCTGAACTGTTCTCTGAAAGCTTCACGGCGGTCAGTGGCTCTCGCGAGGCTGATTACGACAATGTCCGGTACTGGTGTTTCGCTCATGTTGGGATTGTTTCCGGCTCACTGTGAAGATTGAGTCCTCGCGGCGTGGCTCTGAGTCCGCTTTTCTCGACCCATTCGCGATAGGCTTTGTTGCTCTTCTGCACCTCAGGATCCACGTAGCCCCGTTTGTGATCCAGGTGAATGACCACTGCGTTGTAGCGAACGTGGTGAGGGCGTATGCCGTTATTGATCAGACGGACCCCGAACTCCCGATCCTCGCCACCGTAAGCCATTTCCTCGTCGAAACCATTGGCCTTTCTGATGTCCGCCAACCAGGCCGAAGCATTGGATCCTTTGAAGTTGCAGGCCGTGGGAGTTAGCCGGTTGAGCCAGCGGGCCTGCCGGGGTGTGGCCGTCAATTTGCTGTTCTTGTAGCTGGTGGCGAGCCCACGTGTCTTGAGCCAGTCGAGCTGAAAACAGCGTCCGGTCAGGATATCGTCCTTGCCGATGGCCTCACTGGTTTGCATGGGGAGCTTGTGGTATCCCCCTGAGAGAAAGCAGCCCGGTCTCGCCTCATGGGCGTGGACACTGAGAAAGTCGGAGCGGGGGATGCAGTCACCATCGCTGAATACGACGTAATCATGATGCGCCTCGAGGATTGCCTTGTTCAGGATTCGGCACTTACGGAAGCCATCGTCGGGATGCCAGATATGACGGAGCGTCAGACTGGTCTTCTGTCGCATGGATTCAATAAGCGCCGCTGTTTCTTCGGTTGAGCCATCGTCGGCAATGAGCAGTTCAAAATCCTGATGGGACTGAACGCTGTAACCCCACAGCACTTTCTCCAGCCATATCGGCGAGTTGTAGGTTGAGAGAATAACGGAGAGGTTCATCGAGTCGGCCACTGGGGAAGCAATCCCGAACGGGGATATAGATGGTCGGTCAATCGTTGAATACAGGCTCAATCTCAATCACCTTCGGAGGGCCGCAGTCAGGTCCCGAAGACTTTTCAATCAATGCCTTGAACTCGCTACCGGGCTGCCAGTCTGGCTGCGCGGGCTCTACCCGAAATGTGAAATCTGCCGGGTAAAGCTTCATTATGGCGGCATTCTGCTCTATCCGTACAAGTTCAGCAACACCACGGTGCACGACCCATTCGCACTCAGTCCCGTTTTTTGCAGCGTTGCCGGCGGGTTCATGTGCTGGCTGAAAGAGGCTGCATCCACCTAAAGACAGAAGAATGGCCGGCAGCCATAATGCCCGAACCCTGCTCATCACCCGGTAGCCCCCTGCGCCCCCGGGCCGCCTCCGCTCTCCGGCAGGCAGGCGAGCACCTGTTCGCACTGCTTTCGGGCGTAGGCGTCGACATTGTCCACCAGGCCTTCCTCATCCCGGGCACGCAGCAGGTCCAGCGATTCGCGCATGTGGTTGAGGTTGTCCTCCAGTACCCGGTTGCCCTGGCGCAGCGCCACGAACGCGCAGCGCTTGGCGGAGGGCCAGAGGTCATTGATGGCGGCGGTGATGAAGTAGTTGTTGGCGTAGGCCAGCGACGCCTGGGTGTATTCAATGCCGGTGTCCAGGAATTCCATGAGCTGGCCGTTCCGGTACGACTCACACATGCTGTCGTACAGTGATTCAAGCCGTTCCATGTCGGCGGGTTCCCACTGGCGCACGAGTTTACGCCCGGTATGGCAGAGAAACACGCTCATGGCTTCGTAAAGACTGCTCACGAAGTCGGCGTCCAGCGTGGTGACGAACGCTCCCTTGCGAGGGACGTTCCGAACCAGATGACGTTTTTCCAGCATGAGCAGGGCTTCCCTTACGGCGCCGTGGCTCACGTCCAGTTCCCGCGCCATGTTGCTCTCATGGATGCGATCGCCCGACTTGAGCTGTTCGAAGGCGATCATATTCTCAAGGTGGCGGGCAACCTGTTCACTCAGGGTCTCGCGAGGTTTGAACGACTGCATACCCGGAACTCAGATTCATTTCTACGTGGAAGATCCTATCATGTCATCGTTGCACAAATCAGTGGTTCTGCAAGTTCCCGGTGCCCCTTGATTTCTGTCAAACCGATCCCATGGTCTTCAACAGACCCTGGAAATGGGCGTTGAACATCGACTCGATTATGGGCACCGAGGGGTCGAATTCTGTGATAACGTCCGTGACTGAGGATCGTTCCTGAATACTTGAAGCCGTTAAGGAGGAAACACTATGGCTTTTGAACTCCCCAATCTTCCCTATTCCTACAACGCACTCGCGGAAAAGGGGATGTGCCAGGAAACGCTTGAGCTCCACCACGGCAAGCACCACAACACCTATGTCACGACCCTGAACAGTCTGGTCGAGCAGGACAGCAACCTGCAGGGCAAGTCGCTGGAAGAAATCGTCAAGCTCGCCTATGGCCGTGATGACCTGCAGAAAGTATTCAACCAGGCTGGCCAGCACTGGAACCACAACTTCTTCTGGGAAAACATGTCCCCCAACGGTGGCGGTATTCCGGGCAAGCTGGAGCAGAAGCTGGTCGAGGACTTCGGTTCCGTGGATGACTTCAAGGAGCAGTTCAAGACCACCGCTGTCGGCCAGTTCGGTTCCGGCTGGGGCTGGCTCGTGCTGGGCAACGACGGCAAGCTGAAGGTCACCAAGACCCCGAACGCCGTCAACCCGCTGGCAACCGGTGAAGGCAAGGTTCTGCTGGCACTGGACGTCTGGGAGCACAGTTACTATCTGGACTTCCGCAACCGTCGTCCGGACTATGTCATGAACTTCCTGAACAACCTGGCCAATTACGAGTACGCCGAGGAACAGCTCAACAAGGCGTAAACCGGCCCTGGCCGCCCTCTTGTAAGGGCGCGCTTCAACCCCCGCCCGGTGCGTCCGGCCGGGGGTTTTCTGTGTGTGTCAGTGAAGGCTGGCCACCAACCCCCTGATGCGCTCCTGGATCCATTCAGGGTGCGTGACCGGCGCCCAGTGATTGGCCGCCAGCCGCTTGCAGCTCACCTGCTGGCAGTAACGGGTCATGGCCTCGCACACTGCTGGTGTCGCGAAGGCGTCCTCTTCCAGGATCAGTATCTGGCTGGGCGTTCTGATGCTGCCCGGGCGTGGCGTGGGCGGCGGGCTGAGCGCATTCTGGCGATAGAGCTGGAACGTATGGCGCGTCAGGCGGGTAACCTCATCGCGTGAGCGTGCCAGGTGAGGGTGATCGGCCGGGACGCCACCCATGGTCAGGGCAGCACGGTAAACCGGCGTGCCGACGGTGCTGAACACAGCCTGACCAAGGCCGGGAACGTTCAGTGCCAGCATGTACCAGGAGTGCAGCACCTGGTTCAGTGCCGGTTTGCGGTCGCCACCGCCCTTCAGGATCCCGTTCCGGACCCATTCGGCCGCCGCTCCAAGATGCGGGCCGGAAAGGCTGGTCCAGGATTCGGCCCGGCGCCCATAGACCGGGTCGGCAACGAAGCTCCAGCCGATGATCGAGCCCCAGTCGTGGCCCACCAGGTGTGCGGTGCCTTCCCGGCCCCGGGTAGCCGTGATCACGGCATCGATGTCCTCCAGAAGGCAGGGGATCCGGTAGCCTTCGGCACGCGCTGGCGGTGTGCTTTGTCCTGCCCCCCGCATGTCGAAACCGATCACGTGGTAGTCGCTACTCAGTGCCTGCATATGGGGCAGCCAGAGGTCATGGCAGTCCGGGAAGCCGTGCAGGAAGAGGATGGCCGGATTGGCCGGGTCGCCATCCTCCACAATATGGAGTTCCGTCTGGGGGCGTCTGAGAGTCCGTGTTCGCATGGGTCTGACCTGTAGCGGTGATCCGGGTTATGCTTGTCGATCACCCATCATCCGGGAGGCTGGCGCTGTGTCATTGGCTGGATTTTACGAACGACACGTCTTTTCGCCCGTTCTGAAACTGGCCGAGCGGACGCTGGCGGATGTCCGCCGGGAGCTGCTCAGCCAGGCGTCGGGGGAAGTGCTGGAGATCGGCATCGGTTCCGGGCTCAGCCTGAGCCATTACGGACCAGCCGTGGAACGGATTGTGGGCCTGGAGCCCTCGGAGGTCCTCCTGCGCGAATGCCGGGAGCGCGTTGAGTTACGCTCTGGGGAACCACCGGTGGAGCTGGTTCACGCAGGGGCTGAGTCCATGCCCTTTGAGGACAACCGGTTCGATACCGTGGTGGCGTTCCTGGTGTTCTGCACCATCCCGGAGGCGGACCGGGCCGCGCTTGAGATGGCGCGGGTGCTGAAGCCGGGCGGCCGGCTGCTGTTCTTCGAACATGTGGCCGCCAGCGAGCCGGGCTTGGCCCGCTGGCAGCAGCGTTTCAACCCCCTCTGGAGACCGCTTGCCTGTGGCTGCAATATCAACCGGGATACCCGTCGGGTTTTTGAGCGTGCCGGCTTTGATATGAGCGGCGTCGAGGTCCGTCGTCATCCGGATATCCCCCTGCCGTTGGTGCAACCGGTGATTGAAGGGGATACCGGGCTGGCTGTCAGCGGCGAGAGCCCCCGAAGCGGCACGGGTCAAAAGCGCTGACATCAATGGGCGTCGGCTCGGAGTGCATCATCATGCCCAGCAGCTCCGCGCTTCCTGCCGAGAGGGTCCACCCAAAGGTTCCATGGCCCGTATTGAGCCACAGGTTCTGTAAGGGGCCGGCGCCGAGGGCCGGCGGGCCATCAGGCAGCATGGGCCGGAAGCCGGTCCAGGGCTCCGCATGATTGAAATCCGCTGCGCCAGGGAAGCGCTCGTTGATGGCTTCCTGAAGTACCTGCAGTCGTGATTCCGGTATCCGGCGGTTGAAGCCGGCCAGCTCCGCGAACCCGGTGATCCGCATCCGGTCTCCGAGACGGGTGATGGCAACCTTGTTGTCCAGATCCACGACCGTGGAACGGGGCGCTTTGTCAGGATTGTCCAGCGGCGCCGTTAGAGAGTAGCCCTTGACCGGGTAGACAGGAAGTTTCAGGCCCAGTGGCCGGACGAGCTCGCGCGAGGCGCAGCCGGCACAGACAACGGTCGCATCAGCCGCCTCAAGCCAGCTCCTGTTGCCGTCGGAAACGTGTGCGCCTTCCAGGGCATCACCGTTATGTTCCCACTGCGTCACGCTGGTGCCGAAGAAGAACCGGACCCCCGCTTCCCGGCATTGCATCATGAGAAGCTGTGAAAGGCGCCGGGAGTCACCGGTGCCGTCACCGTTGATCAGCAGGGATGGCTGCAGGTGCCCCGTTGCCGCCAGTGCGGGTTCCTGGCGGTGGACCGAGTCGGCGTCCAGCCACTCATGCTCGATGCTCTGTTCCGCCAAAGCTCGGGCCTTGGTCTGCAGACCGGCGTATTCCACCGGGTCGCGGCTGATTTCCAGCAGTCCCTCATGATGGCCATCAAAGCCTTCCGGCAGTTCCTCGTCAATCGCGTGGAACGCATTACGGCTGACCTGGCCAAGCTGGAGCATGGCGCGGTTGCTGGCGTCATAGCGGCCGCTCTCCCAGGCGTAGCGCAGCGTCTGGAAGAGAAAGCTGATCGTTCTCGGTGCTGGCGGCATGTGCATCTTCAGCGGGCCCTGCCGACGCACCAGGCCCTTAAGGCCCACGCCGATCAGATCCGGTGCCGCCCAGGGGGAGACGTGGCCGTAGGAGCGCTGGCCGGCATTGGCATAGCTTGTCTCCATGCCCGGGCCCTCGTGCGCTTCGACCACCGTCACTGAATACCCTCTGCGGGCCAGCATCCGGGCGGTGGTTAAACCGACAATGCCGGCGCCGACGACAAGTGCTCTCATGAGGATGGCTCCCGCAGCTGCCAGTCGTTACAGGTGATGGGAGTGGCCCCGTTATCACCTACGACGACCGTGTTGCTCATACCGATTCCGAACTCACCCGGTGCCCGCAGGCACAGGGGCAGGTGGAAGACCATGCCCGGCTCGAACGGGGATTCCTCGCCCTCGGCGATGAAGCCGGTCCCCTCGACCCAGCTCGGAGGGAACTGCGCCCCCACGGTGTAGCCGAAGACACCGGAGAAAAAGACCTCGTCCGCAACTTCCGCCAGGACCCGATTGGCGGCTGTTGCCGCGTCTGTAAAGCGCTGCCCCGGACGCATCTCCGAGACCAGCGTGTCGTGAAGACGGTGGCAGACATCGTTGAGCCGTTTCATCCGGTCCGATGCCTGCCCCGCAACGGCTGTACGCATCTGCGGCGCGGTGTAGCGGTGGCGCACGGCTCCGAATTCGAGGAAGACGGATTCGTTCTTCTTGATAACCCGACTCTGATGGTTGAGGTGGATCACGCTGCTGCGTGGCCCGCTGACCACAATGGGCTGCAGGCTCATGAACTCGCTGCCGGCGGCCAGCATGGCGCGGGCGCCTTCCGCCGCAATGGTGTTCTCGTCCACGCCCGGTTCGATCACGGCCATGGCGGCCTCCAGGCCGGCCATGGTCATGCGTGCGCTCTCGTGCAGACGTTCCAGCTCTGCTGCTGTCTTGACGCGCCGGACGCGGTCCAGCACGGCGCTGGATTCATGGAAGGCCGTATCGGGCAACTGGGCCCGAAGGGCGTCCAGCACGCCGGGGCGCAGGCCGTTGCCCCACTGGTTGATGCCGATGGCGCGGCAGTCCCGGAGCTGGTCTACCAGGGGGCCGATCACGGACTGGACGGACTCCCACCGGTATCCATCCACCTCGTCCACCAGGGCCGTCGCCGCAGCGGGGCCGGTTTCAATGGAGGGCACCTGGAGGAAGCAGCGCTCCGGGCGGAAGACCAGTGCCGCATGGACCGAGACCTCAAAGGTCCGGTAACCGGTGAGGTAGTTGATCTCGCCTGGATTGGTCACCAGCAGTGCCTCAAGGCCGGCCTCGCGCATGGCGCTGGCCACCCGCTGGCGGCGTGCCCGGAATTCTTCGGCGTCGAAGCTCTGTTCAGTGCCTGCTGCTGTGCTTCGCAGTGCCTCAAGGTACGCGGTGTGATCCATGGCTGGCCTCTGGTAATGTCTGACCTTTACGCAAGTGAAGCAGATTTACCCCGACCCTGTCGTCCAGAATGGAGTCCGTATGAGTACTGATGCAGGAAGTCCGCAACTCAGGCCGTGTCCGCGCAAGCCCAATTGTGTTTCCAGCCAGGGCCGGGGGAAGCAGTACATAGAGCCCCTGCCGGGGGATGAAGGCACATGGGAGCGGCTGCCTGGCGTGCTGGAGGCCCTGGGGGGCGTACGGATCGTGGAGCAGACGGCGGAGACCATCCGCGCCGAGGCCCGCACCCGGGTGCTGCGGTTCGTGGATGATCTGGATTTTGTCCGTGACCCGGAGCAGGGCGTGATCCAGGTGCGTTCGGCCTCACGGCTCGGCTATTCGGATTTCGGCGTGAACCGGCGGCGGCTGGAAACCGTGCGCAGTGAGCTGAAGAAGAGGTAGCCATGGCGCACACCTACCAGGACCTCCTCCCGATCGCCGATCGGCTGGCGCCGCTGTTCTACCGCGAAGAAGCGGATGGTGTCGGCATGGACGAACTGGCCGGCATCCTCCAGACGCATCCCCGACTGATGATCATCATGAATCATGGCCCCGTACTCGGCCCAGCGCCCGCACTGGCAGCGCTAGTGCGAAGCATGGTGCGCCACGGCGGAGGTGACAGGGTGCCGTTCGGAGTGACCTGGAGGGGGTTCTACCGGGTGCCCGGTGTCGGTCCTCTGTTGGAGCGCCTGGTGCAGACCTCCGCGGATTCCGGGGTCGAGGATGTTGTTGCCAAGCTGAGCAACGGCACCTTCAATGACTGCTGCATCATGCCGGAAGGCGAATACAGTAATGTCGGCAACGGCATCGACATACAGCCGTTCCGCAGCCAGCGCTTCATAGAAGCGGCTGTGAGGGCGGAGGCGCCGGTACTGCTGCTGGCTCACAGTGGTACTGAAAGGCTGGGGCGGCCGATTCCCATTCCGGCTTCAGCCCGCTTCCTGATAGAGCGTCTGCCCGAACACCTGCGCCGTGCTGTGAACCAGAGTGGTGTGGTGAGCCTGCCCTGGTTGCTGGGCGGACGCATTCCCAAACTGGGGCTTGCCTGTGAGCTGTATTGGCCGGATCTGTCACCCGGGGATCTGGAGGAATCGGCATCGGCGCAGCAGGTCGCGTTGAATGCGCGCCATGCCCGGGCGCGTCTGCAGCGCCTGGTGAATCATCTGGTGTTGCAGTTCGGCGAGGATTAGTCCGCCATCGTTGAGGCGCGCTCTTCGCGGTGCCGTGCCCGGTAGTGGCCAGGGCTTTCCCCGGTCCAGCGCTTGAAGGCCCGGCTGAAGGCACTCAGCTCCGAGAATCCCAGCAGGAACGCCACTTCCGTCAGCCCGTATTCGCCCTCAGCCACATACTGCAGTGCCCGTTCCCGCCGCACCGTCTCCGCCAGGTTCTGGAAGCTCTCGCCCTCTTTCTTCAGCTTGCGGTAAAGCGTCTGGCGGCTCATGTGCATGGCCGAGGCCACCCGGTCCACGTCCGGTGTGCGCGGAAGCTGTTTCTGGACGATCCGCCGGACCCGTTCCGAAACGGTCTTGCGCGGGCGCAACTGGCGCAGCAGCCGGTTGACGTGTGTGGTCAGGGCAGAATGCACATAGGGGTTGCGGTGGGGCAGCGGCGAATCCAGGTAGCGGGCCGGAAAACACAGGCTGGTCTCACCGGTGCCGAAGGTGACCGGGCACTGGAAGATCCGCTCGTAGTGGGCCCGGTAGCCGGGGTCCTCGTGAGCCAGGCTCAGCTGCTCGATGGCCAGCCTGGGATGGATGAAGTGGCGCGCACGGGTGACCGCAGCGGACAGGGTGCGGTCCATGTCCGGAGTGCAGTACAGCGCCGGGTCGGGCACATGCCAGGTGACCCTTATCCGGTCGCCCTCCCGGGTCTGGTAGAGGTGCACCGCCTCATTCACGAGCCGGTGAAGCCGCATGTATTCCTCCAGCGCGTGTTCAATGGTGTCGCTGTTGAACACGATGTGGCTCATCAACCCCATGCGGTCCGGGTCCACAATCTCACCCAGCCGCAATCCCAGTGCCGGGTCCCCGGTCAGAAGGAGTGCCTCCTGCCACAGCTGATTATGGCTGTGCACAGCAACACGGCAGTCGGGATCCTCAAGTTCCTCTGACGAGATCCCAAGAATGCCGTCAATGTGGTCCTGCGAAGCGAATCCCCGGCTGGTCAGGTAGTGGGTGAGAGCAAGAGTGCCGGAAGCGCTCACCGTGGGACTGTCTGTCATCGACTGTTACCACCTGTCAAAAGGTTGAGCGGGTGCGTCAAGCCGGCTCAGGCATTGCGACGTAGGATAATACCTGAAATCCTGACAAACCCAAGGAGTCGCGTCATGGATATGGATACCAACCTCGAAATCTGTGTTCCGCACACTGAAGAAGAAAAAGCCAATCTCAAGGCTCTGTCCGATTATCTGAGCGAGATCCCCGCGTTCAACTGAGGGGTCCGCTCTTACCCCTGACCTGAATAGGTTCTGATGAGGTCCTCACCGCTGCGGTGACGGGCCTTCATTTTTTGTATGCGCTCCAGAATCCCCTCCATGCGCCCCAGGCGGGCCTGGGTCTCCAGGGCACGCATCGTGGCATTGGCCCGGAAGTCGAATTTCAGACCGTAACGGTGCTGTTCCCCTTCAGCGCGCACGTTTGTGACCACCGCAACCAGGCGGTTCTGGTGGAGTTCGCTCCGGTCCAGGCGCAGAGTCAGATCCACCAGTACCTTCTGCCCCATGCGCAGTTTCCGGGACGTGATGATGGCGACACCCTCGCGTGTGAAATCGGCGGCTTCGACGACTTCTCCACGCCTGAAGCGGCTGCGCCCTGGCTTCAACCGGACTTCCAGTTCCGCGGCGGGGAAACGCTGCAGGTGGCGGCGTTCATCGTGAAGGGGTGCTGCTGTGGCCATGGGGTCAGGTTCCGTTTAGGCTTACACTGCTTGATGTTACGAGTCTAAGCCCGTCGCCCGCTCTTCGCCAGTGGCGGGTGAGCGCTATGGCACGGAGAAACAGCTTTGACAGACACGGTGGAACTCAATGCGGGCGTCAAGGGTGATGGCCCGCCCCTGATACTCATGCATGGCCTCTTCGGCGCCGGCGATACCCTGGGCGGTGTGCGTCGACGCCTGGCGCCGGAATTCGAGGTGCACAGCCTGGACCTGCGCAACCACGGTGAATCACCGCATACACGCAGCATGAGCTACCCCGAAATGGCAGCGGACGTGCTGGCCTACATGGATCGGGCAGGGTTGGAGACAGCCCATCTTCTGGGCCATTCCATGGGCGGCAAGACCGCCATGGAAATGGCACTGATGGCGCCGGAGCGGGTTCGGCGCCTGATCGTTGCCGACATTGCGCCGGTGGCCTATGCGCCCCACCATGACGCCATTCAGGATGCACTTGAGGCGCTGGATCCGGCCGCCGTGAAATCCCGCCGTGAAGCCGATGGGGTGCTGGCGGAATACATCGGTGAGAAAGGCGTGCGGCAGTTTCTGCTGACCAATCTGGTGCCGGCGGACGGCGGGTTCCGGTGGCGGATGAATGTGCCGGGAATCCTGGCCTGCTACGAACAGATCATGGCTGGCCCGACGACGGAGGGCACCTATGAGGGCCCGACCCTTTTCATTCGCGGTGGCAATTCGGACTATATCCAGAGCCGCCACCAGGACGCTGTTCAGCGCTATTTTCCACGGGCTGAACTGAAAGTGATTCCCGAGGTTGGGCACTGGCTCCACGCGGAAAAACCCGAGCTGTTTGCCCGCATCTGCCAGCGCTTCCTGGCCGAAGACAACTGAAACCAGCAAGTCGGAATAACAATGAAAAAAATCCTGCTCACACTCCTGGTCCTCATTCTGCTGTTCCTTGGTCTCTTTTTCCTTTGGCCTTCTCCAGTGGATTCCGCCGCCTGGGAGCCGCCGGAGGCGCCGGGACTGGAAGGACCAGCGAAACCGAATGAAGCACTGCAGGACGCTGATGTGCTTGCCAAGGGTGAGATCGAAGGCCCGGAGGACACTGAGGTGGATGGCGAGGGCAATGTCTATGGCGGCCTGCAGGATGGGCGGATCATCCGCGTGACACCGGAAGGCGAGGTGGAGACCTTCGCGGATACCGGCGGTCGTCCCCTGGGCATGGAGTTCGACGATGACGGGAACCTGATCGTTGCAGACGCCTGGAAGGGGCTGCTGTCGGTCGCCCCGGATGGCACTGTTGAGGTGCTGACCACTGGATCCGAAGGCACCCCCTTTGCTTTCACCGATGACCTGGCCATTGCCTCGGACGGGCGCATCTACTTCTCGGACGCCAGCAGCCGCTTCCATCAGCCGGACTACCGCCTGGATATGCTCGAGAGCCGCCCGCACGGGCGCCTGCTCCGTTACGACCCGGAGACCGGCGAAACCGAAACACTGATGGACGACCTCCACTTCGCCAACGGGGTGGCGCTGACCGAGGACGAGCATTCGGTACTGGTCAATGAAACCTGGCGCTACCGCATCCAGCAGTATTGGCTTGAAGGCGGGAAAGCGGGTACCAGTGAGGTTTTTGCCCGGAATCTACCGGGCTTCCCGGATAACCTCTCCGCGGATCACAACGGCATCATCTGGGTGGCCCTGCCCACCAGGCGCAACCCACAGATGGACGCCTTCCACCCGAGTCCCTGGCTCAAGGAGCAGGTGGCCAAGCTGCCGGAATTCCTGCAGCCGAGCCCCGAGCCCTACGGTCTGGTACTGGCTTTCGATCAGCAGGGAAAGATGCTGGGCAGTCTGCATGACCCGACGGGGGAGCGTGTGCAGATGTTAACCTCGGTGAAAGCGCGAGACGGTGCGCTCTATTTTGGTTCACTCTACAATGACCGCATTGGTCGACTGGATTACGATCGGGCGATGAAAGCCCTGAGGGAGCAACCGGATGAGTGACTGGCACTGGCGGATGGCCGATCCGTTCACGATGAACATCAGGGTTTCTGAACAGGACGTGGATCGCCTCGGGCACGCCAACAACACCGTCTATCTGCAGTGGATGGAAGAGATCAGCTGGGCGCACATTGAGTCCGTGGGCCTGACCTGGGAGCTGCAGGAAGAGCTTGGCCGCGCTATGGCGATTGTGCGCACCGAAATTGATTACAAAGCCGCGGCGCTGGCCGATGATGACCTGATCCTTGGAACCTGGCTGACCGAATTCGACGGCAAGCTGCGTTCCGGGCGTCAGTTCCAGCTGGTCCGGCCCAGTGATGGCCGGACGCTGGTGGAAGCGGAGTCCCGCCATGTCTGTATTGATACCGCGACCCAGCGGCCGGCACGGATTCCGGAGCCCATGGCCGAGCTGTTAAAGAAGGCCAGCCACGATCAGTAACCTCCTGGAGGATATGCCATGCGCCAGATCGTCATTCCCGAATTCGGTGATGCCGGCGTCCTTGAACTGCGTGAAGCGGCGCTGCCTCAGCCCGGCGAGGGCCAGGTGCGTGTGCGCGTAGCCAGTGCCGGGGTCAATCCCATCGATTTCAAGACCCGCTCTGGCCAGGGATTCGTGGCCAATGCCATACGTGATCATCTGCCCTGGGTGCCGGGCTTTGAAGTGGCTGGCACCATTGATGCGGTGGGCGCCGGTGTTGATGGCTGGCAAAAGGGTGACCCGGTTGTTGGCATGACCGGGTTCCCTCGGGCCGGTGGCGGTTACGCGGAGCAGACCCTGGTGCGCGCCGACGAACTCTGCCGGGCGCCGGAGGGGCTGAAACTGGAAGAAATCGGAGCCGTCCCCCTGGCCGCCCTCACCGCCTGGCAGGGCCTGTTCAGCCATCTTGGGCTTCAGCCCGGCCAGAAGCTTCTGATTCTTGGGGGTGCCGGAGGTGTAGGTCATTTTGCCGTGCAGTTTGCCGCTCAGCATGGGGCTCATGTGGTAACCACGGGCTCCGGTGCCAACGAGGATTTCCTCCACCAGTTGGGCGCTGACGACGTCATCAATTATGAACAGGAAGACGTCCATGACGTCTGCTATGGATTGGACGCCGTCCTCGACCTGGTGGGCGGCGAGGCCGGCAAGGCCGCGCTCAGCACCCTCGGGGAACACGGTAAGCTTGTCACCGTTCCCACGGTGACGGCCCAGGCCATCAAGGACCTTGCTTCCGAGAAAGGCATCCAGGCGGCGGGTTACGTGGTTGAGCCGGATACCGACCAGCTCGAGGAGATCCTGGCACTGCTTAACCGCCGTGACGCGGAACTCCATATCGCCGCCGCCTTCCCCCTCGGTGATGCGGCTGCTGCCCATCGCCGGCAGGAGGATGGGCATGTGCGGGGGAAGCTGGTGTTGCAGCCCTAGAAAAACAGCTCCGCGTTGATATTGAACCGCCGGGTTAAAGCCCTGATGTGCTGGCGGGTCAGTTGTCGCTCGCCGGAGAGGACACGGGAGACCAGTGATTTTGACCCGATCTCCGGGAAGTCATTCATGGTCAGCCCGTGCTGCTCTATAAGACTTTTCAGGGTGGCAACACCAGGATCCACATGCTCTAAGCGCCGGTTGAAATCCGTGAATTCAGGGGCAGAGTTTTCCCACCGCTCAATGGAGGCTGACAGCATTTCAATCAGTGGACGGTAAAGCGGATAATCCTCAATCAGTTCATCCACCAGGGCCAGTGCCTGCTCGTATTCCTCATTGCTGTGGATGCTGCCGATAAACGGTGCCTCACTGAACAGCGCGCTGGCTTTTTCCTTAACCTGACTGAATGCCATTTCAATGACCTCCCCGTGCATAGTGGCGGCAGAGCCTGTCATATTCCGCATGTGTGACGATGTGTTTAACGAAGAGGCGCTGATCCTGAAAGCTGATGAATGCGATCAGTCTCAGGTTGTTGCCGCCAATATCGATGACCCACCAGCCTTTTCGATATTTGAGATTATCCAATGACGGAAACAGGCACTTCATTTCTTCCGGGCTTTTGAAGCTGCCCGCTCGGAGAAGTCGATATGTCCTGAGAATCGCCTCGGCGTCGTCAGGGTAGCGCTCCGCAGCTTCCTTGAACGGGCGCCTTGAGATCACATGCAAGTTCTGCCCTCCATGGCACAATACCTTTATCTCGGATTGTTGACAATATGGAAACATCATTGATCTGCCTGTAGGCAGGACAGGGTTACCCTAAAGCGTTTCCAGTGCTTTTTTGACGCAACGGTTCAGTGCTCCGATGGTGGTTTCAAATACCCACCGGATGAATTGATAGGTGAGCTTGGTCACGGTCACCGCAACTTTCCCGGCGAATACCAGCATGTGGCCCAGAAGTCCTGCAGTCTGCTCAGCGAAGTCGGCTGATGCCTCCGCGATTTTTTCCAGTGAGCGTGCCAGCCGGTCGTAAAACGTCAGGGCAGAAGTTACGGTAGCCTGGGTAGCGATAGCGGAGTAGTACCCTGCGTCTTTGAGAAGTGTGATCAGCGCAGCGTTAAGTTTTTCTGACCAGTAATTGGTGAATGAAGCTTGGAGTCGATCCTCATAGCGTAGCCGGACAGGTTGATTAAGGAAGCGGATGGATTGGCGTTTAAGTTCTCCCCAGTCATCAGCGCTGGCCGTATTTCGGTAGCCAGGTGTTCCCTTGTGTCCCATTCTGTGAGCAGAGAAATTGATGCCTTCCGCACTATCAAGTCTGTATTCACTAGGGCCTTCAGTAGGGGCATGAATGAAGGGCCAAACAGGGGCTAACGGCACGGGGTCGGCGCCATGCGTGCAACGGAAGTGCGCGTCAACCTGGTTCGTGTTTTTTGTTGCATAGCCTTTCAGTCCTACACGAGGTGCGCCAAAGGTGTACAAATTCACTTTCACAGGGAATTCCGACTTTAGCCAATCCGCAGTCATGGAAGCGAGTGCACCGCCGAGACTGTGACCCACGCAGTGAACAGTGTGATCGGCACGAGCCTGTGTTAGTCGTTTAGAAAGTCTGTCATGAAACGCGGGCCGCATACTTGCAAAAGCTTCTTCAAAGCCTGAATGCACGCTCTGATTATTAATTCCGGTCGCGATGCCCACATCAAAATCGGTGAGGTAGTCCGCAATCGAGCTGCTGCCACGGATTGCTATCAGCGTCGAATTATGGTGCCGCTCCAGCCCTTCGCCTATAACTGCGAAGCCAGTTGTCTGAGTGTAAAGCCCAAAAATCCCACCGGTCTCTCCCATGACCGGGGCTGCTCCACCCTTGAAAGAGAATTGGCGTCCCAGCTGAGGTGAGGTTGGCATAGGGATACTCCCCATCGATTCAGGAGAAAAGACGCTGTATACGGCGTCAGCGCATTCTGCTGCTATTTTTGGCGATAGCGTTTCCATCATGAAGATCCTTCTTCAAACTTGAATTAATCGTCCTGATTTATTCCCAGCGACAGATACTGCCAACGTTATGATCGAACTGTGGGTGTTCGTGGTTATGAAGATGGTGAGTTTTGTCCGGATTGGAGATATCGCAGCTCAGGCGGTTCAAGTGTTTACGAAACGCTTTTGGGGTCACGATATCTTCTGTTGCGGCCTGCCACAGAATATAGGATTCACCACGAACTTGGGCGTGGATAAGCTGTATTACTCTTGCTTCAGTCAAAGGCCGTGAGGGTAACGACGAACGAATGCTCCGTGGCGAGAAAGAGAAATTACCCTCAGAGTCTGTACGAGTCCTATCGATATAGGACTTACCGTAATGGACCTCCCTTGTAATCAGGGCGCCTTTAAGCGGTTTTCCCTTGTCTTTAAGTTGCCCCCTCACCTCCGGCGAAAGATGCACGTCGTAACGTTTGAACCATCCGAACATATCGGCCATGACCTCGCTGGAATACAGAAAGTAGCTGGCAGCCACCAGTAGTGGGATCAGACTGAGCTTGCACCATGATGCGACGGTTCTACGGTGCGTCATGCGCCGTTCACCGTCGTCGGCGCGCATTGGAGCAGGCTGGTTGAGGCAATAGCGGGTGCGCTGACCATTTCCGTGTCCTGTGGCTGACATCCTGTCTTTGAAACAGTTGAATTATGCCAGCACGCGCCGGAGCGTCAAGCCGGCCAGGTGAGGCCTCGTGAGAGGCGTTTCACAGACTGGGTCAGGTGAATCGCTTCAGGGTCTGCCGCACGCCACCGGCCCAGGGTCCTCCGAACAGGTTCAGGTGGTTCAGCTCGTGGTAGAGGTTGTAAAGCGGTGCTCGGTCCTCCCAGTCCCGCTCGACAGCGCTGTTGGCGAGGTAGGCCTCGTAGAAGGCGCGTGGCTGGCTGCCGAACATCGTGGTCATGGCCAGATCCGCCTCGGCCCAGCCATAGTGGGTGGCCGGGTCGATCAGGACCGGCTCGCCCGCTGGGCCGCAATGGATGTTGCCGGACCATAGATCGCCGTGGATCAGACTGGCGGGCTGCTCCGGAATCCAGCGGTCGAGGCGGCCGGCGAGCCATTCCAGCTGCTGAATGTCGCCATGGCCGAGACGGCCGCTGTCCCGCGCCATCCGCCCCTGGTGCAGCAGCCGGGCCTCGGCGAAGAACCGGAAGCCGTCGCGCATGCGGGGGTTGGGCTGGGGTGTCAGGCCGCAGAAGTTGTCGCGCTCAAAACCGAACTCATTGGCGGTGGTGCTGTGCAGCTTTGCCAGTTGCTCCCCAAGCTGGCGGGCGAAGTCCCCGCCGGGGCGGCCATCAAGCCATTCCAGGATCAGGCCTTCTTCCGCAACCGCAATGACGGCGGGTATGCGTACCGCATTGCCTGCGGCCAGCGCCCGCAGGCCGGCTGCTTCCGCTTCGAAGAAGCCGGCCGGAGGCGAGGGGTGGGTCTTGAGGAAAAGGGTCCGGCCATCCTCCAGGGTCAGCCGGGCCGCCTCGTTGATACTGCCGCCGCCGATCGGTTGCGCCGTGGCAACAGGCGTATCCAGCTGCATTGTGAGGGCTTCCGGAACACGGGCCATGGTCAGTCGCCTTCCTCTTTCAGTGCTCTTCGCATTCTTTCATGGCGGCGGGCCAGATGTTCAAGAACCCTGGAGGCTGCCACGAAACCAAAGGTGCCGGTCACGAAACTGGCGGCGCCAAAGCCCGTGCTGCAGTCCAACCGGGTTGGGCCGTCACCGGGCTTTTCATGGGTAGTGCCGCCCTCCGGCGTGGGGTAGGTGAGCTGTTCCTCGGAATAGATGGCGGGGATAGTGAAGCGCCGCTTCGGGTTGCGCGGGAAGCCGTATTCACGGCGGAGCAGGTTCCGTACCTTGGCCAGCAACGGGTCCTGGGTGGTGCGACTCAGGTCGGCCACGCGGATTCGGGTTGGGTCCATCTGTCCCCCAGCGCCCCCGGCGCAGATCACCCATTGTTTGCGCCGGCGGCAGTGGGCCAGAAGGGCCGCCTTGTGGTTGACGCTATCGATGGCGTCAACCACCGCATCGCAGTTCCCGGGAAGCACACTCTCCATGCTGCGGGTGGTCACAAACTGCGGAACTGCTGTAACCCGGCATTCCGGGTTGATTGCCCGCAGCCGTTCGGCCATCACCTCAACCTTCGGGCGCCCGATGGTGTCCGCCAGCGTGTGGACCTGGCGGTTGGTATTGGTCACACAGATGTCATCCATGTCGATCAGGGTAAGAGCCCCGATGCCGCTGCGGGCGAGCGCCTCGGCCGCCCATGAACCCACACCGCCGACGCCGGCAATGGCGACATGGGCGGCGGCAAGGGATCGGGCGGTGTCCTGGCTGTAGAGGCGCTCCATGCCTCCGAAGCGCTGGGAAAAGGAATCCGGCGTCATGGGTGGCTCCGTAATGGGGGGCTCGGTTTGTGCGGATTCTACCAGAAACCGGGGTTCAGGATTACGGACTTGTCAGTCCATTTTAGCGGGCGTATGATTAGACGGACTGGTCAGTCCATCTTCAAGAGGCCGATACACGTGACCGATTCCTCGCGCCCGACGCGCACCCACAAGGCACCGGAACAGCGCCGCAGGGAGGTCCTGGAGGCCGCCGCCGTGGTGTTCGCGGAGGTTGGGTACCGGTGCGCGGAGATGGATCGCATTGCCGAGCGCGCAGGCGCGGGTAAGGGGACGGTGTACCGCTGTTTTGCCAGCAAGGAGACTCTCTTCATGGCAACAGTGGAAAAGGCGCTGGAGGACCTGACCTGTTATGTGAACGAGGCGGTCGACCCGCTGGAGGATCCCCTCGAACAGCTGCGCCTTGGCATTCACCGTTACCTGGAGTTTTTTGAGTGCAACCCTGAGACGGTGGAGCTTTTCATCCAGGAACGGGCGGAGTTTCCGAAGAATGGAAAGCCTCTTTACTTTGTTTATCAGGAAACCAGCGGCGGCAAATGGCGGGCACGCTTCGAGAAGCTGATTGAGCAGGGCCGTATGCGACCTGACATGTCGCCGGCACTGGCCCAGGAGGTCTTCAGCGACCTGCTCTATGGGGCGGTCTTTTCCCAGCTGCTTGCAGGCGATCGGGAATCGCGTGCGGAGCGGGCGGACGAAATCAGCGAATTATTGTTCAGGGGCATCCTCAAGCCCGAGAGCTGAGCAGGCTGAACACAGCTTTTCCACACCGATTGAGACTTTGCGGAGAGAAAGGAACCATGAATCAGTTGACCCGGACAGAAGTCATAGGGGGCAGCCGAGCCCGTCGTATTGGCGGCGTCGGTACCGTGTTGGTGCTGACGTTGGGGCTGGCTGCCTGTGGCGGCAATGGCCAGGGGCAGAAAGGAGCTGGGATGCCGCCGCCCCCGGTGTCGGTTACTGAGGTTCAGACCGAGGATGTGACCATCCGCGAGGACTATGCGGGGCGTGTCAGGGGTGCCCGTGAAGTGGCTGTGCGGGCCCGCGTCGAGGGTGTTCTGGAAGAGCGCCTTTACGACGAGGGCAAGGTGGTCGAGCAGGGTGAGCCCCTGTTCCGTATCGACCCGGAACCCTTTGAGGTGGCCCTGCAGGCCGCTAAAGCCCAGCTCCAGTCCGCGCAGGCGGATCTCAGCCAGGCTGAGCGGGAATGGAACCGGGTATCCAGTCTCTACCAGAAGAACGCTGTGAGTGAGCGTGAGCGGGACAATGCGCAGTCCGCATTTGAGCTGGCACAGGCCCAGGTTGCGGTTGCAGAAGCCGAGGTTGCCCGTGCCGAACTGGAACTGGGCTACACCGATGTGGAAGCACCCGTGACCGGTGTGACGGGCCTCGAGACCCAGTCCGAGGGCAACCTGATCGAACGCGGTACCGAACTTACTCACATCACCCAGATGAACCCGGTCCATGTGCGCTTTGCGCTGCCGGAGAACGATGCTGCGGCGCGCCGGCGGGCGCGGGAAGCCATGCATTCGGATGGTAATGGCGATCACCGCAGCACCGCGAAGCTGATCCTGCCGGACGGCTCCGAATACGAACACACCGGTACCATTGACTTCACGGCCAGCACCATCGATGCGGAGACCGGTACCGTTACCGCCCGTGCCGTATTCCCCAATGAAGAACAGCGCATCGTGCCGGGTCAGTTCGTGCGCATCCGGGTGAAGCTGAAGACGCTCGATGATGTGGTGACCGTGCCCGCCAAGGCCATAGGCGACGGTCAGAATGGCGGTCTGCAGGTCTTTGTGCTGACCGAGGACAACAAGGCGCAGCCACGCTCGGTTAAGACAGGGCAGGTGGTTGATGGTCGCCGCATCATCACGGACGGGCTTGAAGCCGGTGAACGCGTGGTGGTTGGCGGTATGGCCGGCATCCGTCAGCCCGGGATGAAGGTGAAAGTCGAAGGCGCCGGGAAGGATGGTCAGAAAGACGGCGAGAAAGGCGGGGAGAGTAACTGATGTTCCGATTCTTCATTGACCGCCCGATCTTCTCGGCGGTCATCTCCATTATCATCCTGATCGCCGGCGCGGCCTCGCTCATGGGGCTGCCGGTGAAGCAGTACCCGAACGTGGTGCCGCCCGAAGTCGTGGTTGAGGCCAGGTACCCTGGTGCAAGTGCTGAAGTTCTGGCCGACAGTGTGGCGGCGCCACTGGAGCAGGAGATCAACGGCGTCGACGACATGATTTATATGGAGTCGGGGAGCACCAACGCCGGCAGCGTGCAGATCACGGTGTCCTTCGAGGTTGGCACCGATCCGGACCAGGCCACCATCAACGTCAATAACCGTGTCCAGCGGGCCATGGCCAGCCTGCCCCAGGCCGTGCGTGATCAGGGCGTTACCGTTGAGGCCCGCTCCACCTCGATTCTCCAGGTCGTGGCGCTGTCCTCGAAGTCCGGGGACACCGGTACCATCGAAATCTCCAACTACGCGCTGCTGAACGTCATCGACGAGCTGGTCCGGACCCCGGGTGTGGGTAACGCCTCTCTCTTCGGCGCCAAGGACTATTCCATGCGCATCTGGTTGCAGCCGGACAAGATGGCGGAATACAACATCTCTCCGATGGACGTCGCCAGTGCCCTGCGTTCCCAGAACGCCCAGTACGCAGCAGGCCGTCTCGGTGGGCAGCCGGCGCCCGTGGATCAGGCGTTCACATTCAGTGTCTCCACACCGCAGCAGATGAGTGATCCCAGCGAATTCGAGGACATCATGCTGCGGACCACGAGCGATGGCGCTTCGCTGCGTCTCGGCGATGTCGCGCGGGTCGAGCTGGGCGCGCAGAACTATAACTTCACGGCCAGCTTCAACGGCCAGGCGGCGGTGCCGGTCGGGGTCTACCTGCAGCCCGGGGCCAACGCGCTCGAGACCGCTACCAATGTGCGTGAAGCACTCCAGAAGCTGGAGGATCGGTTTCCGGAGGACATCCAGTACGATATCCCCTACGACACCACCACTTTCATCAAGATGTCGATTCAGGAGGTTCTGATCACACTGGTGATCGCCTTGGTTCTGGTGTCGGTGGTGACGTTCATCTTTCTCCAGCACCTGCGTGCCACGCTGATCCCGCTGGCGGCCATTCCGGTTGCCCTGATCGGTACCTTTGCCGGGATGACGGTGCTCGGCTTCTCGGTGAATCTGCTTACCCTGTTCGGACTGATTCTTGCCATCGGGGTGGTGGTGGACAACGCCATCATTGTGATGGAGAACGTGGAACGGTTGATGCAGGAGCACGGCATGACGGCGTACGGCGCCTCCGTGGAGACCATGGGGCAGGTATCCGGAGCCGTGGTTTCCTCCACTCTGGTGCTGGTTGCCGTGTTCGCGCCCGTTGGGTTCCTGGGGGGGCTGACCGGTGAGCTCTACCGCCAGTTCGCGGTGACTATCGCGGTCTCCATCGTGATTTCCGGCATTGTGGCGCTGACGCTGACCCCGGCCATGTGTGCCCGGTTGCTGGATGGTGAACCCAAGGACGTCTCAAAGCCCTTCCAATGGTTCAATGCTGCCTTCGAGAAAATCACCAATGGGTTCGTGGGCGGTGTGACCTGGATCCTGAATCATGCCGTGATTGGTGTGGCGCTTTTCTTCCTGTTCATCGGCAGTACCCTCTGGATGCTGGACCGCTTGCCCTCGGGACTGGTGCCCCAGGAGGACCAGGGCTATGTACTGATGGCCTCCTACCTGCCGCCGGCATCGGCGCTCGGGCGGACCGAGGCGGTGCGTGAGGAGCTGGTTGGTAATGTGCTGAATCTGCCCGAAGTCGAGAACGTTGTGGCCTTCGCCGGCTACGATCTTCTGGCCGGTGCCAGCCGTTCCAATGCCGGAATCGCATTCGTAACGCTGAAGGACTGGGCTGAGCGTCAGGGGCCAGGGCAGTCAGCGTCTGCCGTGTCCAAGAAAATCATGGGCATGGGTGCAGGAGTGGAAGAGGCGAATGTCATGTCGTTCTCTCCGCCGCCGATCCAGGGGCTGTCCCTCACCGGTGGCGTGGAGGCGTTTATTCAGGATCAGCGCGGCATGAGTACCAAGGAACTCCATGCGCTGGCCCAGAAAGTGGTGAAGGCCGCGAACCAGCATCCGGTGCTCACCAATGCCCGGACCGATCTGGATGTGAGCATTCCGCGCTATAAGGCCGAAGTGGACCGTCAGAAGGCGAGGGCCCTGGATGTGCCCATCGGTGAGGTGTTCTCCGCTATGCAGAGTACCTTCGGCACCTTCTACGTGAATGACTTCACTATGCAGGGGCGTAACTGGCAGGTGAACATGCAGGCCGAGGGTGAGTTCCGCAGCCGGCCCGAGGATCTGCGCCGTGTCTTCGTGCGTTCCAACAGCGGTCAGATGATCCCCCTCAGCTCGCTGGTCACACTGACCCGCGAGACCGGGGCCGATATCATCAACCGATTCAATGTCTACCCCGCGGCCAACATCGCCGCCGACCCGGCACCGGGTTACACCACCGGCGATGCTATGAAGGCGCTGCGCGAGGTGGCTGACGAGAATCTGGGGGCCAACACGCCACTCGGGTGGATTGGGCAGGGTTATCAACTCCAGGCTGCCGGCCAGGCCGGGACCATCGCGTTTGCTCTGGGCCTGGTCATGGTGTTCCTGATCCTGGCGGCGCAGTATGAACGCCTGACGCTCCCGCTGGCGGTGGCCACGGCCATCCCCTTCGGCGTATTCGGCGCGGCTCTGGCCGCCCTGCTGCGTGGCTTCCCCAACGACATCTATTTCCAGGTGGGGCTGCTGGTGCTGATCGGCCTGGCGGCGAAGAACGCCATCCTGATTGTGGAGTTCGCGGCCCAGAACCGCAGCGAGGGCCTGTCACCGAAGGATGCTGCGATTGCGGCAGCCCAGCAGCGTTTCCGGGCCATCATGATGACGGCGCTGACCTTCATCATCGGTTCGCTGCCACTGGTAGTGGCGACCGGCGCCGGTGCTTCCAGCCGGCAGGAGATCGGCACCGTGGTGGTTGGTGGCATGATCGTCGCCAGTACCCTGGCCCTGTTCTTCGTGCCGCTGTTCTACCGGCTGTTCGAGGAGTTCTCGATCTGGTTGAGCAATCGCGGGAGCAACAACAGCTCCAGAGAGGTTTCCGATGCGTAGGATACTGTTCGCAACACTGATGTTCCCTCTGCTCCTGGCCGGCTGTGCGGTCGGCCCGGCATACGAAGAGCCCCAGGTGGATCTGCCGGAGGAATGGCCGGACGAGGTCCTGCTGACCGGCGAGGAGCGTGCTGACTGGTCCAACTGGTGGCACCGGTTTGACGATCCTGTGCTCAACCGTCTGGTGGAACGGGCTCTGGACGACAACCTCAACATGCAGCTGCAGTACCAGCGGCTGCAGGAGGCGCGGGCGCGGCTGGGGCTGGCGGACGCCCAGCAGATGCCGACTGTCGAAGGCCAGGCCGATGCCGCCCGTGGGCGTGAATCCGGGGCGGCCAACCCGCTGGGTGGCGGTACCACCAGCAACATGTTCTCGGTAACCGGCCTTCTGAGCTATGAGGTGGACCTCTGGGGGAAGCTCGAGAGTCAGAGCGATGCCGCCGAGGCGGCGCTGCAGGAATCGGTGTTCACCCATGACTCGGTGCGTCTGAGCACGGTTGCGGATGTGGTGGCCACCTACACCGAGCTGCGAGCGGCCCAGCGCTCCCTCGCCATCACCGAGCGCACTCTGGAGACGCGCGAGGAAACCGTGCGGATCGAGCGGGCGCGCTACGAGGGCGGCGATACCAATGAGCTGACCCTGCGCCAGGCGGTGTCCGAACTGGAAGCCACCCGTGCGCTGGTGCCCCAGCAGCGTCAGCGTGTCGCCCAGCTCAAGACGGCTCTGGGTGTGCTTGTGGGCATGACCCCGCGCGAACTCACCAGCGAGCTGGATTTCGGCGAAGGCAGCCTCAGTGACATCACCCTGCCTGAGGAAGTCCCGGAAGTGCTGCCCTCGGATCTGCTGGAGCGGCGGCCGGATATCCGTGCGGCCGAGGCGGCCATCATTGCGGCGACCGAGGAGGTCGGCGTCGCCCAGGCGCAGCGCCTGCCCAGTTTCAATCTGCGTGGCTCCTTCGGCAGCGCGGCCATCGAGTCGGATGACCTGTTTACCGGTCCGGCGGAAACCTGGGAAATCGGCGCCTCCGTGCTTGGCCCCATCTTCGACTTCGGTCGTAACAAAGCACGTGTGGAGGCGGCCCAGAGCCTGCGTGACCAGGCTGAAACCCAGTACCGGGTCACTCTGCAGCAGGCGTTCCGCGAGGTCCGCGATGCGCTGGCCGTGTATGAGGCCACGGATGAACGGGTAAGCCGGCTCCGGGATCAGGTCGAGGCGCTGGAGAAAACGCTGGAGCTGGCCGAGCTGCGCTACGAGGAAGGCCTCACGGACTTCCTGACGGTGCAGGATACCCAGCGCGTCCTGTTGGACGCGGAGCTGACCCTCACCAATGCCATCCGCGACCGGCTCAACGCCACGGCCACGCTGTTCAAGGCGATGGGCGGCGGCTGGGCCGACGGCAAGGCGGTTGAGCCGGAGAGCGGAGACTCCTGACCAGGGCTCTGTTTACAGGTTTGCCGGCCCGTGCAAGCGCGGAGCCGGCAGCCGCCACCTTCCTGCCAGGCCATGCGGGTGCTAGACTTAAATATTAGGTTACACTAAATTTAAGGAGGCAGGCATGCGCCGAGCCCTCATGATGGTTCTCTGCTTCTGCCTTTCGGGCGCAGTCCAGGCCGCCTCAGCACAGTGGGTGGATGTGAAGCGGGAAACGCTGACAGAAACCCTCCGCCTTGATGGCATGATCGAGGCTGTGCGGGAAAGCACAGTATCCGCCCAGACAGCGGGAACCGTTGTCGAGCTGCCCTACGACGTCGATGACGCCGTTCCAGAGGGCGAGCTGATTGTCCGGCTTGAGGACAGTGATGAACAGGCTCGTGTGGAGCAGGCCCGGGCCAGCCTGGACGAGGCCCGCGCCGACCTGACGGATGCCCGCCAGAACCTGGGGCGCGTGGAGCAGCTGCACGAACGCGATGTCGCCTCACAGCAGGAACTGGATCAGGCGCGGAATCGCTTTGATGCAGCCAGAGCCCGTGTCTCACGCGCCGAAGGCGCACTTTCCGAAGCACGGGAGCAGCTCAGTTACACCCGTGTACACGCCCCTTACAGTGGCATCGTGACCGAGCGCATGGTCGAGGTGGGGGAATCCGTCTCGCCAGGGCAGCCGCTGATGCGGGGTCTGTCGCTGGAGCAGCTGCGGGTGGTGGTCTCTCTTCCCCAGCAGTACGCGGAGCGCGTGCGCTCCGAGCGTGAGGCAGTGGTTACCCTCAATGGCGGGGCACAGCTCGAAACCGATGGGATGACGTTCTACCCCTATGCGGATCAGCGTAGCCACAGCTTCCGGCTGAGGCTTGAGCTTGCCGACCCCGAGGCCCGTCTCTTCCCCGGTATGCTGGTGCGTGTGGGCATTCCGACCGATACGCGCGAGGCACTCTGGGTGCCCGAGTCCAGCATCTATCGGCGTGGTGAACTGCGTGCCGTGTTCGTGCGCGGCCCGGATGACGAGCCCCGTCTGCGCCAGGTGCGTCTCGGGAGCCGCCGGGATGGGCTGGTGGAAGTGCTCTCCGGTGTCAGTGAGGGTGAATCCGTGCGTCGTGAGGCCCTGTACTGATGGCACCGAATGGCAGGTTGGGCCCATCCGGACAGATCGCGCGTGTCTTCCAGAACAGTCGCCTCACCCCTCCTTGCACTGATCGGGCTGCTGCTCGGTATTGTTGCCGTCATCGTGACGCCCAAGGAGGAAGAACCCCAGATCGACGTCACCATGGTGGACGTCATGGTGCCGTTTCCCGGGGCCAGTGCCCGTGAGGTGGAGAGCCTGATCGCCACCCCGGGCGAACAGATCCTGGACGAGATCCGGGGCGTTGAGGACATCTATTCGGTCTCGCGCCAGGGCCAGGCGGTCATCACGGTCCAGTTCGAGGTGGGGCTGCCGCGTCGGGAAGCCCTGGTGCGCATCCACAACAAGGTCCAGTCCAACCGCGACTGGTTCCCCGAGGGCCTGGGAGCGGGCGAACCCGTGGTCAAGCCACGGGGTATTGATGACGTTCCAGTCATGACCCTGACTCTCTATGACCCGCAGAGGCGCCAGAGTGGCGAAGACCTGACCCGTCTTGCCCATACCCTGGAGACGGAACTCAAGCGGGTGCCCGGAACCCGGGATATCTACACGGTCGGTGGTGTGCCGGATCGCATCGATGTGCGGGTTGAGCCCGCCAGCCTGGCCGGTTATGGCCTGGGCATCAGTGATCTCCAGCAGGCGGTCCGGGCCGCCAATGCCACCGGCCAGGAAACCAGGGTTACGCGTGCGGGGCTGTCCATCCCGGTTCAGCCGGGGGAGCCACTCCAGCAGGTCGAGGAGCTCAGGTCGCTTGTTGTGGCGCACAGCAATGGGGCTGTCGTTCACCTTTCGGATGTGGCGTCGGTCGGCCGTGGCGGCACGGTACCGGATGCGTCGGTGCAGCTGGGCTTTGGCCCTGCGGGTGAGGGCCAACCCGGTCAGCGCTATCCGGCAGTGACGGTGGCCGTTGCCAAGAAAGCCGGCGAGAACGCCATTGATGTAACCGCCGCTGTTTCAGACCGGCTCGAACAGCTGCGGGGGCGGGTGATACCCGATGATGTTGAGGTGCTCACCACCCGCAACTATGGGCAGACCGCCAGTGACAAGGCACGCAAGCTCATCTCGGACCTGATCATGGCCACCCTGTCCGTCATGCTTCTGGTTCTGGCGTTCATGGGGTGGCGCCAGGCCATGGTGGTCGGTCTTTCGGTGCTTCTGACCCTGCTCCTGACGCTGGTGTTTTCCTGGGCATGGGGCTTCACCCTGAACCGGGTATCCCTGTTCGCGCTCATCTTCGCCATCGGGATCCTGGTGGATGACGCCATTGTGATCGTCGAGAACGTCAACCGGCGCATCCATAACTCCGATGCCCCTGCCATCCGGGTGATCCCTGCTGCGGTGGATGAGGTTGGGACCCCAACCATCATGGCGAGCCTCACCATCATGGCTGCCCTTCTGCCAATGGCATTTGTGACGGGGCTTATGGGCCCCTATATGAGCCCTATTCCCATCAATGCCTCGGCCGGGATGGTGCTTTCACAGCTCGTGGCGTTCATCCTTACTCCCTGGCTGGCACTGCGGCTGGTGCGTCCCCGGGACCGGGCGAAAGAGGCGGAGGGTGCCGAAGCGGAGGAAGTTAACCCCCGCCTCTACCGTCTCTTCAGCCGGGTTCTGACGCCCTTCATGGGCAATCATCCCTGGCGGCGCCATGGGCTGGCATCCGGGGTCATCGCGCTGACGCTGGGCGCTGCCGCCCTGCCGGTGTTCATGCTGGTGATCCTCAAGATGCTCCCCTTTGATGACAAGTCGGAGCTCCAGGTGGTGGTGGATATGCCTGAGGACACTCCCATGGAGACCACCCAGAAAGTCCTGACGGAGATGGGTGGTTATCTGGAGAGTCACGAGTCTGTTACCAACTGGCAGGCCTATGCCGGTACGGCGTCACCCATCAACTTCAATGGGCTGGTGCGCCAGTACTATCTGCGCCAGGAACCCTGGCAGGGCGATCTCCAGATCAACCTGAAGGACGAGCGGGAAAAGGCTTCCCACGATATTGCCCAGGCGATGCGTGAGCCCCTCACAGAGATTGGTGAACGTTATGGGGCTGCCGTGAAGGTGGTGGAGGTGCCGCCGGGGCCTCCGGTGCTGTCGCCGCTGGTTGCCGAGGTCTATGGCCCCAGTCCGGAGGTGCGTGCCCGGGAGGCGGCGTCACTGGCACGGCGTATGGAAGGTGTCGAGGGGCTGGTGGATATCGACACCACGGTGGAGGCCCCTGTGGAGCGCTGGCGTGTGGTGTTTGACCGCCAGCGGGCGGCCACGCTGGGCGTTTCCCAGGCCCAGGTGGTGGAGCTGCTCTCGACCACACTGGGCAAGCGCAATCTTGAATACTTCCACGATCCGAACGCCAAGTACGCCGTTCCGATACGGGTGATCCTGGATGAAGGCGACAGGGCTCAAAAAGCGGCGCTGCTGTCCCTCAATGTCCGGAGCCGTTCCGGCGATAGGGTGCCGCTGGCGCAGGTGGCCTCAATCGAGCCCAGCAGCTGGCCCGGGGCGATCCATCACAAGAACCTGATGCCGGTTACCTACGTCACTGCCGACATGGCCGGCGACGTGGACTCCCCGCTGTACGGTATGTTCCGTATGGCCGAGGACCTGGAAGACCTGCCCCAGTACTACATCCAGCAGCCGGAATGGCCGGATGAGGCTGCCATCAAATGGGACGGGGAGTGGCAGATCACCTATGAGACCTTCCGGGACATGGGGATCGCCTATGCCGTTGGGATCATCGCCATTTTCCTGCTTCTGGTGGCGCAGTTCGGCTCCTACGGGCTGCCGCTGATCGTGATGATGCCCATCCCACTGACGCTCATCGGGATCATGCCGGGCCATGCGCTGTTGGGTAAGGAATTCACCGCGACCAGCATGATCGGCATGATCGCGCTGGCCGGCATCATCGTGCGCAATTCCATCCTGTTGGTGGTGTTCATCCGGGATCTGCTGCGCGAGGGGACACCGCTGGAAGAGGCGGTTGTGACGGCCAGCGCCGTGCGCATCAAGCCCATAGCGCTGACCGCCGTCTCCGCCATGCTGGGGGCCTTCTTCATCCTGACGGACCCGATCTTCAACGGTCTGGCGATCTCACTGATCTTCGGGCTGGCCATGTCCACCCTGCTGACGGTGATCGTGGTGCCGCTGGCCTACTATCTGTTCATCGGTGAGCGGGAGGTGCGCTGAGCGCCTCCTGGATACGCTGGAACAGATCCCCCTGGAAGGGCCGGCCCAGGGGATAGAAGTGGCCGGAGTGGGGGAGCATGGTGAGTTCCGCATCAGGGAGTGTGGCGGCCAGGTGCCGGGCGTAGGCCGGGGGCAGGAGCTGATCCTCGGCGCCCTGGTGGACCAGTGTTGGTGTCCGGATGGCCCCGAGCCGGAATCCCCAATCGCCCATCTCCGTGAGCAGGTCCGTGGCAATGGCGTGGGCGCCTGAGTTGAGGCAGGCCAGCTGGCTGGCGCGGAAGCGCCGGATCTGGCCAGGATCTCCCAGGATGGCGTGGTCCGCGTCGCTGAACAGGCTGCGTGCCCGGGCCATGTAGAAATCAGGCCGCCGCTGGGCAATGGCGGTGATCAGCGCGACGGTCGCCCGGAACAGGGCGGGACTGATATCCGCAATGACAGGCCCGGGCCAGAGCGTGCGCAGCAACAGTCGCCGGGCACCGGCCATTTCCCGGAAATGGGTATAGCTGGAGAGCAGTATCGCGAGCCGTATCCGCCCGGGCAGTTCATGGGCGGCAGCCAGGGTGCGGGATCCGCCACTGGACCAGCCCATGTGGATGCAGCGATCGATCCCCAGGTGATCCAGGAACAGGGCCAGGTCCCGGGGGTAGTCGAGCAGCGTCCGGTCCTGTTGGTAACTGGAGCCACGGATGCCGGGCCTGTCCAGCGCCAGTATCCGGAAACCGGCTATCCGTGCCTGTTCATGGAAGAACAGAGCCTCCAGCGCTGAGCCGGGCATGCCGTGCGCGTAGACTACGGGTATGCCGTCTTCCGCGCCCGTTTCCAGGCCCACCAGTTGCCGGTTATCCGGTGTCCGCAGGGTATGGACCTGTGTAGGTTCCTCCATGTCGATGCTCATGCCGCAGCGTCCTTCAGGTCAGGGCGGAAGTACTGGTTGACCCAGAGCGAAATCCCGATCAGTCCCCCGCCGAGAGCCAGCGCGAGCAGGTCCGCATCCCGGTTCCAGATCAGCAGGTTCACCAGCAGTCCCGCGGGCACCAGGGCATTGTTCATGACTGCCAGGGTGCCCGCATCCACTTTCCGTGCCCCCTGGTTCCAGAAGAACAGGCCGGCCCCGGAGGCGGCGAAGCCCAGCCAGCCCAGAACCAGCCACTGCCAGGGCGTGGCGGGCAGCATGGTGCGGTCGCCGAATATGAGGAAGGACGGCAGCGCCACCAGTATGGCGCCCAGGAAGAAGTAGCCGAACAGCCGCCAGGCGGGCGCCGTCAGCGAATAGCGCTCATAGAGGCGCCGGTACCCGACCTGGCCGGCGGCAAAGGCGAGATTGGCGCCCTGCAGCATGACAAAGCCGGTGATGTAGGACTCACTGAGCCCATCGTAGCGGATGATCGCCGCCCCCAGCGTGGCCAGTGCGGCAGCCATAAGGGCCACCGGGGCAAACCGGCGGTGGAGGGCGTCATCCATAAGCGTGATGTAGATGGGCGTGAAGACCGTGAACAGCAACACCTCCGGCACCGTCAGGAAGGCGAATGAGCGGTACAGCAGCAGGTAGGTGATGCCGAACTGGCTGGCGCCGACCAGCATCATGCCCAGCTGGAAGCCGCCTGGAACGCCGCGCCAGCGCAGAAGCGGCAGGAACACCAACGCGCCGCACAGCACACGGGTCAGCACGGCGAAGTCGTTGTCCACGTTCCCGGCGAGATAGACGCCGATCAGGCTGAAGGAAAAGGCCCAGAGGATGGTGACGAGAACAAGGATGATCATACGCTGCTCCTAGACCGCCTGGCCGGCGGCGACGCCGGAGGCCCAGGCCCACTGGAAATTATGCCCGCCGAGGTGGCCGGTGACGTCCACCACCTCGCCGATGAAGAAAAGCCCGGGCTGGTCGTGGACTTCCATGGTTTTTGAGGACAGCGAGCGAGTATCCACGCCGCCCAGGGTAACCTCGGCGGTCCGGTAACCCTCGGTGCCCGCCGGCGTCAACTGCCAGCCATTGAGGGTCTGTGCCGCCTGCGTCAGGTCTGCCCTGCTGAAATGCTGGAGCGGTTCCCGCCAGCCCTGGAGTTCCGAGAAGGCCTGGGCAAAGCGCTTCGGAAGTTCCTCGCCGAGGGCCCGTGCAGCGCTGCGGTTCGGGTGGTTCTGGCGCTGTTCCGTCAGCCACTGGCTCGCATCCTGATCCGGCAGCAGATCGATCCCCAGGGCATCACCGGGTTCCCAGAAACTGGAGATCTGCAGCATGGCGGGGCCGCTCAGCCCTTTATGGGTCACCAGCATGGGTTCCCGGAATCGTTCGCCGTTGCACGAGACCGCCACCGGGCAGCTGATGCCCGCCAGTGGCGCCAGCTGCTCCCGGAGCTCCGGCGCCAGCGTAAAGGGCACCAGGCCGGCCCGGGTGGGTATGATATCGAGCCCGAACTGGCGGGCAAGCTCATAGCCGAAACCAGTGGCCCCCATGGTGGGGATGGAAAGGCCGCCGCAGGCAACCACCAGGGCTTCCGCGTGGAATTCGCCAGCGCTGGTCGCCAGTGTATAGCCGCTATCGGAGGTGGCGACCGTTGCCACCGTCGTGCGCGTCATGACATCGACGCCAGCCCACTCGGCCTCGGTCATCAGAAGATCCACGATCTCGCGGCTTGAGTCCTGGCAGAACAGCTGCCCCGCCGCTTTTTCCTCGTGCTCGATGCCATGGCGTTCCACCAGCTCAAGGAAGTGTTCGGGGGTGTAGCGCTTGAGGGCGGAAATACAGAACCCCGGGTTGTCCGAGAGAAAGTTCGCCGGGGTGCTGTTGAGGTTGGTAAAATTGCAGCGCCCCCCACCGGACATCAGGATCTTGCGCCCGGGGCGGCGTGCGTGCTCGATCACCAGCACACGCCGGCCACGGTAGCCGGCAGTCGCGGCGCACATGAGCCCGGCGGCGCCGGCGCCGATGATGATGACGTCATAGGTGGTGGGCATGATGGGGGTGGCCTGTCCGAATGTGCTGCTGAGCGCGTATTCTAAGGCCCGTGAACCCGAGTGAACCAGTGGAAAGAGGCCGATGATCGGACCTGGCACCCAGTCCATCCCGGAAGGGAAGATGAAACTGCTCCAGGCATCGCTGCGCCTGGTGACCAGCAGTCGCAGCATCAGTTCGCTGGGTATCCGGGAGCTGGCCCGTGAAGCCGGCCTCAACCCCAACACCTTTTACCGTCACTTTTCGGATCTGGATGACTTCGGCCTGTTCGTGCTCGAATGCATCGCCTCCGAGGTCAAGCGTCAGGTCCGGCGTCTGCGCACAGCGGCGGCGACCTCGGATCAGGCAGCCCACGATTCGGTCTATTTCGTGTACGAGTACTTCCGCGTTAACCCGGCGGTGGTCATGGTCGCGGTGCGGGAACTTCACGGGCCCTCACTGGTGCTCAGGCAGGCCCTGGCGCGGCAGCTGGAGGAGGCCGCCAGCGAGATGGCCGATGACGTGACCGAGCGGGAGCTGGTCCCCCAGGTGGACCGGACCACGGTGCTGGACATTGCCCGGACCGTGGTCCGGTTCATGCTGTTCCGCGGTATGGATTACATTGAGTACCCGGAGCAGCAGAAAGCCATCCAGAAGGAGACGGAGCGCTTCCTCCGCCGCCAGTTCATGGGGGCCATGGCCGAGATCCTTTCCCCGGGTCTGGATGCCAGCCTGGCAGGCTCCTAGAGCCATCAGGCCGGTTGCCCATCGCTGCCGACAAAGACCCGGTTGCGTCCGGAATGCTTGGCGGCATATAGGGCCTGGTCCGCGTCCTCAAACAGGCGCTGCGTGATCTCAACCGTCTCGGGAATCCGGCCGCTGATGCCGATGCTTACCGTCAGGTGGATGGTCTCCCGGGAGACCTGGAAAGGCGTTTCGGCCACCCGCCGGCGGATCCGCTCGGCCACGCAGCGGGCCCCTTCAGCCGTGGTATCCGGGAGCACCACTACGAACTCCTCGCCACCATAGCGGGCGACAATGTCCTCGGGGCGTGTCACCAGGTTGGCAATGCATTCCGCCACCATCCGCAGGCAGTCGTCACCCACCAGGTGCCCGTAACGGTCGTTGAAGGCCTTGAAGTGGTCAATGTCCAGGACCATTACGGACAGCGGCTGGCGGTAACGGAATGCTTCCACGCAATAGTTCGGGAAAACCTCTTCGAAGTAGCCGCGGTTGCGCAGGCCGGTGAGGGCGTCCGTGGTGCTGAATTCCAGCAGCTTGGCATTGGCGGCTTCCAGGGCCTCGGTACGCTCGTGCACCCGATGCTCCAGGCGTGTATTGGCCTCTTCCTGGACCCGCAGTGTCTCCGCCTGTGCCATGCGGGCATTGCGCTCCTCGCGCAGGGCCTGTTGCTGGGCCTCCAGCGCCGCTTTTTTCTCCTTGTTGAGGCGATCCGCAATGGCGAATGAGAGCACAATGACTCCGAGGCCCGAGCCCACCTGGACCGCGTTCTGGGTGAACACGGTGTTGGGCAGCAGGGCGAATTTGCTCAGGGCCAGGATGATGCCGCCGGCAAGCATCGCGAACCAGGCAACCGTATAGTAACGCGCTGCCTGTACTCCTTTGAGGAGACGGACAATCCCCACAAGAAGCATCAGGCAGCAGGCCAAGAAGGCCACGCCGATGCTCGGCAGTACAATGGTGCTGAAGGGCACGAAGAGGGCCACCAGGATGATGAGCAGGGCGGCAGCGATCAGGTTTGAGGTAGCCCGCAGCAGGAAGGGATGGTTGTCGCTGTTGATGGACAGGAAGCGGATGGTGAACAGGGCACCGAAGACCACCACGCTCATCAGGAAGATCATCATCAGCTGGTTGTTCCACCAGGTCGCGCCGGGCCAGAGGAACTGGTAGGCGAGGCCGCCAAGCGTGGCGAGGAACAGTGGCATGGCGGAGATGTAACCGATGTAGTAGAGGAAGGCCCGTTCGCGCACCGCGATGTAGACGAAGATGTGATAGAAGATCATGGCCACGGCAATGCCGAAATAGATGCCCTGGAACAGCAGGTCGGACTGTTCATAGACCAGAAACGCTTCCGATTCCCAGAGGGTCAGCGGCACCTGCATGGAGCTGCCCGTCTCCACGCGCATGAGCACCGTCAGTGTTTCCCCGGGTGCGAGTTGCAGCGGAATCACGAAATTACGGTGTTCCAGCGGGCGCTGCCCGAAAGGCAGCTGATTGCCCATGGTCTGTGTCTGGACGGTCTCGCCATCGCTGAGTACATGCAGGTCAATGTGGTGCAGTGCGGGGTAACCGATTTCCAGATAGGGATTGAGCGGAGTGTCCGTGGGGTTGTGGATCCGGGTCCGGAACCAGTAGGGCTCATCCACATAGCCGTGGCTGATGGACGGCGGCTCTTCCGGGGTCCAGGCTTCACGCGGCAGGCTGCGGACGTCACCGAGGCTGGCGTCGCCACTGGTGTCGACCCACGACTGGGTATGGCCCTCAAGTGGGAGGTTCCGTTCGTTCCCGGACCACTGGGCAGTCTCTGCGGACGCGGGGCCTGCCAGCAGCAGGAGTCCGTAGAGTAGCAACCGAATCAGTATGCGGCTCATTTTATCAGCATCCCTTTTCCGCTCAGTGTAGTGGCGGTCCCGGAATGCCGTGTTGCCCTCTGGTTACCGACCGTAACCGACGAAGTCCGCCAGGTAATCAATGCCGGCGTCGGCCTGGCGGTACACCAGATACAGTGTCTTGTGGACCCCTTCCTCACCCAGGCGCCGGGTAGCGATGGGGTGGCTGTCGCGATAGCGTTCAGCCAGCCAGTCCGGCAGCGTACAGACCCCCCGGTTGGCCGCCACCAGCTGGAGCATGATCTCCATGGCCTCCACTTCCTGCTGGTGGAGCGGTTCCAGCCCGGCCGGTGAGAGGAAGTGAGTGAACACATCCAGCCGTTCCCGGGCCACCGGGAAGTGGATCAGTCGTGTCTGGCTGAGGCGCTCCGGCGTGACGGCACCGCCGCCGGCAAGGGCGTGTTCCTGCGCGGCCACGAGCATGAGCTCGTAGTCAAAGACCGGTGTGTGGCAGAGGTCACTGCTGAACACGGGATCGCTGGTGATGAGGATATCGATCCGGTGCTGGGTCAGGGCTTCGAGGCCGTTGAAGCGGAACTTCTGGATCACGTCCAGGTCCACGTCCGGCCAGCGCCGCAGGTAGGGCTGGACAACCGTCAGCAGCCATTCGTAGCAGGGATGGCATTCCATGCCGATCCGCAGGCGGCCGCGCCGCCCTTCACCGAAGGCGCGCAGGGTCGCATCCGCCTCCTGCAGACGCGGCAGCAGCTGCTGGCCCAGTTCCAGCAGGTAGCTGCCGGCCTGCGTCAGCTGCAGGCGTCGGCCCTGCTTGGACCACAGCCGGGCCCCGCTCTGCTCCTCCAGCTTATGCATGGAATGGGAGAGGGCCGACTGGGTCAGGCAGAGGTGACTGGCGGCTTCGCCAAGGGTGCCCTTTTCGTGCAGGGCCATGAGGATTTCAAGATGGTGCCGCTGAATCATGAGCATAACTCACGGATCGAATAGAAATAATCATTTTCCATCATCGATTGCCGTGAGTAAAGTGTAACCAGCATCAAGGCGCGGGTTCAGGGAAGAGCGGGTTTGCCCGTGTATTGTGATGCAGCCGGTTACCGGTCAGGCTCCTCGGCTGGCCGGCAGCCCCTTCCATGGGCAGGCGTCCGCCTGCCCATTCCTTTCCGATTCCGCTGTTGCTCAGAGCCAGTCGTTCAGGGAGACGCCCAGCCCGATGCGGTGGGTGCGTTCGTTGTAGTCGATGAGGGACTCACCGTAGCCGTTGTAGTACTGGATGTGGGCCTTGATGGACTCGCTTACCGGGAAGGACCAGTTGATCTCGACGGAGGTCCGGTTGTTTTCATCCCTCAGATTATTCATCAGCGAGATGCCGAGTGCGTGGGTTCCCGTGGGGTTGTAGACCGCGTTGAGCTCGCCATATCCGAGATACCGCTCAATGTCCGGGTTATCGTCTTCTGCCCTTGAGGGCTTGAGCCGGTACCAGGGCTCCAGGGCGATCGTCCAGTTGTCGGTTCTGTAGACCATGCCCGCCTTCACGCGGTTCCAGCTGCGCGAAAAAGGCTCTTCACGGCCATTCGATTCATGATTGAGACCGATGATGAGCGTTTCGAGTTCGCCCGGGCCAATCTCCCACCCCAGGTTATGGGTCATGAAGATTTCGGGTTCGAAGTTGATCTCGCGGAACGGCGAGGATTCCTCGGTGTTGTACAGCTGCCAGAACGCCAGCTGGGTGTAGCCGAACCACAGCCGGTTGGGGCCTTCAAACACACCGGTCAGCAGGGGCAGGCGGAAGCTGAGCTGGAACTTGACCTCCTCCTTTTCCACCTGCTCGCCATGGGGTTGCGGCGTATAGGTGGGGGTGGTGGGTATCTGGTTGGGCGATCCTGTCCGTGTGGCCGGCAGCAGGTAGTTGCGCCGGTGCGGCTGGAGGATGCTTGACTCGCCGAGCATGCGCTCCCGGGGGTGCGGTTCGGAGGTTGCCTCCGCCTCGCTGTCGGTGTCGTCATGAGGGTGTGCCGGGCTGGGGACCGTGTAGAGCCCGATCAGGAAGGTCATCAGCAGTGTCAGGTGGTGTAGTCGCTTCATGGTCGGAGTTTACGCCAGGCATGGGTCGCACACAAAAACGCCGGGCACTGGGCCCGGCGTCGGGTGCGGCGTGATGGTTTACAGGGCCCACTGGTCGTCATCAAGGGCCATAAGACTCTCCTTACCGTCCACGATGTCCGCAAGCAGGGCATCCTTCTCCGGAAGAAGCTTGTCGAAGAAGAAACGCGCTGAGACCTGTTTGGCCTCATTGAAGGCCTGGTTGCCCTCGCCACTGGCGATAGCCTGCCGGGCAGCCTCAGCCATGCGCACCCACATGAAGGCGATGACGGTAAGCCCCGTGAGTCGCAGGAAGGGCGTGGCCGCGGCACCAGCCTGCTCCGGGTCCTGCCGTGCGTTGGTGTTCAGCCAGTTGACGGCTTCTTCCAGAGTTGCCAGTGCGGCTTTCAGCTGGTCCCGGTGAGCGCAGTCGGGATGCTGTTTCAGGTAGTCGGTCATGTCTGTGAACAGGCTCTGCACCAGGCGGCCCTTGTGCAGGCTGAGCTTGCGTCCGACCAGGTCCATGGCCTGGATGCCATTGGTGCCTTCATAGATGCGCGCGATGCGACCGTCGCGCACGTACTGCTCAATGGGCCAGTCCTGGGTGAAGCCGGAACCGCCGAGGACCTGCAGGCCGGTGTTGGCGTTGGCGTAGCCCTCGTCCGTAAGGAAGGCTTTCACCACAGGGGTCATGATCTGGACGATGTCGTCCGCCGTCTGGCGGGTCTCCGCGTCCGGGTGGGCCTTGGAAAGGTCCAGCTGATGCCCGGCGTACAGGGCCATGGCGCGCATGCCTTCGTTAAGCACTTTCTGGCGCATCAGCATGCGGCGCACGTCCGGGTGGACAATGACCGGGTCTGCAGGGCCCTCCGGGTTTTTCGGGCCGGCCAGGGAGCGGCTCTGCAGGCGCTCCTTCGCGAACCCGAGGCTCACCTGGTAGGCGGATTCGGCCAGGCCAAGCCCCTGCATGCCTACCATCAGCCGGGCTTCGTTCATCATGGTGAACATCTGGCGCATGCCGTCATGGGGTTCACCCACCAGCCAGCCCCTGGCTTCGTCCATGTTCATGACACAGGTGGCAGAGCCCTTGATCCCCATTTTGTGCTCCAGACCACCACAGAAGATGCTGTTGCGGTCACCGGTTTCGGGGATGACCTTGGGCACCACGAACAGAGAGATGCCCTTGGTGCCCTTGGGCGCGTCTGGCAGCTTGGCCAGCACCAGGTGCACGATGTTGTCTGTCAGGTCGTGCTCACCGCCGGTGATCCAGATCTTGGTGCCGCTGACCCGATAGCTGCCGTCGGCATCCGGTTGGGCCTTGGTGCGGATCAGGCCCAGGTCGGTGCCGCACTGGGGTTCGGTCAGGCACATGGTGCCGGTCCATTCGCCGGAGATCAGTTTCTCCAGGTAGGTGTCCTTCAGTTCCCGGGAGCCGTGCTCGTGCAGGGTGCTGATGGCGCCGTGGGTCAGCCCCGGGTACATGCCCAGCGACAGGTTGGTGGCGCACACCATCTCATCGATAATGAACTTGAGGATGTGCGGCAGGCCCTGGCCGCCGTACTCGACTGGCGCGTCCAGCGAGGTCCAGCCGCCTTCTGAGAACTGGCGGTAGGCCTCCTGGAAACCAGAAGGCGTTGTGACGCTGGCATCGTCCGGATTGAACTGGCAGCCCTCACGGTCACCCGGCACATTGGTGGGTTCCATGATGTCCCGCATGAAACGCCCGCCTTCCTCAAGGATGGCGTTGATCAGATCCGGAGTGGCCTCGGCGTAGGGCTCAAGTTCGCACAGGCGATCGGCGCCGAGTACGTTGTAAAGGAGGAAGCGGTAATCGGTAACCGGTGCATCGTAGGCCATGAAACGCCTCGCTATGGTGAGGTGAATGGAGATTCAGGATGTAACAGTGATTACGGATGAGGCGGGCTGCTGGTTCAGGGTTACCAGGGAAGTTCCGAGCCATCCCAGCTCAGGAAGCGACCGCTGTCCTCGGGACCCAGCCCGTCCAAAACCGTCCACAGGTTGGCGGCGGTATCAGCGGGACTGTGCACCTTGAGGTGAGCCAGGGACTGTGGGAAGGGGGCGGTCAGGGCCGTTTCGGTGGTGCCGGGGTGAAGGGCCACCACGGTTGCGGGCCGCAGCCGGCGCTGTGTTTCGATAGCGAGATTGCGCACCGCCATATTGAGGGCGGCCTTGCTGCAGCGGTAGCCGTACCAGCCGCCATAGCTGTTATCGCCAATGGAGCCGACTTTGGCGGAAACCGCGGCGATCAGCTTGGCATCGCGGTGGCGCAGCCATGGGAGCAGCGCCTGTACGGTGTTGAGGAATCCCAGCGTATTGACCCGGTAGCTGTGCAGCATGGCCTCCGGGTCCACGTCCTCCAGCCGTTTTTCCGGAAACAGCCCTTCGCCATGGAGCACACCAACGGCATAGAGAATGCGGGTAACCCGGGCATCCCCGGGTAAATGGTCAGAAAGGGCAGCATCCAGGGTGCCCCTCTCGGCCACATCCGCATCCACCAGGCTGAGCCGCCCGGGAAAGGCCTCCGCCAGGGCGCAGGCCTCGTGGTTCCGGGAAGCGTTACGGCTCAGTCCGACCACATGGGTTTCGGGATTGCGCTGCAGCTCATGGGCCGCCAGCGCCAGGCCTATGCCACCACTGATTCCGGCAACCAGGGTATCCATCAGCCCCGGGGCTAGCGGATGAAGGGGTTGAGCAGCCGCGTCAACCGGCCGGTGAGCTTCACGGGGGCGTCCATCACCGAGAGGGTGATGCAGTCCTCACCGTGCAGTGCCACTGGCTGGTGGTCGTGGTGCTGATCAAGGATCACGAAGTCCCCTTTGCTGAATACACCATTGGCATCGGCAAAGGCACCGGTCAGCACCAGTGTGGCCTCGGAGCCGTGGTGGCTGTGGGAAGGGGCCCGTCCACCCGCGCACAGCTTCTGCAGGGTAACTCGCTCATCCCCGGGAAAGCGGTCGCTCAGGTCATAGACGCTGACATCGGCCAGCTGGCGCTTCCAGGGCAGCTCCTGCAGGTCACTGCCAAGCAGCCGTTCAAGCGGGGAATCATGGGCGGGCTTTTCCGTCTCCGCCTCACGGGGCGCCGGTTCGCTGTCAATCTGCGCAACAATATTGTCGAACAGATCGTCGGAGACACGGCTGGCCTGTTGGCTGTGGTCGAGCATGATCGCGCCCAGACTGTTCAGCATGTCCAGCTGGCCGCGGCAATGGGAGCACCGGTCGAGATGCATACGCATGCACAGGGCCATGGGCTCGGAGAGCGTTCCTGCACTGTACTCCATCAGAAGGACTTCATCGGGATGATGGGTACTCATAGATCCTGATCCTGAAGAATCACTTTCAGTTTGCCCAGTGCCAGACGGACACGGCTCTTGACGGTACCGAGTGGAATGTCGAGATCCTCAGCCACGGCCTGGTGCGACTTGTGTTCGAGATAGACCTGTTTGAGCACGGTCAGCTGTTCCTGTGGCAGATGTTCGAAGGAGTCACGGATACGCCGTTCGGCAATGATACGGTGAAGGGAGGGCACTGGATCCTTCTCATCGTCCCCGGGAATCTGCCAAAGGTCTTCCGTTTCGATGGCCATCTCGGCGCTGCCGCGCTGGATCTTGCGCAGCATATCGATGCGCTGGTTACGGGCAATGGTGAAGATCCAGGTGGAGGCAGCCGCTTTGCGCCAGTCATAGGTGCACGCCCGTCGCCAGATGGAGATCATGACCTCCTGGACGAGCTCTTCCGCCTGATGGGCGATGCCATTGGAAATGGCATAGTACTTGATCTGGGGACCGAAGTGCTCGAACAGCTCGTGGAAGGCCGCCCTGTCCTGATGACTGGCGACCCGCTCCAGAAGCTGGCTCCAGTGGTCCTTGCTGCGCTCGGCGCGCGAACTGTCCGGGGCTGTGGTCACGTTGCGACTCTTGGTTGCTGCCGTCTGGCTGCTTCTTATGAGTTCCATTGTAGGTGCCCGTTGCCATGTTGGGAAATCCAAACCTGGACAGAATTACGCGGGCGGTACGGGTACGGATCAGTGGTCGGTGAGGTAAGTGTAGCTCCCCAGCCCCTGGCGGATCTGTTCCAGAAGCCGCAGACGCTCCTCGTCCGCCAGTCCGGCGGTCTCGATCCGGGATTCCAGCTGGCGGAACAGGTTCTCCGGGTCATGGTTGACCTGGCGCAGCACGCTGGCCAGCGTCTCACCCTGGGCCAGGTGGGTGACCTGGGCGTTGCCCGCGGCATCCAGGCTGACATCAGCGGCGTCCGTGTCGCCGAACAGGTTGTGCATGTCCCCCAGGATCTCCTGGTAGGCGCCTGTCATGAAGAAGGCGAGCTGATCCACGTCCGTGGCATCGGGCAGGGGCAGGGTGGTCTCAATCCCGTCGCCATCCACGTAGTGGTCGATGCGGCCATCGGAGTCGCAGGTCATGTCCCTCAGCACCGCCCGTCGCGTGGTCGGCTGGTCCAGTCCCTGAAGCGGCAGGATGGGGAATATCTGGTCAATGCCCCAGATGTCCGGCAGTGACTGGAAGATCGAAAGATTCATGAACAGCCGTTCCGCGCACTGTTCGTTAAGCTCATCAAGCAGGTCGCGGTGCACGCGGTTGCCGGGGTTGAGGCGGGTGCGCAGCCGCATGGCCACCTGGCGCTGGAGCTGTTCCGCCTGGGCGCGCTGCTGCAGAGAGAGCAGTCCATGGGCGAATTCGGTCTGAACGTCCGCCATGGCCTGCGCCGCATCATGATGGATCTCGACGGCCGAGCGTTCGGGCCCGTCGCCGCTGAGCGCCTGATAATCCGCCCAGAGGCTGCGCAGTGGCGCCGGGGCGGTTTCGGGGACCGCTTCCGGGATGGCCGCCTCGGGCGCTTCCCGGTCAATGATGTTGGTCACCAGTACCGCGTGATGGGCGGTCATGGCGCGGCCGGATTCGGTGATCAGGTGCGGGTGGGGCAGGTTGTTATGGGTGCAGGACTCGTGGAAGGTCTGCACCACCTGGCGGGCGTATTCCTCCATGCTGTAGTTCATGGAGCAGGCACTGCGCGAACGGGTGCCCTCGTAGTCCACGCCCAGGCCGCCGCCCACGTCCACGGTATTCAGGGGCGCGCCCGCTTCGTGCAGGGTATGGTGAAAGCGTGCCGCCTCGCGCAGGCCGGTCTGGATGTCCCGGATGTTGGCGATCTGGGACCCCAGGTGGAAATGCAGCAGCTGCAGGCGATCCAGGGCATCGGCCTCACGCAGCTGCTCCACCACCGTCAGGACCTGTTGCGCGGAGAGCCCGAACTTGGACTTCTCGCCGCCGGTGTTCTGCCAGTTGCCCTCGCCAATGGTGGCCAGCCGCGCGCGAACCCCGATGAGAGGGCGGACACCCAGCCGGCGGGATTCGTCCAGGATCAGCGGCAGCTCCGAGGCTTTCTCCACCACGATGAAGACACGGTGGCCGAGGCGCTGCCCCATCAGGGCGAGGCGGATGGTCTCGCGGTCCTTGTAGCCGTTGCAGATGATGCGGGCATTGGGTGGGGCCAGAGCCAGCACCGCGAAGAGTTCCGGCTTGCTGCCGGCCTCCAGACCGATCTGGCCCTCTCCCGCGGCCGGTTCGCTGCGCAGGATCTCTTCCACCACGCGGCGCTGCTGGTTGACCTTGATGGGATAGACAGCGGTGTAGCCTCCCTCGTAGCCAAGGTTCCGGATGGGCTCATTGAAAGCACGGCACAGACGGTTCACACGGTGGCGGAGAATGTCGCTGAAGCGGATCAGCACTGGCAGGCGGGCACCCTCGCGCTGCACCTGTGCCACGACCTCGGCGAGCGACACCCCTGGGCTCCGGGTATCGGGGTTGATGCGCAGCTCACCTCCGGTGCCGACCGTGACGTAGCCCTCGCTCCAGCGATCGATGTTCCAGGTGCGGCCAGGGGTATCACTGTGCATGCGGGCTCCGGGCAGATGGCTTTCCGGGGATTGTAAGGCCGCGGGCGTTTATGGAACAGGCTTCTGTCCGTTGCCGGCGGGTCGTACAATGATCCCTTTACCCAGGCGCAGGAGAGAGCCATGAGCGGACTCGACGATAACTGGTTCACCGAGATCTACCCGGAGGAGTCCATTGCCTTCTCGCTCCGTATCAAGGGGAGGGTGCACGCGGAGCAGTCGCCCTACCAGAGCATCAGCATCTACGAGACCGAGACATTCGGGTACCTGATGGCGATTGATGGCTGCGTCATGCTCTCCACCCGGGACAACTTCCTTTACCACGAGATGATGGCCCATCCGGTGCTGTTCACTCACCGCAATCCCAGGCGGGTCGCCATCATTGGCGGTGGTGACTGCGGCACGCTCCGCGAGGTGCTGCGCCATGATGGTGTGGAAGAGGTCTGGCAGGCGGAAATCGATCAGCGTGTGACAGAGCTTTCCGAGCAGTGGTTCCCGGAGCTGTGCGAGGCGAATGAGGATCCGCGCGCGAATTTCTTCTTTGGCGACGGCATCAAGTGGATCCAGGACACGGATCCGGGCTATTTTGATGTCATCATCATCGACAGCACGGACCCGGTGGGCCCGGCGGAAGGGCTGTTCACGAAGGATTTCTACCGCGACTGCTACATGGCGCTGGGGGAGAACGGCCTGATGGTGCAGCAGACCGAGTCGCCGCTGATGGAGCGGCCGAAATCGATCATCCGCAAGGCGCATGAGGACATGAAAGCTGCGGGCTACCATCACAGCAAGACGCTGGTGTTCCCGCAGCCCGTCTACCCCACGGGCTGGTGGAGCTGCACCATTGCGGGCAAGGTGACGCCGCTCGAACACTTCCGGGAGGCGGATGCCGGGGCGCGCCCCTTCCCGACCCGCTACTACAGCGCGGACGTGCACCGGGGAGCCCTGGCGACACCGCCCTTCCTGCAGGACATCATCGGCGAGGATCATCCCGTCGGCGGCGAAGGGTGAAGCCTCGACTGAAACCGGGCGCAAACGCAAAGGAGTGCTCTGAATGACCCGACAACAGCAACGTGTCTATCTGCTGGCTCTGTGCCAGGCCCTGTTTCTGACCTGTGCGGTGGCCTCGGTGTCGGTCGCCGCGATTGTGGGCTCGGAACTGGCGCCCACCCCCTGGATGACCACACTGCCCTATGGCCTGCAGTTCGCGGTTGTGATCCTGTGCGCCTACCCGGTCTCAAGGCTCATGGGGGCTCTGGGGCGGCGGCCCGTCTTCCTGATGGGCGCCTGTTTCGCCATGGCGGCGGGTGTGACCGGCTATCTGGCCATCCGCGGTGGCTCCTTCACCGGGCTGATCCTCAGCCATGTGCTGCTGGGCATCTTCATTACCCACGCCAACTACTACCGGTTCGCCGCCACCGATGGGGTTGAAGCGGAGCTGAGAGGGCGGGCGGTGGCGCTGGTCACAGCGGGTGGCGTCCTGGCCGGCATCCTGGCGCCATTGCTCACGCTGGAAGCCGGGGCCCTGTTCGAAGGCCAGTCCTTCGCCCACAGTTACCTGATCTTCTCACTGGCTGGTGCGGTCACTTTCCTGGTCATGCTCACGGTGCCGGGGCTCAATGCCGGAGGGACAGCACCGGATGCAGGGAAGGCGGCGCCGGCGCCCGCCGTCCCACCCGCCATGGCCGGCTTCGGAGCTTTTCTGGCCATGTACTGCGCGGGTGCCGGCTATATGGTCATGAACCTGCTCATGGTCCAGTCCACGCTGGCCCTCAACAGCGGGCCGGGCAGCCACACGCTGGTGGGCGTGGCCATCCAGCTCCATGTGGTGGCCATGTTCCTGCCCTCGTTCTTCACCGGGCGGTTGCTGGAGAGACTGGGGCATGGCCGTGTTCTGACGTTCGGTTTTCTGCTGCTGGCGTTATCCGCCCTCATCGGGATGCCGGGCAGAGCGCCGGTATTCGTGGTTCCGTCACTCATTCTCCTTGGGGTCGCCTGGAACTTTCTCTACGTGGGTGGCAGCGCGTTCCTGACGCTGTGCCACTCACCGGAGCGGGCGCACCGTATCCAGGGCATCAACGATACGGTTGTCTCCGGCCTGGCCGCGGTGGGCGCACTGACAGCGGGTGCGCTCTATCACCTGCTGGGCTGGTCCGGGAGTCTGGTGCTTTCATTGCCGGTTGCCGGTGTGGGCCTGGCGATGCTGGTCTACTGGCAGCGGGCGGCCGCCGCTTCAGGGCTATGGACAGGGGAGGCCTCCGAATCATGAGACGACAGTCCGACGACACCGCATCCATAAGCTTCACTGGCCTCTATACCGGGGAGGTCTGGCGCCGCAACGACCTGGCGCCACAATGGCTTGGGTCCGGGGCGGGGCCCTGGCTGTACCGCGGGCTGGTACCCGTGGAATGGCTGAGTCGCACTCTGGGCGGCAGCAACCTGCGCACCATCCTGCTGCAGCGCCACCGCATCATGGACCACCTTCTGGAGCGCTGGATCCGGGAGGAGGGTGTTACCCAGGTGCTGGAGATTGCCAGCGGCCTGTCCCCCCGAGGCCACCGCTTCCGGCAGTGTTTCCCGGAGCTGACCTATGTGGAGACCGACATGCCGGGCATGGCCGAGCGCAAGCGCCGTGCCCTGGAGCAGGAGGGGGCTTTGAGCGAGGGGCATCAGGTCGTGCCGCTCAATGTCTTTCACCGGGAAGGGCCGGAATCCATGGAAAGCGTGGTTGAGCAGTGCTTCCGGCCCGGTGAGCCCATTGTGGTGATCACCGAGGGGCTGACCAGTTACTTCACGCTTGAGGATATGGTCCCGTTCTGGGAACGCATAGCCGCTCTTGGTGCGCGCCATCCAGGCAGTCGATATCTCATGGAGACCTATCTTGTGCCACGCAGTGGCGCGTTCAGTCGGGCCATCCGTATGGGGGCGAACGCGCTGGGGCGGCTCAGTGACAGTGATGTGACCTTCCATTTCGCGGATGCTGGCGAGGTGGAGCGGGTATTCCGGGGGGCTGGTTTTGCCGGCGTGCGGGTCCATGACCCGGCGGAATACCGGGAATACGTGGAGCTGCCATCCAATCGTGGCGATGCGGTGGTGCGCGTGGTGGCGGCCGGTACTGGCTGAACCATGAAAAAGGGCGCCCCGTGGGGGCGCCCCTGTCTTGCCTGCTTTGTTACGCGTTGTCCGGATCAGCTGGTGTGTTCGAACTCGGGGTAGGCTTCCATGCCGCACTCGGCAATGTCGAGGCCTTCGTACTCCTGCTCCTCGGTGACCCGGATGCCCATCACGGCCTTGAGGATGCCCCAGACAACCAGGCTGGCCACGAAGACCCAGATGAAGATGGTCAGGGCACCGATGATCTGGCCGCTGAAGCTCGCGCCGCCGTTGGTGATCGGCACCAGCAGCAGGCCCAGGAGACCCACAGTACCGTGGACGGAGATGGCGCCTACCGGATCGTCGATGCGCAGCTTGTCCAGTGTCACGATCGAGAAGACCACCAGGATACCGCCAAGGGCGCCGAAGAGCGTGGCAGTCAGCGGTGTCGGGGTGGAGGGCTCGGCGGTAATGGCAACCAGTCCGGCCAACGCCCCGTTGAGGAGCATGGTCAGGTCGGCCTTGCCGAACATCAGCCGGGAGACGATCAGTGCAGCCACGGCACCACCGGCAGCAGCGGTGTTGGTGTTGAGGAACACAATGGCTATGGAATTGGCGGACTCAACGCTGGCCGCTGCCAGCACGGAACCGCCGTTGAAGCCGAACCAGCCCATCCAGAGGATGAAGGTGCCCAGTGTGGCCAGCGGCAGGTTGGCGCCCGGAATCGCACGCACCTCACCATTGGGACCGTACTTGCCCTTACGCGGGCCCAGCAGCAGAACGCCGGCCAGGGCAGCGGCCGCGCCGGCCATGTGCACGATGCCGGAACCGGCAAAGTCACTGAAGCCGAGGTCAGCGAGGTTGTACATGCCGAATACGGCCGCACCGCCCCAGGTCCATGCACCTTCCATCGGGTAGATGAAGCCGGTCAGGACAACGGTGAAGGCGAAGAACGCCCAGAGCTTCATCCGTTCAGCCACGGCCCCGGAGACGATGGACATGGCGGTTGCCACGAACACGACCTGGAAGAAGAAATCCGAGGCCGGCGCGTAGGTCGAAACCGCTTCATAGGTGAAGCCTTCGGAGACACCGGGGTCCATGATGCCGGACAGGAAGGTGCCGCCGCCGTACATGATGGCGTAACCGCAGACCATGTACATGATGCAGGCGATGGAATAGAGACCAACGTTCTTGGTCAGGATCTCGGTGGTGTTCTTGGCCCGGACCAATCCGGACTCAAGCATGGTGAAGCCTGCCGCCATCCACATGACGAAGGCACCACAGATCAGGAAGTAGAAGGTATCGAGCGCAAACTGCAGTTCGTTAACTGTGTTTTCCATTGGAATAAGCCCTCCGCACAAGGCTTTTCAACTTCGGGAATGGTGTTCTGGCGTCTGGAGTGACCGGCCGTCAGACAGCTTCCTCGCCGGTCTCGCCGGTCCGGATCCGGATCGCCTGCTCCATCTCACTGACGAAGATCTTGCCGTCACCGATCTTGCCGGTATTGGCGGCCTTCGAGATGGACTCGATGACCTGGTCCAGCAGCTTTTCGCTGATGGCGATCTCGACTTTCACCTTGGGCAGGAAATCAACGACGTATTCCGCGCCGCGATAGAGTTCGGTGTGGCCTTTCTGCCGGCCGAAGCCTTTGACTTCCGTGACGGTGACACCCTGGACACCGATTTCGGACAGGGCTTCGCGCACGTCATCAAGCTTGAACGGCTTAATAATCGCTGTCACAAGTTTCATGGGTTTCTCCTTTCGTTGCCGGCCCAGCCGAACTGGGTATGGCGGCCTTAATCGGGGTGCGTACCAGGCCCGCAGCAGGTTGTGCGGACTCTGCGCAGGCCTTTGCACGCCCTGTGCCAACGCAGAAACGAACTGTAAAAACAGGAAGTTATCTGATGCCGCCGGGGTGCGGCCCGGCTGCATTGCCCCATTGTAGCGCATTCGCACCCGACGTGACCCAACATTGGGCGTCCGGCGGCCTGTGGGAGCGCCCTGGCCGCTGTGCTAGCATACCGCCATTAATGAACCGAGGAGTGGAGCCATGCCCCGTAGCCCCCAGGATCTTTTCAGCGAACTGCGTGGTCAACTGGACCAGTTCATGCCGGATATGGCCCGGGTGGCCCGGGACGACGTGGAGCAGCACGTGCGCATGGCGGTGACCTCGGTACTCGATCGACTGGATCTGGTAACGCGGGAAGAGTTCGATGCCCAGTCCGCCGTCCTTACCCGCACGCGGGAGAAGGTCGAGGCGCTTGAGAAGCGCGTTGCGGCGCTGGAAGAGCAACTGGGCCGCGACCAGCAGTAACCGCACAACACCACCAACAACAGGGATGTTGCCATGAGTTTTGCCGTGATCCACACACGGGCAAGGGTGGGCGTGGATGCCCCCGCCGTTACCGTTGAGACCCACCTTTCCGGCGGCCTGCCGTCACTGTCCATTGTAGGCATGCCCGAGGCGGGTGTGCGCGAGAGTAAGGACCGGGTGCGCAGTGCCCTGCTCAACAGCGGTTTCGATTTTCCCGCCCGCCGCATCACCATCAACCTGGCGCCCGCCGATCTGCCCAAGGAAGGCAGCCGCTTCGATCTACCCATCGCCCTGGGCATACTGGCCGCGTCCGGGCAGGTTGAGCCGGAGGCCGTGGCCGGGATGGAGTTCCTGGGAGAACTCGCGCTGGACGGCAGCCTGCGTCCATTGGAGGGCATACTGCCCGCCGTGATGGGCGCGCGCGGTATGGAGCGCACCATAATGGTGCCCGCAGGCAATGCCGACGAAGCAGCCCTTGCCAGCCAGGAGGATACCTTCGCCGCGGACCATCTGCTCGGCGTCTGTGCCCACCTCAAAGGCGAACAGCGGCTGACGGCCATTGCGCCCCGCGAGGCGGACGACCTGGGGCAGGGAGCAGTGCCGGATCTGGTGGACGTTCAGGGGCAGCACATTCCCAAACGAGCCCTGGAGATCGCCGCTGCCGGGGGCCACAACCTGCTGTTCCACGGTCCGCCCGGGACCGGCAAGAGCATGCTGGCGAGCCGCTTGCCAGGGCTGCTGCCACCGTTGGCGCGGGAGGTGGCGTTGGAGGTTGCCTCCGTGCACTCAGTGGCGGGCTCGTTCAGCCAGGCGCGGGGATGGCGCACGCCGCCCTACCGGGCACCCCACCATACCGCTTCGGCCGTGGCCCTGGTCGGGGGTGGCAGCAGCCCGCGCCCCGGCGAGATTTCGTTGGCGCACCGGGGTGTGCTCTTCCTGGACGAGCTGCCGGAGTTCGACCGCAAGGTGCTGGAAGTGCTGCGCGAGCCCATGGAATCCGGTGAGATTGTCATTTCCAGGGCGAATACCCGGGTGACCTTTCCGGCCCGGTTCCAGGTGGTGGCTGCCATGAACCCGTGCCCCTGTGGCTATGAAGGGCACCCGGATATCGCCTGCCGCTGCTCGGCGCAGCAGGTGCTGCGCTACCAGAGCCGCCTCTCAGGGCCCCTTATGGACCGCTTTGATATGCACGTGGGCGTGCCTGTTCAGGACGGGCGCACACTGCTCCGCCCGGAGAAGGGCGAGACCAGCAGTGCCGAGGTGCGTGACCGGGTCAGCCGGTTGCGCACCCTCCAGCACCAGCGTGGTGCACTGAACGCGGAGCTGGCGGGCGATGCCCTGCACCAGGCCTGTGCCCTCGACAGCGAGGGTGAAACGCTGCTGGAGCAGGCCATGGGGCGGCTGGGGCTGTCCGCTCGGGCGCTGCACCGGGTGTTGCGGGTGAGCCGCACCATTGCGGACCTGGCCGGTGCGGAACGGGTGGAAAAGGCGCATCTGGTGGAGGCTCTGGGTTACCGATTGCAGTCCGGCGCCGAATCCGGATAATCCGTGGCCCAAACCCCAGAGCCGGAGGCCCCATGACTGATTCCAGCGACGACCTGGCCCGCAGCAAGGAACGATCCGTGCGCAGTTTCGTGCTGCGCGCCGGGCGCATGACCCGTGGTCAGCAGAACGCCTGGGACCGGCTCTGGCCGCGCTATGGGCTCAGCCTGGCGGATGGCCCCATCGACCGGGAACGGGTGTTTGGCCGTCAGGCACCGCTGAACCTGGAAATTGGCTTCGGCATGGGCCAGTCGCTGGCCGAGATGGCCGAGGCGGCGCCGGAGCAGGATTTCATCGGCGTGGAGGTGCACAAACCGGGCTGCGGTGCACTGCTGATGGAGATGGAGGCGCGCGGTCTGGACAACATCCGCCTCTACCGGGCGGATGCCCTGGACGTGCTCAGCGAGGCGATTCCGGAGGCCAGCCTGGACCGGGCGCTGATCCTGTTCCCGGACCCCTGGCCCAAGAAGAAGCACCACAAGCGCCGCCTGATCCAACCGGATTTCGTTGGGACATTGCACCGCTACATCCGCCCAGGCGGCCTGCTGCACATCGCTACGGACTGGGAGCCCTACGCCGAGCACATTCTGGAAGTCATGAACGAGGCGCCGGGCTACCGGAACCTGTCAGAGGATGGCACCACGGTGCCGCGCCCGGCGGACCGGCCACTGACCAAGTTCGAGAAGCGGGGCGAGGCCCGTGGTCACGGTGTGGCCGATATGCTGTTCGAGCGTCAGTGACGCCAGTCTTCGGGCTGCACCGGCTGGCGCCGGGCGGCCCGGACCACCAGAAGACAGGCGCCACCCACCAGCAGCCCGGTGAACTTGACCAGGGTGGCGATGGCGGCCAGCTGTGGCCAGACTTCGGTTTCCGGCTGGTGGATGGCGGTGATCAGGAAGGCGTTCTCCGCCGCATCCCCCAGGGCACCGAGCACCAGCAGAACCTTCGCGAGGCGTCCGGCCTTGCGTTCCCGGATGCCCGGACGGTCGTACAGGAAGTGGTTGGCCAGGGCCACCAGGAAAACCGCATAGAGCCCGATGAACACGAAATCCACCCAGAGCGTGAGCTCCGGCAGGGGCGTGTGGTTGCGCTGCCACTGGCGGTGCAGCTGCTCGGCGCGTTCCGGCTCATCCGCCAGCTCATAGCTCATGACATGCTGGGGAATCTCGGGGGTTGCCAGGTACTGGTTGGTGAGCATCACCGCTACCAGTGCGGCACCGGTGAGCAGGGCCAGCCAGCGCAGCCTGTGCGACCAGGGTCGGGGTTCCACGCCGAAGAGTTTCATGGCACGAAGGCCTCCAGCACATCGTTCAGGAAGCGCTGGCCCTGGTCGGTCACGGCCAGGCGCTGTTCATCCGCCACCAGCAACCCGCGCCTGCGGAGTTGTTCGAGCTGATCATGGATGCGCTCCAAGGGTAGGCCGGTTCGCTCTGGGAAGGAATAGGTCGGCACACCGGCACTCAGCCGCAGGGTGTTCAGCAGGAACTCCAGCGGGCGATCCACGTGCTCCAGCTCCTGGCGGCCGGCGGTGCGGCTGCCGATGCGGTTGAGGTAGTCCTCGGGCCGGCGGGTCTTCCAGTAGCGTGTGATCTGGTCGGCCTCCGGGTCGGTCAGCTTGCCGTGGCCGCCGGCGCCGATGGCCAGATAGTCCCCGAAGCGCCAGTAGTTCAGGTTGTGCCTGCATTCCTCGCCAGGGCGCGACCAGGCCGAGACCTCATAGCGCTGCAGCCCGTGTTCGACCAGGCAGGCTTCGCCGGCCTCCTGAATGGTGGCCAGGGTGTCCTCGTCCGGCAGCGTGGGCGGCTGCGAGTGGAATACCGTGTTGGGCTCAATGGTGAGCTGGTACCAGGAGATGTGGCCGGTGTTGAAGGCCAGGGCGGTCTCCAGGTCTGCGACCGCCTGTTCCGGTGTCTGTTGCGGAAGGCCATGCATCAGGTCGATGTTGATGCGCTCGAAGCCCGCGGCCTGGGCCGCTGTTACCGCCCGCGAGGCATCGTCACCGCCGTGGATCCGGCCCAGGCGCTCCAGGTGATCCGGGTCGAAGCTCTGTACCCCGAGCGAGAGGCGGTTGATGCCTGCCCTGCGAAAGCCGGTGAAGCGCGCCTCCTCCACGGTGCCGGGGTTGGCCTCCAGCGTGATTTCGTCGAGCCGGGATAGATCCAGACGGCGTGCCAGCGCCTCGAAAAGGCGTTCGTAGAACCCTGGCGACATGAGTGAGGGCGTCCCGCCGCCGATGAAAATGGCCTCAATGGGGCGGGTTTCCGGTGTCGTCAGGTCCGCATCCAGGTCCGCCAGCAGGGCGTCCAGGTAGTCGTCCTCCGGGATCGTCTGCGGCGCCGTATGGGAGTTGAAGTCGCAGTACGGGCACTTGCGCACGCACCAGGGCGTATGCACGTAGAGCGTCAGCGGCGGGGCGGTGAAAGCCTCAGGCGACGCTGTCACCAAGGCGCTCCCTGAGCTCGGCCATGGCACGGCCGCGGTGACTGACCTGGGCCTTGCGCTGCGCTGGCAGTTCGGCGGCAGTGCAGCCTTCCTCGGGCACGAGGAACAGTGGGTCATAGCCGAAGCCACCACCCCCGGTCGTTTCACGGGCGATCCGGCCAGGCCACTGGCCGTGGCAGATCATGGGAATGGGGTCCTCGGCGGAACGCATCAGCACCAGTACACAGTGGAAGCGGGCGGTGCGTTCGGCGTCCGGCACGTTCGCCAGGGCATCCAGCAGTTTGCGGTTGTTGGCGTCATCGTCCGCCGGCTCGCCCGCATAGCGGGCGGAATAGACACCCGGAGCGCCCCCCAGGGCATCCACCGCCAGCCCGGAGTCATCCGCCAGTGCCGGCAGGCCACTGATGCGCGCGGCATGGCGGGCCTTGATCAGCGCGTTCTCCACGAAGGTGGTGGCGGTCTCCTCGGGCGAGTCCACGCCAAGGTCCTTCTGGGCGCTGACCTCAATGCCCCAGGGCTGGAGCAGCCGGTTGAACTCGGCGATCTTGCCGGCGTTGTTGCTGGCCAGCACCCAGTGCCGATCACTCGTCATCATAGAGCTCCCGGGAAAAACGCACCGGCAGGGTTGTGGAATCCCCGTAGGGGGCCGGTTCAAGCTCAAAAATCAGGAGCTCACCCTGGCGGTACTGGAACTGGGCGAGGTAATAGACGGCGTCACCCTCCTGCACGCGCCGGAAGGACAGTTCCTTGGTCTGGCGGGCCTCATTGGTGAAGGTGCCCTTGATCTGGGCCGTGATGGGTTTGGGGGCATCGTCCCCGGAGGTCTTATGGACTGCGACATTGAGAAGGCCAACGGAACGGCTGCGGGTCAGGTCATATTCCCGGGCGACCTTCTTTTCCAGGAAGGTCGAAGGGATGACGGAGTAGTGAACCCGGTAGTTGTCGAACTCGGTGATGCCCTGGTTCTCGTCGGGTAGCGCATTGGCGAGCGGGCTGGCAAGCAGCAGGGCAAGGGCCAGGAGACGTTTTACCATGGATGACCTCCGTCAGCGGGTGACGCGATAGACCGCGATCTGCCCCAGGAAGTTGGGCCAGAGCCGATTGTACCAGCGGGAACGGTGGGCGTTGTCCACCACTGTCCGATCCTTGATACGGATCCGGTGCTCCTGGCACAGCGCCTCAAAATCGCGCACCGTGCACAGGTGGATATTGGGCGTATTGTACCATGTGTGCGGCAGGGTGCTGGACATGGGCATGCGCCCGTTCCAGAGCTGGTGCAGCCGCAGGCGCCAGTAGCCGAAGTTGGGGAAGGTCACGATGCCTTCACGCCCGAGGCGCAGCATTTCCGTCAGGGCGCGATCGGGGCGGCGCACGGCCTGAAGGGCCTGGGTCATGATCACGGTGTCGAAGGTCTGGTCCCGGAAGCTGTGCAGCCGGTCCTCATCCAGGTCCTGTTCGATCACGTTCACACCCTTGCGCACGCATTCCTCGATGTAGTCCGGGTTGATCTCCAGCCCGTAACCGACAACGCTCTTCTCGCGCTGGAGGTAGTCCATCAGGGTGCCGTCACCACAGCCCAGGTCGAGCACGCGGGAGCCGGGGGCCACCCAGGGTTCGATCAGCTTGAGATCAGCCCGCATCGCCGTGCTCCTTTGCTACCCGGTTCATGTAGGCCCGGAACAGGCTCTCGTAGCGCTCATTCGGCACCAGGAAGGCATCATGGCCCCAGTCGGAATCGATCTCCGCGTAGCTCACGTCGCGCCGGGCATCGACCATGGCGTTGACCAGCTTCTGGGAGTGCTCCGGGGCAAAGCGCCAGTCCGAGCTGAACGACAGCACCAGGAAGCGGCAGCGGGCCTCGGCCATGGCGCGGGTCAGGTCATTACCGAACTCCCGCGCCGGGTCGAAATAGTCCAGGGCGCGCGTCATCAGCAGATAGGTGTTGGCATCAAAGGACTCGGAGAAGCGCACCCCCTGGTACTGCAGGTAGCTCTCCACCTGGAATTCGACATCGAAGCCGAAGTGATAGGCGTGGTCGCGCAGCTCCCGGCCGAATTTCTCGCCCATGGAGACGTCCGACAGGTAGGTGATGTGCCCGACCATACGCGCGAGCATCAGCCCGCGCTGGGGAATGGCGTTGTTCTCCAGGTACCGCCCCTCGTGGAATTCCGGGTCCGAGGTGATGGCGCGTCTGGCCACCTCGTTGAAGGCGATGTTCTGGGCGGTCAGCCTCGGGGTGGCGGCGATCACCACGGCATGGCGGATCCGCTCCGGGTAGTGGATGGCCCAGTCGAGTGCCTGCATGCCCCCGAGGGACCCGCCGATAACCGCGGCCCACTGGTCAATGCCGAGGCGGTCGGCCAGCCGGGCCTGGCTCTTGACCCAGTCACGGACCGTGATCACCGGGAAATCAGGCCCGTAAGGACGGCCTGTATCGGGGTTTTCGGACGCCGGGCCGGTGCTGCCGTGGCAGCCCCCGAGGTTGTTGGGGCACACCACAAAGAACTTGTTGGTGTCGATGGGCTTGCCGGGGCCGATGCAGGCATCCCACCAGCCGGGCTTGCGGTCCTCACGGGAATGATAGCCGGCGGCGTGATGATGGCCGCTCAGTGCGTGACAGATGAGCACCGCGTTACTGGCATCCGCGTTCAGGGTGCCATAGGTCTCAAACACCAGATTGAATTCCGGCAGGGTATGGCCGGACTCCAGCCGGATGGGCTCCGGGAAGTGCAGGCTCTGTGGTTCGACAATGCCCACCGAGTCGGCGGCCTGGGATTCAGCAGCCATGAATGCGAAAAGGATCCTTCGGTGATGGACGGTTCCGGTCAGGCCGGGCAGTGTATCGAGGGGCCAGCCCTAAGGCAACTGTGCGCCGGGCGGTGGGGCAATCCCTTCCTCCAGTTTGCGCGCCACCCGCAGCTGCTGGTCCAGGGTCTCGCGCTGCTGTCGCAGCTTGTCCGCTTCGGCCTTCAGTTCCTTCTCGTCGTCCACGATATGGCGCAGCCGCTGGAACTGGGTCTCAAGGCGCTGTTTCTGCTGCTGGGTGTGCTGCAGCAGGGGCATCAGGGCTTCGCCCGGCCAGCGGTCAATGTCCTGCATGGTGCGGTGGATGATCTGGCGGGCCTCACTGACAATGGTGGTCAGGAACTGCTGGATCAGCCGGCTTTGCTGCATCAGCAGCGAGCGTGGGTCCCTGCGGAAGCGATCCGCGCGGCTGCGCAGGTCGCGCAGGGCAATCAGGTGCCTGCCCAGGCGCAGCGGCACCGGCTCCAGCGTGCGGTCATCGTCGCCGCTGGTATGGCGGCGGTAGATGGATCCCACCATCTTCTCCGCCCGGCGGCCTTCCGCCATCAGGTTGTTGAAGTCGTTCTCCAGCACCTCGAAAAGGGCATTCATGGCACTGGCCAGCCCCGGGGTGGTCCAGCTGCCTTCCAGGCGCTGGCGGGTGCGCTCAGCGTGCTGCTCAAAACGCTCGGGGTTGAGAATGCGCCGCAGCATATCGCCCTGGGAGGCCATGAGGCGCCGGCTGGATTTCAGGGTGATCAGCCGACGGTTGAAGAAGTCATAGTCGTGCCGGGTCTTCTCCGCCAGCTCTGCGATTTCCTGGCGGTCGGTGCCCTGGGCCTGCAGGAGTTCAAATTCCGCATCCAGTGATGCCTTCTGGTTCTCCAGCTCCGCCTGGTTGTCGCGGATCATGGAGCGCAGATCAGAGACCAGCTCGCTGCTGATCAGCTGTTCCCGGCGCCCGAGGATGCGTTCACTGACCAGCTCCTCCAGTTGTGCCACGCCGCTTTTGCGGCGCAGCCCGTCGTCATCGCGGATGCGAGCCAGCAGACCCTGTTTGGCGGAGACAGGCAGCACATCCTCCATGCCGAGGCCGAGCTGGCGGGCGGTGGTCTCGCGTACCCGTTCGATGGCGTTGCCGGTATGGTCACTGCCGGACGGGTCATCCCACAGCACATCGATCTTGTTGAGGATCGCGAAACGCCCGGCGCGGTGATCCGCATCCCGGGTGTCGATGTGTTCATTCCATATGGTCATGTCGCTGGCCGTAACGCCGGCATCCGCCGCCAACAGGAAGACTACCGCCTGGGCCGAGGGCAGCATGGAGACGGTCAGCTCCGGTTCCGAACCCAGCGCATTGAGGCCCGGGGTGTCCAGGATCCGCAGGCCGCGCTCAAGGATCGGATGCTGGAGGCTGATCAGGGCATGGCGCCAGGCGGGAATGAGCACCTGCGCGGGGTCGTCCGGAGAGGCATCAAGCATGGCATCGTTGAAGCCCAGATCCGCCGCCTCGGCGCGCGGGACAGTGCGTGTCTCTGCAACCCGGGCCAGTGTGGCCGCCATGGTCTCCGTGTCGGCCGGGTCAAGTGTCACAGTCTCCCAGGCACCCGACTCGTGACGCAGCTGCTGCAGGGACATGGCGCCGTTCCGGGTCTCGATGGGCAGCAGCATCAGGTAACTGGTGCGGGCGTGCCGGTCGTAGAACAGCTCCGTGGGGCACATGGTGGTGCGTCCGGCCTCAGATGGCAGCAGCCGCTGACCGTGACCAGCGAAGAAAAGGGCATTGATCAGCTCGGTCTTGCCCCGGGAATATTCGCCCACAAAGGCGATGGTCAGTTCGTCCTCCACCAGGAGGCGGATGCTGCGCTGGAGGTGGCGTTCAATATCCCCTTCAAGCAGCTCGTTGAACTGGAGCCAGCGCCGGTAACGTGTGATGTTCCGGACCAGTTCCTTTTTCCAGCTGTGGTAGGCCTCAACCTGATCCGTGAGGGTAACTGCATCTGCCATCATAGGCCCCTGAGCTTCCGGAATCCGTTTGACGGGATTTTGCGGAAGTATAGAACGTCCCTGAACAAGGGGCATGTAATGCCCCTGTGCCTTTATGTTTCGGTTTGAATACGCGGGTTCGTCAGAACGGCATGCCCGCTGCCTGCTGGAGGCTGCTCATCACCACCTGGACCATGTTCAGCACCAGGAAGACCAGGATCGGCGACAGGTCGAGCCCGCCCATGGGGGGCAGCAGGTTGCGGAACGGCGCCATGATGGGTTCGGTGATCTGGTGGATGATCTGGATGCCGGGGTGCGGATTGCCGGGCGCCAGCCAGCTGATCACGATCATGCCGATGATGGCGAAGAAGTAGATGGTCAGCACAAGACTGATCACCTTGAGCAGCCCCCAGACCAGCAGTGCCAGCGGCGGGAAAGCGTAGCCGGCGAGGCTGAGGATGATCAGGTACATGAGGGCCTGGAACAGGATGGCCACAATCAGCGAGGCGCCGTCAAAGCGCTTGACCGGCGGGACCACCTTGCGCACGGGATCGGTGACCGGATTGGTGGCCTTGGCGATGAACTGGCTGATGGGGTTGAAGAAGTCCACCTGACAGAGCTGGAACAGGAACCGGAGGATCAGCAGTGTCAGGTAGAAGGTGGTAAGCATCTGGAGGGATGAAACCAGGATTTCGGTGCCCATGGGTATCTCTGCTCCTTAAAGCGAATTCTGGCCCGGAGGCTTCGCGTGGTCTGAACAAGGGGTAGCCGGGAGTCCTGTCCGGGAAGCTCTGGAGCCATGGATGGCGGAAGAGCAGTGTACAGGGATGTATTTACAGCGTTTCCCGGACAGGACTCCCGGCTACCCCGTTGGCAACGTGTTAAGTGGCTTGGATTATAAAGCTTTTTTCAACTGCTCCGACAGCTCCGCCGAACGCGTCTTCGCCGCGTTGAACGCCTTTTTCACGATGTCCCTTATGCCGCCTTTCTCGAGGGCATCCACCGCCTGTTCCGTGGTACCACCGGGGGACATGACGTTACGCCGCAGCTGCTCCGGCGCCTCGTCGCCACGGGAGCACATCTCCGCCGCGCCCGCCATGGTCTGGATGGCGAGCTGGCGGGCGGTGTCCGGGTGGACGCCAGCGTCGATCGCCGCCGCCTCCATGGACTCCACCAGCAGGTAGCAGTAGGCGGGGCCGCTGCCGGAGAGGGCGGTGACGGCGTGCATCTCTTCTTCCCGCTCGAGCCAGACGGCGAGGCCGATACTGCTGAAGATATCCGTCACGGTGTCACGCTGTTCCCGGGATACGCCGTCCGTGGCATAGAGCGCGGTCGCGCCCTTGCCGACCAGTGACGGCGTGTTGGGCATGCAGCGGACCATGGGCACGTCACCGCCGAGCCAGTTGCCGATGGTTTCCGAATCCAGCCCGGCGGCGATGGATACAGCCAGGGGGCGGGTGTTCTGGACCACGCTGGCGATGTCCTGGCAGGCCTCCGCCATGATCTGGGGCTTCACCGCCAGGATCAGGATGTCCGCCTGGCTGGCGCAGTGGCGGTTGTCCGTGGTGGTATAGATACCGAAGTCGTCGCGCAGGCTCTGAAGGTGCTTGTCCTCCGGTGCGCTGGCCCAGATCCGCGAGGGGTCATAGCCGTTGGCGACCAGGCCGCCCAGGATGGCGCGGGCCATGTTACCGGCGCCGATGAACGAAATGGCGGGTTGCTGCGGATCCTGTTGCATCACTGAGCCTCGTAGTCGCGGGGTCCGAAAAGGGCGGTGCCCAGGCGCACGATGGTCGCGCCCTCGGCGATGGCGGCTTCCAGGTCGCCGGACATGCCCATGGACAGAGTGTCCAGAGCCCCATTATCCACGCCGCGCCTTACCTCAGCCAGCAAACCGGCCAGTTCACGGAAGCGCTCACGCTGCACCGCCGCCGGATTGGCCGGATCCGGAATCGCCATCAGCCCCCGCAACCGGCACCCTTCAAGCCCACTCAGCTCCTGCGCCAGCCCCGGAACCTCCTCCGGACGCACGCCGGATTTCGTCGGTTCATCATCGATATTGACCTGAATACAAAGGTTCAGCGGCGCCATGCCCTCAGGCCGCTGCTCACTCAGCCGCCGCGCCACCTTGGCGCGATCAATACTGTGCACCCAGCTGAAATGCTCCGCCACCGGCCGCGTCTTGTTCGACTGCAGCGGCCCGATGAAATGCCACTCCAGATCCGGCAGATCCGAAAGCGCCTCAATCTTGTCCAGCGCCTCCTGAATGTAGTTCTCCCCAAACGCCTTCTGCCCCGCCTCGGCGGCCTCCCGGAGCAGTTCCGCCGGCTTGGTCTTGGACACGGCCAGCAGCTGCACGCCTGCCGGATCCCTTTCAGCCTCTTCTGCCGCGGAACGGATGCGCGTGGCTGCCTTTTCGAGGTTCTCTGCTATGCTGATCATTGGCTCTGCCCGGGGGAATGTGACGGCTCATAAAGTAACGTCTGCCCCTGTAAAAACCAAGGCGAGGCTGGCGTCTGGCTCGTAGTCCGGGCGTTTTCGCAACAAACCCCGAAGTCTTTCTGCGATGTTCTATCTGAGGGCACCATGGATATAACCGAACTGCTTGCGTTCTCCGCCAAACAGGGCGCATCCGACCTCCACCTCTCCGCCGGCCTGCCCCCCATGATCCGGGTGGACGGCGACGTCCGGCGAATCAACCTGCCGCCCATGGAGCACAAGGAAGTGCACCGGCTGATCTACGACATCATGAACGACAAGCAGCGCAAGGACTACGAAGAGTTCCTCGAGACCGACTTCTCCTTCGAAGTCCCCGGTGTCGCCCGCTTCCGTGTCAACGTCTTCAACCAGAACCGCGGCGCCGGCGCCGTCTTCCGGACCATCCCCTCCAAGGTCCTGACCATGGAAGACCTCGGCATGGGCCAGGTGTTCAAGGACATCTCCTCCAACCCGCGCGGCCTGGTGCTGGTCACCGGCCCCACCGGTTCGGGTAAGTCCACCACGCTGGCCGCGATGATCGACTACATCAACGAAACCCGGTACGACCACATCCTCACCATCGAGGACCCCATCGAATTCGTACACGACTCCAAGAAATGCCTGATGAACCAGCGGGAAGTCCACCGCGACACACTCGGTTTCAACGAATCCCTGCGTTCCGCGCTGCGTGAGGACCCCGACATCATCCTGGTCGGCGAGCTGCGGGACCTCGAGACCATCCGTCTGGCCCTGACCGCGGCTGAGACCGGCCACCTGGTATTCGGCACCCTGCACACCACCTCCGCCGCCAAGACCATCGACCGCGTAGTGGACGTATTCCCGGCTGAGGAAAAGGCCATGGTACGCTCGATGCTGTCGGAATCTCTGCAGGCGGTGGTCTCCCAGGCACTGCTGAAGAAAAACGGTGGCGGCCGGGTTGCCGCGCACGAGATCATGATCGGCAACTCGGCCATCCGGAACCTGATCCGCGAGGACAAGGTGGCGCAGATGTACTCCGCCATCCAGACGGGCGGTCAGCTGGGCATGCAGACCCTGGACCAGCACCTGCAGAACCTGCTGCAGAAGGGCACCATCTCCCGCGAGGAGGCCCAGGCCAAATGCTGTCGGAATCTCTGCAGGCGGTGGTCTCCCAGGCACTGCTGAAGAAAAACGGTGGCGGCCGGGTTGCCGCGCACGAGATCATGATCGGCAACTCGGCCATCCGGAACCTGATCCGCGAGGACAAGGTGGCGCAGATGTACTCCGCCATCCAGACGGGCGGTCAGCTGGGCATGCAGACCCTGGACCAGCACCTGCAGAACCTGCTGCAGAAGGGCACCATCTCCCGCGAGGAGGCCCAGGCCAAGGCCAAGATGCCGGACAATTTCTGATAAGGGGCGGGGAATACGGTCATGGAACTCGAAAAGCTGCTCAAGGTTGTAGTCGATAAAAACGGCTCCGACCTGTTCATCACCACCGGTGTGCCGCCGAGCGTCAAGATCAACGGGCGCATCGTGCCGGTCACCAAGGAACCACTGACGCCGGAGAAAACCCGGGAGCTGGTGTACGGCTCAATGACGGACAAGCAGGCGCGGGAGTTCGACGAGAACAACGAATGCAACTACGCGCTCAGTGCCCGGGGTATCGGGCGCTTCCGTGTCAGCGCCTTCTTCCAGCGCAACCTGTGCGGCATGGTGCTGCGCCGGATCGAGACCGAGATTCCACAGCTGGACGACCTGGGCCTGCCCGACATCATCAGTGAGCTGGCCATGACCAAGCGGGGCCTCATCATCTTCGTGGGTGCCACCGGTACGGGTAAGTCCACTTCGCTGGCGGCGATGCTCGGCTACCGCAACCAGAACAGCCGCGGGCACATTGTCTCGGTGGAAGACCCCATCGAGTTCATCCACCAGCACCGGGGCTGCATTGTCACCCAGCGCGAGGTGGGGGTGGATACGGACTCGTTCGAGACCGCGCTCAAGAACACCCTGCGCCAGGCGCCGGACGTCATCCTCATTGGCGAGGTGCGTACCGCCAAGACCATGGAATACGCCGTCACGTTCGCCGAGACCGGCCACCTGTGCCTGGCCACCCTGCACGCCAACAACGCCAACCAGGCGCTGGACCGGATCATCAACTTCTTCAACCCGGAAGTGCACAACCAGATCTGGATGGACCTGTCGCTCAACCTCAAGGCCATCGTGGCCCAGCAGCTCATCCCCACGCCGGACGGCAACGGCCGGGTCGCAGCGATCGAGGTGCTGATCAATACACCGCTGGCTCAGGACATGATCCGCAAGGGCGAGGTGGACAAACTCAAGGACCTGATGACCAAATCCGGCGAGGCGGGCATGCAGACCTTCGATCAGGCGCTGTACCACCACTACGCCGACGGCCGGATCACCTACAAGGATGCCCTGGCCCATGCGGACTCGGCCAATGACCTGCGCCTGATGATCAAGCTCGGTGCCGATGCGGCCACGGCAGACGAACTGTCCAGCTCGGTGGACAAGCTCTCCATCCAGGACGATGGGTAACGCCCTGCTGGCGGAGCTGCTGACCGGGTTTGCCGTTGGGGGCATGCTGGCCATGGCGGGTGTGCTCATGCAGGTGCTGCTGCGCACGCCCCTGGCGGAGCCCTATGTGCTCGGTGTTTCCGGCGGGGCCGCCAGTGCCGGTCTGGTCTGCATGCTGCTCGGGCTGGGCGGCTGGTGGATCTCCGGTTCCGCGTTGGTGACGAGCCTCTTCTCCCTGGCAGTGGTGTTTCTGGTCGGCGGCGGTGATGCCCGGGTGCCCAGGGAACGGCTGCTGCTGACCGGGGTCGTGATGGCCGCTGGCTGGAGCACGGTCATCAGCTTCCTGCTGGCGATGGAATCCAGCGCCTCCGTGCACGACATGCTCTACTGGTTGATGGGCGACCTGACCCGTTCCATCTCCCCCTGGTGGGGCCTGGTCGCCCTGGCGCTGGCACTGGTGGCCGGCTGGGTCATGGCACCGGCACTGGATCTGCTGGTGCGTGGCGATGAACAGGCTGCGGTGCTGGGCGTGGAGGTGCACCGGGTGCGCCTGGTGTGCTACGTCCTGGCGGCGGTACTGACAGCCCTGGCGGTGACGCTGGCCGGGCCCATCGGTTTCGTCGGTCTGGTGGTGCCGCACCTGGTCCGGCTCCGTGTCGGCGCGCGCCACCGCATACTGCTGCCGTTCTCGGTTCTGGTGGGCGGTATCTATCTGACGGGCCTCAATGCGATCGCCGGTCTGCCGCTGATCCCGGGGTCGATTCCGGTCGGCATTCTCTCGGCGATCGTGGGCATTCCCGTATTTCTCTACATGCTGCAGCGCACAAGGATCGGTGGCTGATGGCATCACTGCAGCTGGATGGGCTTGTGTTCGGGCATCGCGGCCAGGCGCTCACCAGGCCGGTGACGGTGGAGGCCCGATCCGGGGAATTCTGGGCCGTCCTGGGCGAGAACGGCTCCGGTAAAAGCACGCTTATGGCCACCCTGGCGGGGCTTGTGCCGCCGCTGGCAGGACAGGTTGCTGTCGACGGCGTGAACCTCCGGCGCATGCCGCGCAAGGTCCTGGCCCGCCGGCTCGGTCTGCTCCTCCAGCACCAGGACGTGGCTTTTCCCTATTCCGTGCGCGAGACGGTCAGTGCCGGGCGCTATGCCCACAGGCCGCCGTGGCGGCCGCTGCGCCGGGAGGATCACGCCGCGGTTGAACGCGCCCTGGAGGAGACCGGCCTGCTGGAGCTCGCCGAGCTTCGGGCGGACCAGGTCTCCGGCGGCGAGCAACGCCGCGTGGCCATTGCCACCCTTCTGGCACAGGAGCCCGGCGCCCTGCTTCTGGATGAGCCCGTCAACCACCTGGACGTGCGCCACGAGGTGGCCCTGATGGACCGCTTCCGGGACTATGCGGATGGCGGGCGGCTGATCATGGTCTCGCTGCACGATGTGAATCTCGCCAGCCAGTACGCGGACCGCCTGTTGATGCTGTACGCTGATGGCACCTGGGAGGCCGGCAATACAGCGGAACTGCTGACCGAAGACCGGCTCGAACACCTCTACGGGGTCCCCCTGAAGGAAGTCGGCTCGCAAGAGACCCCCTTCTGGGTGCCACTGGGCCACCGCAAACGGAGCCGATGATGAGCAACCGGACACTGATTCTGGGCGGCATCCGCTCAGGCAAAAGCGCCCTGGCCGAAGCCGAGGCAGCTGCCTGCGGCCGGCCTGTGGTGTACGTGGCCACAGCCACTGCTGATGACGGCGAAATGGTCGACCGGATCGCCCGTCACCAGCAGAGGCGGCCGGATGACTGGGGGCTGGATGAGGAGCCGGTGGCCTTGGGCGGCGTCCTGGCAAGACACCGGGAAGAAGCACCCTGCCTGCTGATTGACTGCATGAGTCTCTGGCTGGGCAACCTTCTGGGAGAAGAGGAGGGCGCGCTGGAACGCGAGCGCGAGGCCTTTCTGGCCCAGCTGGAACGCTACCCCGGGCCGCTGGTGATCGTCAGCAACGAGGTGGGGCTGGGCGTGATCGGCATGGACGCACTGACCCGCCGCTTCTGCGATGAAATGGGCTGGCTCAACCAGGCGCTGGCCCAGCGCTGCGATCAGGTAGTGCTGTCGGTGGCCGGGCTGCCCCAGGTTCTCAAGGGTTCCCCGGCTGGTGGGCAATCAGGCAGCTGAGCCACTCGCTGGTTTCCGCGATCCGGTCCATCCGGATCCGGCTGCGGCAGGCAAAGGGCACGGACACGGCACCCATGGCATGCTCCAGCGGCGTTGCCATGACCATCCCCAGGATCATGCGGATAACCCCGCCATGGCACACCAGCAGTGTACGCTGACCCTCCAGCTGTTCCCGCCAGTGCATCATGGCGCCCTCAACCCGCCGGTAGAAAACGCTGATGTTCTCACCCCCCGGCGGAGGGCAGTGGACCGGATCCCGCCAGAACGCCTGCAGCGCTTCCGGGGTCTCCCGGGCGATCGCCTCCGGCGAGTGCCCGTCCCAGTCACCAAAGCTCATCTCGCGCAGGTCCGGCTCCTCCAGCAGGGGCAGGCCCCGGGCCTCGGCCACCGAGGCGGCAAAATCGGCACAGCGTTTCAGGGGGGAGGTCAGAACCGCATCCCACTGATCCGATTCAAAAACCTGCGCCTGCATCTGCTGCCAGCCCTGGTCACTCAGCGGGTCATCGATCAGGCCGCGGTACTTGCGGCCGCCTTCCGGCTCGCCATGGCGGATCAGGTCGAAAAAGGTGCCCGGTTGCTCGGCGCTGTCAGCCATCGCTTACTCCCGCTTCCGTGAAGGTTGCCATCTCATTGTGGAGCGCACAGGCAGAGCGTAGCACTGGAACGGCCACGGCGGCACCGCTGCCTTCGCCCAGGCGCATGTCCAGGTCCAGAACCGGTGCGGCCCCCATGGCGCCAAGCAGGTAACGATGGCCGGTCTCGCGGGACTGGTGGGAGAAATGCAGCCAGGCCATCAGGTTCGGGCTCAGGTGCGTTGCGGCCAGGGCGGCCGCGGTGACGATGAACCCATCCACCAGGACCGGGATTCCCCGGTGGGCCGCACCGATCATGGCGCCGGCAAGCGCGGCGATCTCAAAGCCGCCGAGCGAGGCGAGGGCATTGAACGGGTCCGTGTCGCTGCCGTGGCGCTGCAGGGCCGCCCGGATGCGGCGGGCCTTGCGGGCCACGCCAACCTCATCCAGCCCGGTTCCCGGGCCGACAAGCTCCTCCACACGGGCCCCGAGCAGCAGGCTGGCCAGAGCGGAGGCACTGGTGGTGTTGCCGATGCCCATGTCACCGCCGATGAACAGTTCCGCCCCAGCTTCCGAGGCGCGTGCCGCCGAGCGGTCGCCAGCCTCCAGGGCCTGCTCCAGCTGCTCCGCCGTCATGGCGGGTTCCTTCATGAGATTGCCGGTGCCCGCCGCAATCCATTCGTCCGTCACGCCCCGATCGTCCGGCAGCGGGTGGGCCATGCCCAGATTGACCACCTCCAGTGAGGCGCCCAGCTGGCGGGCCAGAACGCTGATGGCCGCGCCGCCGGCAGCAAAGTTGGCCACCATCTGGGCCGTCACTTCCTGGGGAAAGGCCGAGACCCCGTCGGCCGCAATGCCATGGTCCGCGGCGAAAACCGCCACATGCACCCGGTCCACGGCCGGGCGGTCGCGGTGCTGCTGGGCACAGAGGTGGCAGGCCAGTGCTTCCAGCTGCCCGAGTGAGCCCGGTGGCTTGGTCAGCTGCTGCTGGCGGGCCAGGGCCCGGTCATAGTGGGCGCGGGAAGGTTGCGGAAGGGGCAGCTGCCAGAAGGGGTCGGTCATCATTCAGTATCGCATTGCTGAAATGGGTGCACCTTACTCCGAAGACTGCGGGAGTGCCAGGGCGGCGCCTTTACCGGGCACTGTCCGGGCTATAGAATCCCCGTTCGATCCATCCGATTGCCCGGGACACCTCATGGCCACTGACGCGAAGACGGACACCTATCGGCTCAACCCCGATCAGGTGAAAGCCGAGTTCTTCCAGTTATTGCCCATTGCGGTTTTCGTAACCGTATTCGGTATCGCGTTCGGTCTGGCGGCCGGGCAGGCGGGGCTGCTGCCGTGGCAGGCGGGCCTGATGAGTGTCACCGTCTTCGCCGGTGCCGCCCAGTTCGCGGCTTTGGGGCTCTGGGGGCAGGAGGTCTCGCTGATTCCCCTGGTCGCCATAGTGCTGGCGATCAACTCCCGTCACATCCTCATGGGCGCCTCGCTCTACCCCATGCTCCGCAAGCTCCCGCCGGCGCGGCGTTACGGCATACTGCTGGTGCTGACCGACGCCAACTGGGCGCGCTCCTTCCAGCAGTATCAGGCCGGGCGCGAGAATCTGGAAGCCATCCTCGGTGGTGGTCTGGTGCTTTGGATGGCCTGGGTGGCGGGTACCCTCTTCGGTGGCTATTTCGGCGGGCTTGTTCAGAACCCGGAAGCCTTCGGGCTGGATATGGTGCTGGGATGCTTCCTGTTGACCATGGCACTGGGCGGGCCGAAATCACGGCGGATCCTGGTGGCGTGGACGGTGGCGGGCATCTCGGCGGTGCTCGCCTGGCGATGGCTGCCGCCGCACACCCATGTGATCGTGGGCGCGCTGGCCGGTGGCGTTGTGGGTCTCTTCTGGCTGGAGCCGCATCATGACCAGTATTGAGACCACAACCCTCGGCATCCTGGCCATCATTCTCATCATGTCTCTGGTGACCCTGGGCACCCGTTTCGGGGGCGCCTTCCTGATGGCACGGGTCCCCCTGAGCCGCCGGGTGGAGAGCTTCATCAATGCCATGGCCAGCTCCGTTCTGATCGCCATTGTCGTGCCCATGGCCTTCGCCGGGGATCTGGGTGCCAAGGCGGCGCTGCTGACCACGGCGGTGATCATGGTTGCCACGGGCCGCTCCCTGCCGGCCATCGGCGCAGGGTTCGTAGCGGCGGCGCTGGTGCGGCAGTTTCTGTGATGGCAGTGGCGCTTCTGAGCTGCCTGCTGGCCCTCGTTCTGGATTTTCTGGTGGGCGAGCCCCGCCGGTGGCATCCACTGGTAGGCCTGGGCTGGTATGCGGACCGTATTGAAGCTGCGCTGAATCCCTCTGGGCGGGGCGGCATCCTGGCTGGCGGGCTGGCAACCGTGCTGGTGGTGCTGCCGGTGATCGGCGTTGCCCTGGTGGCGTCGGCGCTGCCGTGGCCCTATGGGCTGGTCGTGGCGGTGATTCTTCTGTGGGTCTGCATCGGCCACAGCAGCCTGGCGGAGCACGGTATGGCGGTTTACCAGCCACTGATGGATGAGGATCTGGAGACGGCCCGTGAACGTGTGGGCATGATGGTCAGCCGCAATACCCGGGGGCTGGATGAAGAAGCCATCGCCAAGGCTACGACGGAATCCCTGCTGGAGAATGGCGCGGATGCGATCTTCGCGAGCCTCTTCTGGTTCCTGGTTGCCGGTCTTCCGGGGCTGTTGCTGCATCGGGCCGTGAATACACTGGACGCCATGTGGGGCTACCGCAGCGACCGGTTCAACCGCTTTGGCAGGGTGGCGGCCCGGCTGGATGATGCCCTGAACTGGGCTCCCGCGCGGCTGACCGCGCTGGGGTACGCGCTTGCGGGCCGCACGCGGATGGCACTGAGGTGCTGGAAAACCCAGGCCAGGGCATGGGAGAGCCCCAATGCCGGTCCGGTGATGGCAGCCGGCGCGGGCGCGCTGGGCGTACGGCTTGGCGGGCGTGCGCCCTATCACGACGGTTGGCGTGAGCGGCCGCTGCTCGGCCATGGCGAGCTGCCCGATGCGCTTACCATCCCATCCGCCATCACGCTGATCCAGCGCAGTCTTGTGCTCTGGATGCTTGCGGTGGCCATCGTGACGGTGCTGGTGGAAGCTCTGGGCCGGGGAGGGCTGTGGTAATGGCAACACACGGTGGCCGACTGAACCAGGCGGTACAGCAGTGGGGGATTCCCCGCGGCCAGTGGGTGGACCTTTCGACTGGCATCAACCCCTGGCCGTGGCCGGTTCCAGCGGTGCCGGCTGAAGTCTGGCAGCGGCTCCCGGAGGAGGACGACGGTCTACCGGCTCAGGCACGGCACTGGGCCGGTGCGCCGCCCGATGCCGGATGTCTTCCCGTGGCCGGAACCCAGGCCGCGATACAGGCCCTTCCCCGATTAAGGGCCCCGGGGCGCATCGGCGTGCCGGACCCGGGCTATGCTGAACACGCCGAAGGGTGGCGGGCTGCTGGGCATGAGGTTATCCCGTTCACGACCCTGCCCAGCGATGAGGAGCTGGCCGCGCTGGATGCGCTGGTCTGGATCAATCCCAACAACCCCACAGGGGAGCCGGTGATGGCCCGTGATCTGATGGCCTGCCACGAGCAACTGGCGGCCCATGGGGGCTGGCTGGTGGTGGATGAAGCCTTTATCGACGCGGAGCCGACTCAGACATTGGTGCCTGAGACGGGGCGTGAAGGACTGGTGGTGTACCGTTCCATGGGCAAGTTCTTCGGGCTGGCAGGCCTGCGGGCCGGACTGATGTTCGGACCTGGCGGGCTCTGTGGCTCGCTTGGTGAGCTGCTTGGCCCCTGGGCTGTCAGCCACCCCGCGCGCTATCTGACGCAGCAGGCCCTGTCGGATACGGCCTGGCAGAAAGCCGCTGCAAGCCAGCTTCATCACGGGCACGACCGCCTCGTCGCACTGCTCAGGAGCGCCGGCCTGGCTCCCCGGGGCAGTGCGCCGTACTTTGCGTACTGCCCCCATGATGAGCCTGGGCGGGTCGCAGAGGCGCTGGCCGCGCAGGCGGTGCTGGTGCGTGTGTTCGAGGCGCCGCCCGCCCTGCGCTTTGGCCTGCCTGGGGCAGAGCCCGAATGGGAACAGCTGGCGCGTGCGCTCCAGACCCTCTAGCGGTAGAACCGGGACATTTCCTGGAGCACTTCCTTGATAGTGCGGGGATCCGGCCGGAACTCCGGCGCCGGATTGAGCTCATCGTCCACGGTTTCCACCCGGCCTGAGGCATACTGAACGATCCGGTGATCGTCCAGTAACACCGCGTAGTCCATGTAGCTGTGGGCAATGCTCCAGTCCCGTTCGCGCTTCTGGAACAGGCCGTTGCCGGTGGCATAGGTCTCCGGGGCCGTGGCGCTGCAGCCAAGGGCCCTGCCCATGAGCGTAGGGGCAACATCGAAGTTCTCAGTGCGGTACTCGATGGTTCGGCTGTCACGTCCCGGCCAGTGCACGATCATGGGGGTGTGCAGCTGGTACTGCCCGAAGTTGCTGCCGTGGCCCCAGTAATTCTTTCCGTATTCGTTGAACTCCTGGCCATGGTCCCCGGTGATCATGACGATGGTGGAATCCAGAAGGTCCCGGTCACGGAGGTCGGAAAGCACGCGCCCGACCTGATTGTCCACGAAATGCAGGGTGGACTTGTAGTTGTTGCGCATCAGTTCCGGGTTGAAGTCCGGGCCCAGGGCCAGCTTGTTCACCGGATCCCAGTACGGCTGGAATTTCACCGGATAATCGTCCGGCACCCGGTGGTTGTGTGGTGTGTCGTAGAACAGGAACCCGAAGAATGGCTCACCGGTGCTGGCCTCACTCTGCTGCGCAGTGAAGTCCAACCAGTCATTGGTGATGCGGGTGTCACGGTCCCAGGGTTTGTCGCCGGGTGTTTCCAGGCGCAGATCGTCCACAGAAGCGAAGACGTTCTTGGTGAACGCGGGGCTGATCAGCGGCGCGGAGCTCAGGATCTTCATCCGGTAGTCCAGTTCCTGCATGCGCGTAATCATCACCGGCGGCTGTTTGGCGGTGGTGAACGCTTCCCAGTAGCCGCTGGGCAGTGAATAGAACAGGGTGAAAATGCCCGGCTTGGTGGCATTACCATTGCTGTAGTGATCCGTGAACTGCAGGCTCCTGCCCGCAAATTCATGGATGTTCGGCATCCACCGGGGATCGACCATGTCGCCGCGGGCGCCGTCTATCGCGATCACCAGCACGTTGGGGCGTTCGGCCGGCCTTTCACAGCTCAGGGGCTCGGTGGGGTAATCCAACTGGCCACCGCCGCCGCCAGTGGTGAGCGCGCTGGCAGCGCTCTGTTCCCGGATGGCCTCGGGGTCCACCAGTCCGTTCTTTTCCATGAAACGCTTGGCGGTTGCGCCGTAATACAGCGGCATGGCCCGGGTGATTGAGGTAATGCGGCTGTCGTGGTTGGCATCCGCCCAGGCGTGCCAGCCGTGCACAACCAGCTGGCCGGCAAAGACGGTGGCAATACCGAGTGCCAGCCAGCGCCCCCGTGGCCGCCGCCGGAACAGGAAGATGCCCATGACCAGCTCCAGAAGCAGCAGCCCGAGCGTCGCGCCGCCGGCTATGGCCCACATCTGCCAGGGAAAGGCAAAGATCTGGGTGCCACCCTTAAGGGCCATATCCAGAACAAACCCGGAGAGATGGAAACGGAACTGGGCATAGGTGACGGTATCAATCAGCAGGAGCCCGAGAGCGCCCGTTGCATACACTGTCCCCAAAGCGATGAGCAGCCGGCGGCTGGGGATGAGTCCGATCACCAGCAGCGGCAGGCCGGCGACCAGTGCCAGCAGCGGGAACTGCGCCAGGTACAGGAAAGTGACATAGATGCCGGTGGTACCGTCTGGAATGGTGATCCAGGGCAGATAACGCAGGCCAACCAGAAGAGCCAGTACGCCATTGGCTAACAGAAACCAGCCGGTCCAGCTCAGGCGTTGCCCGAGTTCCCTGAGTTGAGTTTTCAGCAAATCCCTTCCATCCAATGTCCAGTGTTAATCGTCAGGCGGCCTATGATAGCCAGCGCCAGGTGGAAGTCCAAGCCGCCCGTCATCCGTACTTCCCGTGCCCGGTGGCTGGTTCTGGCATTCATGGCTGAGTTGACCCGGTCATGGGCCCTTGGTAGGGTTCGATCCACTTTCAGGTGTCCCTGCTGTGGCAGGGATGAAACGGGAAGCCGGTGAGCTGCATGAAGCAGCGAGGCCGGCGCTGCCCCCGCAACGGTGATTGAGTCAAAGGCGGCCATCACGCCACTGTGCCGGAGAAGCATGGGAAGGCGGTCGCTGGGGATGCCATGGGCATCCGCTCATCAGCCCGTAGACCGGCCTGAAGGGATCGCCATGCGTTGCGGAGGGCAACGACAGGCCGGCCGGATCTTCCCCCGCGGCTCACGCTGCGCACTATTCAACCTCCCGCCGCCTGTCACCCTGAGTCTGCCCCCGCGACGCGTCCAGCAATGCTGTGCGGGGAAGCGCAGCAGGCAACAGGGAGTTACACCATGACCAACCGACAGGCCATTCTGCCTCTGGCAGCTGCAATCAGTCTTTCTGCGTCCTTGTCTACGGCGCAGGAGACGAATGGGACCACTCAGGTCGCTGCGTTCAATATGGATCCTCTGGTTGTCACCTCAACGCTTGGCGTAGAGACCGTCAGTGAGAGTCTGTCTTCTGTGACGGTAATTGATTCCAAGGATCTACAGCAGCGTAATCCCCGGGGACTCGGTGATGTTCTTCAGGCGCAGCCAGGCATTAACGTCACCTCCAGCGGGAGTTTCGGTAAGAACACCAGCGTTTTTACGCGGGGAACCAGCAGTGAATCAACGATACTGCTTCTGGATGGCATCCGGATCCGCTCCGCCACTACCGGCGGTGCGCCGTGGCAATACATACCACCGCAGTTGCTTCAACGTATCGAGGTTGTCCGTGGCCCCAAGGGAACGCTTTACGGATCGGATGCCGTTGGCGGCGTTATTCAGGGGTTCACCACGCCGCGTGACGAGCAGGACCAACAGTGGATTGAGATGGGGGGTGGCAGTTTTTCCACCCAGCAATTCACTGGGGGTGTGAGCGGCCAGAGCGGTGACACCCGATACAGTCTTCAGGGCCACTACCTCGACACGGATGGCACCAACCTGCAGCCCGGGGGTGAAGACAAGGGTTTCCGGAATGCAGCAGGGACCCTCAGCGTGAGCCACAGATTTGATAATGGTGCGTCCCTTGGCGTTGTAGGCCTCCAGAGCAGTGGAAACACTGAATTTTTCGGTGGGGAGACCGATTTCGATATGAGGACGCTGGGCGTAAAGGCAAGTACGCCCGTCGTTCGCAACTGGACAACGTCCATTCAACTCAGTGAGGCACGGGACGAGCAGGACAATGAGAGGGCCGCTGGTCCCAGCTTCTTCGATACGGTAAGTCGCACAGCGCGATGGGAGAATACATTCCGTTTCGAAAATCATGAACTGATTGCCGGTACTGAATACCGTGTGGACGATGTTGATAGTAGTGAGCCCTACGAGGAAGACAGTCGCAGCAACAAGGCTGCCTTCGCTCAGCTTTTGAGCGAGTTTGGAGCCGCTAGTCTGCAGCTCAGTGGGCGCTGGGACGACAACGAGGCCTTTGGTGAAGAAACGACCGGGGCAGTGGCGCTGGGGTACGATCTGAGCCCTGTATACAGCGCGCGAGTCAGTTACGGGACCGCATTCAGGGCGCCAACCTTCAACGATCTTTACTACCCGGGTTTTGGTGACCCGAATCTGGAGCCTGAAACCTCTGGAACCGTTGAAGTTGGATTGAGATCGGATCGGGAATCCGTCTTCTGGGACGTAGCGCTGTTCAGGACGGATGTTGATAACCTGATCAGTGCGCAGCCGGAGAACATCGAACGGGCACGAATCGACGGCCTGGAGCTTTCCGGTGGCGTTTCGATGTCAAACTTCGAGGTGACCTCCGCCGTTACCTTTCAGGATCCCGAAGACCGCTCTACAGGAAACCGGCTGCAGCGGCGCTCGAAGCGCAGCGTGCGGATCGACGCCGATTACACCCCCGCCAACTATCACTTGGGTGCCTCGTTCATCGCGGAAGGCGATCGTTACAACGATCCGCAGAACAGCGAAGTCCTCGCTGGTTTTGGGAGGCTTGATCTCCGAGCCGGAATGGACGTGACCCGCCTTCTCTCGCTCAGTGTGAGTGTGGATAACGTCTTTGATCGGCGCTACAGCACCACCAGCCGGAGTTTTACGCCAGAGTTTGACTATCTCGCTGCGGGCCGTGCGGTTTACGCCACTATCAGTTACGGAGCTAAGTAATGCGCTCCCTCACACGGATGTTGATACTTACATGTCTGTTACTGGGGCTGACGAGTATGTCGGCCACAGCCGCCACCATCGTCGGTATCGTCTCCGACCGCTCCTCCGCCGAAATGGCGGCGGGTGCGGAGCGGCACCTGGAGGCCTTTCCGGAGCATGAGATTGTGCTCCGGACGCCAGAGCAGCTGAAAAAGCTCCCCGATGACGAGGTGGTCAGCCTCTGGAGCGACGCGGACGCGCTCATCCTGGCCGCCGTTTTTGGCGAGGAGTCCGGCCGCATCCGCCGGCTGGTGCGTGACCAGGGGCCGGGGGCGGACGTGCCCATCATGGCCATGAACAGCAAGCGCGGCATAACCCGCCTTTCCCGGCTCGAGGGCGAGCGCGTGATGGCGGATCTCTCGGACAGGACCATCAACGAGATGGTCGCGAACCCTGAACCCGGCGAGGACCCCGCCGCGCACCTGGATGAACGCCGCAAGCAGTACCCGGAGCAGGCGGAATGGCTCACCGGCCGCGCCTTCTACCAGGGCCGCAGCCCCGAGCACATGGATGGCCTCTTCCGCTGGGCGCTGGCCCAGGCCGGGTATGACATCGAGGTGCCGGAACCCAAGCCCCGCGAGCCCATCCGGTACTACCGTAATGGCGAAGCCAGTGCCGATCCGGATTCCCTCAACCTGGAGGAAGGCCCGGCCGTGGCCCTGCTGGACCTGGATTCGGGCGACCGCCCCGGCGATCGGGACCTGCTGGACGCCGCCTGCGAGCAGATGGAAGAGCGTGGCATCCAGTGCTTCACCATCCTGGCCCGTTGGGGTGGGGCGAGCGTGGAAGCGGTGAAGACGCTGGAGGAACGGATCCAGCCGGCTACGTTGTCCGGCATCGTCAGCCTGCAGTATTTCACCGTTGGCGGTGGCGATGGCCGCGAAGCCGTGACCAAAGCGTTCAATAACCTGGATGTGCCGGTCATCAAGGGGATCCGCATCTCCAAGCTCACCAAGCCCGAGTGGTTGCTCTCCGATGAAGGGCTGCCGTGGGATTCGGTGCATTACCAGCTCGCCATGCCCGAACTCCAGGGCATCAGCCAGCCCATGGTGCTGGCGGTGGCTGAGCCGCCGCGCATCGATGAGGAAACGGGCGTGGAACTCACGCTGACCACGCCGGTGGCCGAGCGCGTTAACGCCCTCGCGAACCGGATGGATCGCTGGGTCACGCTCCAGACAAAGGACAACTCGGACAAGCGTGTTGCGGTGGTCTACTACAACCACCCGCCGGGCCGGCAGAACATCGGCGCGGACAAGCTCAACGTCCCGGAATCCCTGTTCGAGATCCTGCAGCGGCTCAAGGCCGAGGGCTACAAGACGGGCGAGCTTCCCGAGTCCCCGGAAGCCCTGCTGGATGAGATCCAGAATCGCGGCGTGAACCTGCCGGACCAGCAGTCCGGCCTGGAAGATCTGGCCGGCAAGGTGCCCTCCGTGAGCAAGGAGACCTACCTGGAGCGCTTCAAGCAACTGCCGGAAGCTGTCCAGGCGGAGATGCAGCACGGCCCCGTGGGCTACCTCCACGCCCAGCTGAAGAACGCCGCCAACAACGGCCATACCAAGCTCGGCAATGACCTGCTCAAGAACGGCGTGAAGGACCTGCGCCACATGCTGCGCAACTACGAGCACGACGCCACTCAGCGCGCTCTGGACCTGCTCGACCAGTACCAGACCGGCTGGCGCGCCGTTCTCCGCAATGAGCAGAACTCGACGAAGAAGGTCACCAGCATCCGCGATGCCCTGATCCGCACCGGCATCCCCGGCCTCTCGGGCTGGGGCGAAGCGCCGGGCCGCTCCATGGTTCACGAAGGCGAGATGCTGTTCCCCGGCATCCATTTCGGTAACGTCTTCATCGGCCCGCAGCCGCCGCGTGGCTGGGAAGTGAGCGAGGAACTGCTGCACGCCAACACCACCTTCCCGCCCACCCACCAGTACCTCGGCTTCTACCAGTGGCTGCGCAAGGACTTCAACGCGGATGCGCTCGTCTACCTGGGCCGCCACTCAACGCGCGAGTTCCTGCCCCGGCGCCGCGCGGGCCTGGCCGAGGACGACTACCCGGAGCTGCTGGGCAAGGACCTTCCGCTCATCTACCCCTACATCGTTGACGGGGTGGGCGAGGGTATCCAGGCCAAGCGCCGCGCCATGGGCGTAATGATCAGCCACCTCACGCCGCCGCTGGAAACCACCAAGCTCTACGACAACCTGCTGGAACTGCGCCAGCTCGTCGAAACCTGGGAGTCCTCCAACGATCCGGATTCCTCCTCGCGCGACCGTGCCGTGAAGGAACTGCGCAAGCGCCTCAAGGAACTGGACATGGTCCAGGACATTGAGAAGGAGCTTGCCGCAGAGCATCACCACGGCGAGGAAGAGGACCACGAAGAGGGTGAAGAAGGCGAGGAAGAGCACAAGGAAGGTGAGGAACACGCCGAGTCCGAGCACCATCACGAACATGCCGAGGGCAACAAAGACCCGGAAGGCGAACACGCCCACGCGCATGAGCATGAGGATGGTGACCAGCACGGCCACGAGCACCACCACGACGAGGAAACCGTCCACCTGGAAGACGTGGACGACGAACTCCTGGTGCACGAGGTCGGCCACTACCTGACCACCATGCAGGAGAGCTTCATGCCCCTGGGCCTGCACGTCTTCGGGCGTGACTGGGAACAGGAAGGCATCGAAACCATGCTCAACTCCATGGCCGGTGACGACGAAGAGCCCAAGCCGGAATGGCGCGAGAAGCTCAAGGCCTCCCCCGGCGAAGAGATGGACCACCTCATGGCCGGCCTCGATGGCCGATTCGTCCCCCCGGGCGAGGGCAACGACCCCGTGCGAACCCCGGCGGTACTGCCCACGGGACGCAACTTCCACGCTCTCTCCAGCGACCTGGTCCCGACCCGCGTTGCCTGGTCCCTGGGCGCGGAAATGGCCGAGGACGCCCGTAACAAGGGCGATCCCAAGGCCGAGGGCAGTGAAGCCATCGTCCTCTGGGCCTCGGACACCGTCCGTGATGAAGGCGTGATGATCGCCTTCGGTCTGGACATGCTTGGCATCAAGCCCAAGTGGAACTCCCGTGGCATCGTCGAAGGCCTCGAGCGCATGCCGCTGGAAGACCGGGCCCGTCGCCGCGACGCACTCTTCACCACCTCCGGCCTGTTCCGCGACCTCTACGAGGACCAGCTCGTGCTCCTCGACCAGGCCTCGCGCCTGGCCCTGGATGGCGCCTACAAGACCATCATGAACAAGCACCCGCAGCTGGACCGCGCCCTGGAAGCCGCCATGGAACCGCTGCCCGAGGAAATGCGCGACCCCGGCAGTGAAAGCCTCGCGAAGAACGACGTGGCCGCGCGCTGGGTTGCCGACACCAAGGCCATGATGGCCAACGGCTCTGACGCCCAGAAAGCCGGCTCGGATGCGGCCCTGCGCGTCTTCGGCACCGCCCCCGGCTCCTACGGCGCCGGCGTCAACCGCCTCGCGGACCGCTCCGGCGCCTGGGACGACCGCGGCAAGGTCGCCGACGCCTACACCCGCCGCATGGGCTATGCCTTCGGCGGCGACAAGCAGGGCGGCCGCCCCGCGCACGATGCGTTCAAGGACCGCCTGGATGACGTCGGCCGTACCTACCTCGGCCGCGCCAGCCACGTCTACGGCCTGCTCGACAACGACGACGGCTTCGACTTCCAGGGCGGCCTCTCCATGGCCGTGGAACACGAAACCGGCCAGGCCCCGACCAACCGCGTCCTAATGCACGCCGACCCCGACAACCCCAGGGTCGAATCCCTGCAGCAGGCCCTGCTAAGCGAGCTGCGTGGCCAGAACCTGAACCCGCAGTGGATCAAACCGCTGATGGAGCAGGGTTACGCCGGCGCACGCACCATGTCCGCGGACTTCCTCGACAACCTCTGGGGCTGGCAGGTGACGAGCCCGGACGTGGTGAAATCCGCCGTCTGGGACGACATCAACGAGGTCTACTTCGAGGACCGTCACAACCTGGGTCTCGATAAGTTCCTCGAGAAGGACCACAACGTCCACGTCAAAACCCACATGCAGGCGATCACACTGGTGGCCGCGCATCGCGGCTTCTGGAAGCCCGACGAGGAAACCCTCAAGAAACTGCGCCAGGAGTTCGCCCAACTCGTCGTCGAGAACGGCCTGCCCGGCAGCGGCCACACCCGCCCGGACCACCCCACCATGCAGTGGGTGGCCGAGAACCTGAGCGATGCCGAGCTGAAGAAAGACTTCAGGGCCGTCCTCGATGCCGCGCGCATGCAGGCGCCGGAGTCCGGCAAGGCCCAGCCGGTGAGCATGCGCGAAGTCACTATGAAACAGAAACCCAAGCAGCAGGAAGCCGAAGAGAAGGCCCAGCAGCAATCGGAAAAGAAAACGGAACAAACGTCCGAGCAACCCGATGCGCAAAAGGCCTCGGCCGAGGGCGGACAGGTCCTGCTTCCGTGGTTCATCGGCGGTGGTGTCCTGCTGCTTCTCGGTGGTGGTGTCGTCGCCGGTCGACGCCTCTCATAAGGCCTGAAGGAGGCAAGCAATGTTTACATCCGCAACCCTCGACATCATGGACTCCATGGTGAGCTTCCTCCTGGAGCCGGTGATCATCGCGCTGCTGGCGCTGATCGCCCTGGCGCTCTGGGAAACTGGCCTGGCCATCGGTGAACGCACCGGCGGCCTGCGCCGGATGATCGAACGCGGTGATACGGAATCCCTCGCCGCCCGCGCCCAGCGCCGCATTGACCGCGCCGACCTGATCGCTCGTGTCGGCCCCATGATGGGCCTCATGGGCACCCTGATCCCGCTCGGCCCGGGCCTGGCCGCGCTCGGGCGCGGTGAGCTCGACGTGCTGGCGGAGGCGGTGACCGTGGCCTTCAACACCACCGTCCTCGGCCTGCTTGCCGGCATCATCGGCTTCCTGCTCGGGCGCATGCGCCGCCGCTGGTACGATGGCGCCATGGCACGGCTGGAGGAGGCCAGCGCATGAGTGTGCCGGAGTACCGCCGCAGCCGTTTCGACGTCACCGACGAGGACCCCATGGGCCCGCTGGCGAACCTGGCTGATATCATGCTTGTGTTCGCCGTGGGCCTGATGGTGGCGCTGGCCGCATCCGAAAGGGCCAACGACCCGCAGCAGAGCGGCGTGGACGTGAAGGCGGGCCGTGAGATGCCGGAGCTGCCCGAGGGCGCCGGCGAATCCGGTGAAGGCTTCCAGCCCATGGGCCAGGTCTACCGGGACCCGGAAACCGGGCGCATGATCATGATCGACAAGGGGAACAGCCAGTGATCCGGATGCTGCACCGACTCACCGCCATCGCCCTTCTCTTTCTGGTCGCCACCACGATGGCCCACGCGGAAGTCTGTGCCACGGATGACCGTGGGAAGGAGGTCTGCCTGGACAGCCCCGCTGAACGCATCATCAGCCTCTCGCCCGGCGCCACTGAGCTGCTCTTCGCCGCCGGCGCCGGGGACGACGTGGTGGGTGTGGTCAACTACAGCGACTACCCCGAGGCCGCGAAGGAACTGCCCATCATCGGCAGCCTCAAGCGGCTCGATGTCGAGCGGATCCTGAGCATGTCGCCGGACCTGGTGATTGTCTGGGTGACCGGCAACCCCAAGGAACAGACCGAGCGGCTGGAAGAGCTGGACCTCACCCTGTACTACCTCGAGCCCAGGGATTTCGAGGGCATCGCCAGCGCCATCGAGCGCCTCTCGACCCTGGCGGATACCAAAGAGGTGGGCTACAGGGAAGCCGATCGGTTCCGCGCCGGGATCGAGTCGCTGCGTGATGAATACGGTGATGCCGATCCGGTGCCAGTGTTCTACCAGGTCTGGGATCAGCCCCTGATGACGGTTAATGGCGAGCACTTCATCCACGAAGTGATTGAACTGTGCGGTGGCGAAAACATCTACGCGGAGCTCGACCGGCTGGTGCCACGCATCGACCGGGAATCCGTGCTGGCCGGGAACCCGGAGGCGATCGTCGCCGGCGGCATGGGCGAGCAGAACCGGGACTGGTTGCAGGAATGGAAACAGTACGGCTCGCTGACCGCCACCGAGCGGGGCAACCTTTTCTTCGTGCCGCCGTCCACCCTGCAGCGGCCTACACCACGCCTGCTGGAAGGCGGCGCCACCCTGTGCAAGAAACTGGAGACCGCCCGTGAACGCCGCTGAGGCCGTCGCGCACCGGGCCAGCGCCTCCATGGCCATTTCCGCCTGGCGTCCTTTTCTGCCGCTGGTGTGGTTGGTATTGCTGGGGCTGCTGGCCCTAATGATGGCCGTCGCCATCGGCAGCGTGACCATCGCGCCCGGCGAGTTCTGGGCGGTGATCCTGGGCGAGGGCAGTGAACTGCACCGCACCCTCATCTTTGAGCTGCGCGCGCCGCGCGCACTGGCCGGGTTCGCCACCGGGGGCCTGCTGGCGGTGGCCGGGGCGCTCATGCAGATCCTGCTGCGCAACCCGCTGGCGGACCCTTACGTGCTTGGTGTCTCCGGCGGTGCCTCGGTGGGCGCGCTCGCCGCCATGCTCGCCGGCACCGGCACCGCCGTGCTCTCCGGCTCTGCTTTCGCGGGCGCGCTGCTGTCCACCTTCCTGGTCTTCGGCCTCGCCCACGGCACCGGCAGCTGGACCCCGGCGCGGCTGCTGCTCACCGGCATCGTGGTCGCCTCCGGCTGGGGCGCGGTGATCACACTGATGCTGGCCATCGGCCCGACGGACAAGCTCCCGGGCATGCTCTACTGGCTCATGGGCGACCTCACCTACGCCCAGACCCCCTGGCCGGCGCTGATCACGCTGGCGCTGGTCTGCTTGCTGGTGATCCCCCTCGGGCGCAGCCTCAACGTCCTTGCACGTGGCCCGCTACAGGCGGCGGCGCTGGGCGTGGCCGTGCGCCCGCTGGAATGGACCATCTACGTGCTCGCCAGCCTGCTCACCGCACTGGCCGTGACCACTGCCGGGAGCATCGGCTTTGTGGGGCTGGTGGTGCCGCACATGCTCCGGCTGGTGCTGGGCAACGACCAGCGCCTCATCCTGCCGGCCTGCGCGCTGGCCGGGGGCGCACTGCTCACGCTGGCGGACACGCTCGCGCGCATCGTCATCGCCCCCGAACAGCTCCCCGTGGGTGTGATCACCGCCCTGCTGGGCGTGCCGACCTTCCTCGTGCTGCTGTACCGGAGTCGCTGATGGCCGTGCTCGAGACCCGCGATCTCATCATCGACATCCCCGAGCGCGCCGACGGCCGTTCGCTCAGCCTGCGCATGGAACCCGGCCAGACCTGGGGCATCCTCGGCCCCAACGGCGCCGGCAAGAGCACCCTGCTGCACACCCTCGGCGGCCTCAACCGCCCGAGGAGCGGGGAAGTGCGGATCGACGACACCCCTTTGCGCCAGATGCGGCGCAGCACCATCGCCCGGCAGCTCGGCCTCGTCTTCCAGGAACGCCAGGACGGCTTCCCCGCCACCGTCCTCGAAACCGCCCTGATCGGAAGGCACCCCTTTTTGTCCCCCTGGCAGCTCGAAGGCGGCGACGACCTCGAAATGGCCGAAAAGGCCCTGGAACGCCTGGAACTCAGCGACCTGGCGGATCGTTCCGTCAGTACCCTATCCGGTGGCGAACGCCAGCGCGTCGCCCTGGCCACGGCCCTGACCCAGAGCCCCAGCATCTGGCTCGCCGACGAACCCACCAACCACCTGGACCTCCGCCACCAGGTGGCCGTGATGGAACTGCTCTCGGAACAGGCCAGGGCAGGGCACACCGTCGTCATGTGCCTCCACGACCTCAACCTCGCCGCCCGCTGGTGCGACCACCTCCTGCTCCTGTACCCGGACGGCGAAGCCTGCTGGGGCGAGGCCGAAAGCATGCTCAAACCCAAGGCCCTCGAACAGCTCTACGGCCAGCCCCTCACGTGGGCGGAGGTGGATGGGGCTCCCGTATTCGTGCCGTCATGACGGAAAGAACCCCCAAAAATGACCCCCCTGTAGGAGCTTGCTTGCAAGCGATCCAAGCGATCCAGACAAAGCAAGCGATAAAACAATCGCGAGCAAAGCTCGCTCCTACAGGGAACAAGACTAACCGAGGCTGAATTCAATGAACACCCAGACCATCACAGGCACCACCGCCGCCGCCATGATCACAGCCCCGGGCTCTGGCCACGGCAAATCCATGGTCACCGCCGCCCTGGCACGCCTCCACAAAAACGAAGGCCGCAACGTCCGCGTCTTCAAGCACGGCCCGGACTACCTCGACCCCATGGTCCTCGAACGGGCCTCCGGCAACCCGGTCTACCAGGTCCACGGCTGGATGACCGGCATGGACGAAGTCCGCTGGCGCCTCGCCGAAGCCGCCCAGACCGCTGACCTGATACTGGTCGAAGGCTCCATGGGCCTCTTCGACGGCGACCCCAGCACCGCCGACATGGCCGTCGCCTGCGGCATCCCCGCGCTACCGGTCATCGGCGCCAACGCCATGGGCCAGACCTTCGGCGCGATTGCTCTGGGCCTCGCCCGCTACCGCGATGATCTGGAAGTGAAGGAAGTCATCGCCAACCGCACCGGCAGCGGCTACCACGCCCACCTGTGCAAGGAGAGCCTCCCCGAAGACATCAGCCTCCTCGGCGCCATCCCGAGGAATGAGGCCTTCGACATCCCGGACCGCCACCTCGGCATCGTCCAGGCCGACGAAATCACCGACCTCGATCAACAACTCGACGCCGCCGCCGAAGTCCTGAAAGAAGCCGGCCTCGACCAACTCCCGGCCCAGGTCACCCTGGAAGCAACAACACCCGAACAACCGCCAAGGCTCCTCGAAGGCACCACCATCGCCATCGCCAAGGACGCCGCCTTCGCCTTCATCTACCGGGCCAACACCGAACTCCTCGAAGCCATGGGCGCCACCCTGAAGTTCTTCTCTCCCCTCGCGGACAAAGAACTCCCGGACGCCGATGCCCTCTGGCTCCCCGGCGGCTACCCCGAACTCCACGGAGAAGCACTCGCCGCCAACACAGCCATGAAACAGGCCATCCAGGCCCACCACCAGGCCGGAAAGCCAATCTATGCCGAATGCGGCGGCCTCATGGCCTGCACCGAAACCATGACCGACCCGGAAGACGGCACCGAACACAGCCTCTACGCCCTCATGCCCGGCAAAGTCTCCATGGCCCCCAAACTCAAGGCACTGGGCATCCAGTCCCTGAACACCGACAATGGCGAACTCCGAGGCCACACCTTCCACCACTCCGAACTCGAAACGGAACGGGAACCGGCCATGAGAACGACCAAGAAAAACGGCAGTGAAGGGGAGCGCGTGTTCAAACAGGGCTCACTCACAGCGAGCTACTTCCACGGTTACTTCCCCACGGCCCCCAAACTGGTGGCGGAACTTTTTAAAGGCCAGGAGCGATAACGATGCGAGAGAATGCGAAAGACCCGGAACGCCATGCCCAACGCATGGCCCGCAAGAAGAAGGTCATGGAAGAACGCATGGCCAACGCCCAGAAAGACCAGGGCGTCCTACTCGTAACCACCGGCAACGGCAAAGGCAAAAGCTCCTCCGGCTTCGGCATGGCCGCCAGAGCCCTGGGCCACGGCATGAAAGTAGGCATCGTCCAATTCATCAAAGGCAAAATGCAAACCGGCGAAGAACGCTTCTTCCGCGACCAACCCAACGTCGACTACCACGTCATGGGCCAGGGCTACACCTGGGACACCCAGGACCGCGAAAAAGACGTCGAAGCCGCCGAAAACGCCTGGAAAGAAGTCCAGCGCATGCTCCAGGACGACAGCTACGGCCTTGTGCTGCTCGACGAACTCAACATCGCCCTGCGCTACGAATACCTCGACTTGGACCAGGTCCTGGACGACCTCCAGAACCGCCCCGAGATGCAGCACGTCGTGGTCACCGGCCGTAACGCCCCGAAAGAGCTGATCGAGCTGGCCGACACCGTCACCGACATGACCATCGTCAAACACGCCTTCAAAGACCTCGGCGTCCGCGCCCAGAAAGGCGTCGAACTGTAGGAGCGGGCACGCCCGCGATTTCCTGACCCGTAGGAGCTTGCTTGCAAGCGATATCGCGAGCGAATCAATCTACCGTAGGAGCGAGCCTTGCTCGCGATACCCTCTCTGGCACTATCGCTTGCAAGCAAGCTCCTGCAAAGGGTATCGCGAGCAGAGCTCGCTCCTACAGGGAACGCGCACAACGGAGGCAACACCTCATGCAATCGCTGATGGTCATGGGCACCACCTCGGACTCCGGCAAGAGCACCATCGTCGCCGCCCTGTGCCGCTGGCTCCACCGCCAGGGCATCTCCGTGGCCCCGTTCAAGCCCCAGAACATGGCCCTGAACAGCGCCGTCACCGAAGACGGCGGCGAAATCGGCCGCTCCACCGCCCTCCAGGCCCTGGCCTGCGGCATCGAGCCGCACAGCGACATGAACCCCGTGCTCCTCAAGCCCCAGACCGACCGCGGCGCCCAGGTCATCCTGCGAGGGCAGGTCTACGGCAACATGGACGCCGTCGACTACCACGGCTTCAAGAAAGAAGCCCGCAAGAGCGTCATGGCCGCCTGGGAAGCCCTCAAGGCCCGCTATGATGTGATCATCGTCGAAGGCGCCGGCAGCCCCGCCGAAGTCAACCTGCGCGAAAACGACATCGCCAACATGGGCTTCGCCGAAGCCGCCGACCTCCCCGTACTGCTCGTCGGCGACATCGACCGCGGCGGCGTCTTCGCCCAGCTCGTCGGCACCCTCCAGCTCCTGTCCCAGTCCGAACGCGACCGCGTCACCGGCCTGCTCATCAACCGCTTCCGCGGCGACCCGGCCCTGCTTGAAGACGGCCTCAAATGGCTCGAAGACTACACCGGCAAACCCATCGCCGGCATATTCCCCTACCTCCAGGGCCTCATCCTGGACGCCGAAGACAGCGTCGGCCTCACCGGCACCGAGGCCGACGAAGACGCCCTCAAAGTCGTCGTCCCCGCGCTCCCCAGAATGAGCAACCACAACGACTTCGACCCCCTGCGCCTCCACCCCAAGGTGGACCTCCAGTTCATCGGCCCCGACCAACCCAAACCCGGCGCCGACCTCATCATCCTCCCCGGCAGCAAAAGCACCCGAGCCGACCGCGAATGGCTCAAGGCCCAGGGCTGGGACGAACACATCCAGCGCCACCTGCGCTACGGCGGCAAGGTGCTCGGGATTTGCGGGGGATTCCAAATCCTGGGCAAAACCATCGCCGACCCGGACGGCATCGAAGGCGAACCCGGCGAAACCGACGGCCTGAACCTGCTGGATCTTGAAACGCGGCTGGAGGAAGGGAAGCAACTGCGGCGCGTGACCGGGGTGTTTGCGGAGAGCGGGACGCCGATGAGTGGGTATGAGATTCATAATGGGGTGACGACCGGGAGTGCGTTGGAGCGGCCGTTGGCGTCATTGGATGGAAGGCCGGATGGGGCGGTTAGCCAGGATCAGGCCATAGCTGGCTGTTACATCCATGGGGTGTTTGATGACGCCGAGGCCTGCGACACCCTGCTGATATGGGCCGGGCTACAAAACGACCAAGCAATCGCCGATTATCAGCAACACAGATTGGCCGAGCTGGACCGGCTGGCCGATGCTGTGACGGAGTATGTTAGCGCGGGCGTACTTAAATGCGTCTGACTTCATACCCTTGGCACCTGAGGTTCGACTTACTTTATCAGGTGGTAGAACTGGACCGTTTGGGTGATGCCGCATTGCATCACCTAACCGAAAATACTCCTTACGTACTGACTTCATACGGCTTGGCGCGCAAACCGCAATTCCGCCATCAGCTCCGAAAAAACAGCAATTCAAACCAATGCATGGACCAAGGACTGCCCTTCAGCTAGGCTGATATTTTGAGGATCAAAAGCGCCCCACCCATTGGCGTTTCAATCGCGTGCCTGTATCGCGTCGCGTTAGTGTAACGTCCCCTCGTGTCTCTCGTACCGGGGCTTGCTACAAATTTCCGAGTAACAGTGTAAACGCCCAGTGATCATTGCCTTAGAGTGAGCCAGATTCAGGGCCTTGAACTACGAAAGATCGGAGAACCACCCTCATCCAAAAGCAATGATCAATATATAGGCAGTGCCGCCACGAACTCACTACTCAGAGAAATCAGCCGGTTTTTATGTATCTGTGATTATAAAAACAGCTTCGGCTCACCGGGAAGGAAAAATGAAAATAGAAAATTTTAAGGAAATTGACTCCCTCCACCATAGCGAATTTGAGGTCTTTGTAAGGGACTTGTTCCTTAGTGCAGGTTGGTCTGACGCATATATAACCAAGCTTGGCGAAGATTTTAAGTCAGGTGATGGAGGGGTTGATATATTCGCTTACAGAAACGGCAAGAAATTTGCCATTGAAGTTAAGCAAAGAGCTCTCGGTACACAAGTCGACGTGAAGGCATTAAATCAATTGGTAGCCGGCGCCAAGTTAGCAAAAGCTTCAAATCTCATATTAGTTACAAACTCATACTTTACCAATGAAGTTAAGGTTAGGGCTCTCCGCCTAGGTCTGGAATTGGTGGATCGGGATGAATTACAGAATCTGTGGCATGTAAAGCATTCTGAAATAGGGAGAGAAATTAAACCAAGAAAATACCAATCGGAAATAATAAGGGAGTCTTACGAAAAATATAAGTCTGGTTCAAATAGACTTCTGATGGAAATGGCGACAGGACTAGGTAAAACCTATACTGTTGCGTTGTTGATGAAAGAATTAATGGAGAAAGACTCAAGAGTTCTTTTTCTTGCCCACCAAGTTGAAATACTACTACAGACCGTCACTGCTTTTAAAAACGTATTTGGGATTGGTGATTTCACGTTTAGTGCATGTTTCTCTGGTGCCGCGCCTGAAAACACAAGTTTCGTATTTGCTAGCTTCGATACATTGTACTCGCGATTAAGTCAATTAAGAAGTGATCAATTTGATTTTATTATAGTTGATGAGGCGCATCATACTCCAGCATCGACCTATAGTCAGGTTGTCGAGGCATTCGCACCAAAGCTTTTAGTTGGGCTAACGGCAACGCCCTTTCGGGGGGATAACAAAGATGTGAACGCATTTTTTGGGGGTGAGGATGGCCATATCGGAAAGTACGATCTGGTATGGGCTTTAGCAAATAAAAAATTAGCTTTTCCTAGGTATCATGTTCTACTTGATGATCTAGATCAAAGCAAAATAGATCAACTAGAAACCGGACTTTCAGTTTCAGATTTAGATAAACGACTATTTCTTCATCGTAAAGATGAGGAGGTCGTTAGAATCATTGAGAAAACCATCGATAATAAGCAACTTGATCCTGTAAAAGGCATCGTTTTTTGTAGAAATATTGATCACATTAACCATCTTATCAAGTTCTTTGAGCTCGGGTCTGCTACTTATGTTCACTCCAAGCAATCTGAGGACTCTCGAAGAGAAAATCTTCGGAAGTTTCGAGAAGATAGTTATCGATTTATTCTAGTATGTGATTTATTTAACGAGGGAGTAGATATTCCTGAGGCCAACTTACTTGTGTTTATGCGCTATACAGGGTCTCAAACCGTTTGGTTACAGCAGCTCGGAAGGGGGCTGCGAAAAACTGCGAATAAGGACTTTGTGGATGTTTTGGATTTCGTGGGTTCGCTAGAGAGGCTGGAGCAGATCACGGGCTTTGCTCGCGCAGTGAACAGGACAAAACCCGAAGCAATCGAAAACGATGACGAAGTCAACCAACTAGATCCTAAATTCCATGATTCAACAATTGACGTACTCTATAGTGAGTCAGCCGCAAAAGTGCTTGACTTAATTGAGAACTTAAAATTTAGATTAAACTCTAGATCAAATCTTATAGAAAAGCTTACCGCATTTTACGCCTCTGAGATGTATGTTCCTCAAATCCATCAATTGGAGGTCTATCTAGAAAGTGTGTCCCCTGATCAGATTGCTACGCATTTCGATTCATATTATGGATACCTCAAGGCGGCATTTGGTGATGATTTAAATATGTCCATTTTTTATGAACGGGTATATAAATTTATCGATGAATACAGACAGAAAAATTATATTTCTCCCAGTTTAAGAGCAATAAGTTCCGGGCTGAGCTTTGGGTTCTTGCCCTATATTTCTGAAAATGAACTTGAGGATTTAGGTGTGGATCCATCCACCTGCGAATTTACCAAAAATGAATCGGGAGCACTTGGTGGGTCAAAAGAATTGCATTTAAATGAATTGAATACCAATATCGATTTAAAATCAGAAGAAGTGCGGTTGCCGCCTGATATTGAGAAAGAACCCAACGAACAGCGCGAACTGATTCGTCATTACGTTGATTTGGTAAGGAGTCGTAATGATTTTGAGAGTTTGGCAGATAGCGAAAAGGAAAAGATATTACGTGAGTTTAAATCCCCATCCCTTTTTCTGGCGAAATTGAGTAAGGTGAGAAAGGCTTCTAAATGAATATCCAATATTTTGATATGCCATTATTAGAGGTTGAGAGTTTTAATGGCCACAGAAAGGTTATGCAACGCTTAGCGTTTGGTGTAAGAGAAGGATATATAGGGCGTGGTCAGGAAACGACAGTCGCTGAGATTCTTGAGTTAGAAGAAAGTGAATTACGTAAAATTCCATATTTTGGAACGAAGTATTTTGAACTTTTTTCTAAAATGAAGGACGATTTTGAATCTTCGACTTCCATAGGGCCTCATAAAGGAGAAAATTTGGAGTGCGAGGATTTTGATGAATTATATAACCTGTCGCTCCGGGTTTATCTAAATCTAATGAATTTGGAGGAAGGTGACCTTAAGGCTCTTAAGAAGTTGGAGAGTAAGGGATTAGGTACGTCAGTTAGTAGTTTGATTACACTCAACCAGAAGGAGCTTGTACAGGTAGACGGTATTGGAGAGGCAGCGATTTCTGGCGCACTAAATATTAAGAAGCTTTGTGTTAGTGAGCTTGTCAAGGCCCTGAGAGGTGAGGTTGATCTTGAAGGCTTTAAAAGTTCTGTTTTGTTGCCTAGTAAGGTAGACGGATTAACTATAGAAGCCCTCGATTCGCTTTTGATCGAGGATTTGGATGCATTTATAAAAAATTTAAGTAGCAATGAAGAGTTTATTTTTGTCCGTCGATGGGGGTTTACTGAGGAAAAGGAGACGCTTCAAGAAATAGGTAATTGTCTAAATTTGACTCGGGAGAGGGTGAGGCAGATCGAGAAGGGGCTTAAAGATAAATTTAGGTCTGAAAAAAGATTAACTGGGGGCATGATTGCATCGATCGTCGAGAGTAATATGCGGTGTCTGTCAACGTAGATGTCGCGTTTAAGTCATCAGCTCTTTAACAATTGACCGCCGTTTCCGGATTCAGAGTCACTGATTCCGGCAAGCTGAGTTTTCGAATATCACCGGACCAGCGGCGCGGGTTTTCAGCCTTCGCAGCCTCGATAACCCGTTGACGCTGGACCAGGATCTGGTCAGCTTCGCCGTTATGGCGCTGCTGTGGTGTCACGTAATTCAGGGCGCTGTGGCGATGCTCGGTGTTGTACCAACGCACGAACGCCAACACCCAGTCCCGGGCCTGCTCGATTGTTGTGAAGCCGTTTGTCGGGAACCCCGGGCGGAACTTCAGAGTTTTGAACAGCGACTCCGAGTAGGCATTGTCATTGCTCACTCTGGGGCGGCTTTTCGAGGGCGTAATGCCCAAGTCGTACAGTTTCTCCAGGAAGGTCGACGCCTTCATGGGGCTGCCATTGTCAGAGTGCAGCACCAGTGGTTTGTCCTTCGTTGCCAGATGCTCACGCCAGTACGCCTTTTCAATGAACTCGCTGGCCAGCTCTCCGGTTTCGCTGTCGTAGACCTCATGGCCAACGATCTTGCGGCTGTACACATCCAGCATCAGGTACAGGTAGAACCAGGTGCCTCTGGCCGGGCCCGGTAACCATGAGATATCCCACGACCACAGTTGGTTTGGTTGTGTCGCCTTGTGTGTGGTCGCTTGGCGCCTGCTCTCAGGTGCTTTCTGTCGGCCTCTGGGGTGCACCTGATCGTACTCACGCAGAACCCGATAGAACGTTGACTCCGAGGCCAGGTAGCGTCCCTGATCCAGCTGATCGGCCACGATAAACGCCGGCGGGCAGCTTCGATATTCTTTCTGATTGCACAGCGATACCACGGCCTGGCGCTCCTGGTTCGTCAGTTTATTGCTCGGCGCCGCTCTGGGCACCAATGGCCTCTGGTCCGCTTTGACACCCTTGTCAGTCGTCCAGCGCTGATAAGTGCGTACAGTCAGGTTCAGCAAGGCACAAGCCTTCTCCAGCCGGGCTCCGCTACTCTGCGCTTGTTCAATCAGAGTAATGGCCTGCTGGCGATCCGGGAGGCTGGTCATTCGTCCTCGTCTTTGGGGCCCCAGATCGCCTCGGCTTTTTTTGACAGCGTCAGCAGAGCCGCCGTTTCCGCAAGAGCCTTGTCCTTGCGTCGCAATTCCGACTCAAGTTTTTTGGTTCGTTTCTTCTCGGCTTTGGTCGCTTGCCGGTTCCTTTTGGCCTGCTCATCAGACTGGGCATTAGCCCCCGCACAGGCGGCTTTCCAGGCCTCGATCTGCTCCGGGTACAGACCGTGTTTGCGGCAATATTCACCGAGCTCCGCCTCCGTCATTGGGGCGGTCTCCAGCACAATGCGGAACTTCTCTTCGCTACTCCACTTCTCGGGGGTGGCTGAGTTCGATGGCAAAACGGCACCTTGCTCTCTGGCGGCTTTACGCCAATTGTACAAGGTTGCCGTACTGATGCCTTCCTGGCTGGCCAACTCGGC